>NZ_JPIL01000003.1:0-281399 GCF_000742455.1 Vibrio sp. OY15 | reverse complement strand
TTGTTGTTGAAAATTTCGCGTTCTTAGCTCAGCTGGATAGAGGCCCTGGCTACGAACAAGGCGGTCGGAGGCTCGTATGCATGTGTATAAGCGACATAATAAAGGGGGAAGCCCTGATTTTGGAGAAAGTTGATATCGAAAACTTGCGCGTCCTTAGCTCAGCTGGATAGAGTACCTGGCTACGAACCAGGCGGTCGGAGGTTCGAATCCTCCAGGACGCGCCACTTATTAAAGGGTAATGCCCTGATATTGATGAAATTCGATATCGAAAACTGCGCGTCCTTAGCTCAGCTGGATAGAGTACCTGGCTACGAACCAGGCGGTCGGAGGTTCGAATCCTCCAGGACGCGCCACTTATTGAAAAAGCCTCGCAATTGCGAGGCTTTTTTGTATCTAGACATCTGAAATATGGCGTAGGATCACTAGAGCCTATGTTCCTCTTTTTAAAAGCGAATATGTGCGTATCTAAGCAATTTGCTATCAAGCTTCTGTCGCATCGTGTGAAATCATCCTGATTATCCCTCCTATACACTGACTTCCATTTTTCATTTCAATCACTCTCATGTAGTCACTTTGTTTGTTATTTGTTTATTTATTGTTAATCTTGTTCATCTTTTTGTTTTTGTTGGTTTTTACTGCGTGAGTCCCGATTTGATTTTGAAATCTAAATCGCAGTTTTTATTTATGTCCTCCTTTACTCTGTTCGTAAGGTGATAGCGATTTGAAGTGATTATTTTGTCATGAACTGTGATCTGGGTAGTGAATAAATAATCATTTATCAGGATTACTACAAACCTTCCTTAAACAAAATTGACAAAATTTAACCAATCGAGATAATCCATGGGTCGGGATTTGACACTATTAAAGTCCTGCACGTTGTCAGGATGACAAAGAAAGGAAGCAACATGACTAATATAGGAAGCCTGCTAGTAGATGCGGCCACCCTGATGCTAACGGGGATGGCGGTCGTATTTATTTTCCTCACTATTCTTGTTTATCTCGTTCGGTTAATGTCGAAATTGGTACCAGAAGAAGTACCAGAGCCGATCGCAGCACCAAAAACAAACACTAATATTCAATCAACCTCTTCAGCTGTTAGTCCACAAGTAGTGGCGGCGATCTCGGCTGCGATTCATAAACATCGCGCCTCATTCGCGAAGTAGCCGAACTAGGATTAAAAAGGAGTTTAAGAGCATGTCTAAACCACTAGCTATTACTGATGTGGTCCTTCGTGATGCCCATCAATCACTATTTGCTACGCGTATGCGTATTGAGGATATGCTGCCTATCGCAGCTGAGTTGGATAAGGTTGGTTACTGGTCTCTAGAGACTTGGGGTGGTGCAACATTTGATTCTTGTATTCGATTCTTAGGGGAAGACCCTTGGGAGCGTTTACGTGAACTAAAAAAAGCGATGCCTAATACACCAATGCAAATGCTACTGCGTGGTCAAAACCTTTTAGGATACCGCCATTATGCCGACGACGTAGTAGAAAAGTTTGTTGAACGCGCGCATGCTAACGGCATGGATGTATTCCGTATTTTTGATGCAATGAATGACGTGCGAAACTTCCAGAAAGCCGTGAAAGCAACGGTTGATGTTGGTGCGCATGCTCAAGGTACGTTGTCTTACACAACGAGCCCAGTGCATAACGCAGACACTTGGGTTGACTTGGCAAAACGCCTAGAGGATTTAGGTTGTCATTCGCTGTGTATTAAAGATATGTCTGGCTTACTTAAGCCTTATGAAGCGGAAGAGCTTATCACGCGTATCAAAGCGTCTTGTGATGTGCCATTGGCACTTCATTGTCATGCAACAACGGGGCTGTCTACAGCAACAGCGGTAAAAGCAGTAGAAGCCGGTATTGATATTCTCGATACTGCGATTTCTTCAATGAGTTGTACTTACGGTCATACACCGACAGAAACGGTAGTCGCTATGCTAGAAGGCACCGAGCGAGATACCAATTTGAAACTCGAGCAACTGGAATCTATCGCCGCATATTTCCGTGAGGTACGTAAGAAGTATGCGAAGTGGGAAGGCCAGTTAAAAGGAGTCGATTCACGCATCCTGATTGCTCAAGTGCCTGGTGGTATGCTGACCAATATGGAAGGCCAGTTGAAAGAGCAGGGTGCTGCGGATCGCATTGATGAAGTATTAGAAGAGATCCCTCGTGTACGTGAAGATCTTGGTTTCATTCCATTGGTGACTCCAACTTCACAGATCGTCGGTACGCAAGCGGTGATTAACGTTCTTACTGGCGAGCGCTATAAGAGTATTACCAAGGAAACCGCTGGCCTATTGAAAGGTGAGTACGGTCAAGCGCCAGCCGAGTTAAATGCAGAACTGCAAGCGAAAGTGCTTGATGGTAAAGAGCCAATTACCTGTCGTCCTGCCGATTTACTTGAGCCTGAAATGGAGACGCTTACGGTTGATCTGATGGAGAAAGCGAAATCAGAAGGCATTAAGCTAGCAAGTGAGCGTGTTGATGACGTACTCACTTATGCACTTTTCCCTCAAGTTGGGCTTAAGTTCCTTAAGAATCGTGAAAACCCAGAAGCATTTGAGCCTGCACCAACGCTAGAAGCTGAGAAGCCTGCTGTACCTGTAGCTCAACCAGCAACTGGTGGTGTAGAAACTTATAGTGTACGTGTTGACGGGCAGGTGTATGAGGTGGAAGTTGGCCCTCAAGGTGAACTGACATCTGTTGCTCCTTCTAATGCACCGGCAAAATCGGCTACACCTAGCGCACCTTCTAATGCTTCAGCAGAAGCGGTACCTGCTCCTCTTGCAGGTAACATCTTCAAAGTGAATGTTCAACCTGGTGCTGAGGTAGCTGAAGGCGATGTATTGCTCATCCTTGAAGCGATGAAAATGGAAACTGAAGTACGAGCGGCGCGTGGTGGTGTGGTTCAAGAGCTGAACGTTAAAGAAGGCGATGCTGTCACAGTAGGTGCGCCTCTGTTGAGCCTGGCGTAAGGGAGTATCATGGACGGATTGTTAACCCTTTGGGCAGAAACAGGGATCGCTAACTTCGAGTTCGGCCAAATCTGTATGATGCTGGTTGGTTGTACCTTGCTGTTTTTGGCAATTAAAAAAGGATTTGAACCTTTACTGTTATTGCCGATTGGTTTCGGTGCTATTTTGGCGAATATTCCAAATGCTGGCTTTACTGAGCCTGGTGGCTTGCTCTACTACGTT
Organism: Vibrio sp. OY15; assembly: GCF_000742455.1. Lineage (NCBI taxonomy): Bacteria > Pseudomonadati > Pseudomonadota > Gammaproteobacteria > Vibrionales > Vibrionaceae > Vibrio > Vibrio sp. OY15. The sequence continues at coordinate 278,198 of NZ_JPIL01000003.1, read as the reverse complement.
TACTACATTGGGATTGAATCGGGTGTGTTCCCGCTATTGATCTTCATGGGTGTGGGCGCGATGACTGACTTTGGTGCTTTGATCGCAAACCCAAAAACGTTGTGGTTAGGTGCGGCTGCGCAGTTTGGTATTTTTGCAACACTGTTTGGCGCTATTTTGCTCAACTATGTACCTGGCATGGAGTTCTCCATGGCAGATGCTTCGTCTATCGCGATCATCGGTGGTGCTGATGGGCCAACAGCGATTTTCTTGGCGAGTAAGCTCTCTCCAGATCTGTTAGGTGCGATTGCAGTCGCGGCATACAGCTATATGGCATTGGTGCCGATCATCCAGCCACCAATCATGAAAGCACTGACAACCAAGGAAGAGCGTCAAATCAAGATGGCTCAGCTTCGTCATGTTGGTAAATGGGAGAAAGTCATCTTCCCGCTTGCTGTATTACTGATGACGATTCTGTTCTTACCTTCAGCTACGCCATTGGTTGGTATGTTCTGTTTGGGTAACTTGATGCGTGAAGCTGGTGTGGTCGATCGTTTATCGAAAACTGCTCAAAATGAATTGATCAACATAGTGACTATCTTTTTAGGTCTTGGTGTTGGTTCTAAGCTGCAAGCTGAGCAGTTCTTGAACCTAGAAACGTTAGGTATCTTGGGGTTAGGCGCAGTTGCATTTAGTATCGGTACTGGTGCGGGCGTCCTGATGGCGAAACTGCTTAACAAGTTCTCGAAAGAAGACATCAACCCACTTATTGGTGCGGCTGGCGTTTCTGCGGTACCAATGGCCGCGCGAGTCGTAAACAAAGTTGGTTTACAAGCTAACCCGCAAAACTTTTTGTTAATGCATGCGATGGGACCAAACGTTGCTGGTGTGCTGGGTTCAGCCGTTGCGGCTGGTATATTGTTAGCACTTGTTGGTTAGACATTATTGAAAATGGAATGATCAACCAATTTACAAAATCACGATTAACTTAGGTTAACAAAATGGTTTATAGTCAAAGGGATGCTTTCGCATCCCTTTTTGTTTTCTTGCAGGGAATGGTTTATGGAACACAAACAGATCGTTATCACTGAGTTTGGTGATGCCAACGTACTCGCGATTCAACATGCTTCTACACCATCACCACAGCCTGGTGAAGTCTTAGTAAAAGTCGCTTTTTCAGGCGTAAATCCTATTGATGTCAAAACTCGAGCTGGGCTCGGTTGGGCAGCAGCGCAGAATAAGGATAATTTACCTTGGGTGCCAGGTTACGACATCTCAGGAAAAGTGATGTCTTGTGGAGAGGGGGCATCACGTTTTAATGAAGGTGATGAGGTGGCTGGATTTATTGGTTTCCCAGTTCGAGGCGGTGGTTACAGTCAATACATATGTGTTCCAGAAACTGAGTTAAGTCATGTTCCTAGCTCTGTCACTTTAGAGGCAGCTGCTGCATTACCGTTGGCGGGACAAACTGCGGCACAAGCTCTCAGTAAGGCTAATGTGACGGAAAACGATCGCGTACTTATCCTCGCTGGTGCCGGTGGTGTTGGACACCTCGCGGTACAAATTGCGATCGCGACGAAAGCGGAAGTCTTTACAACCTGCAGTGAACGAAATTTAGATTACCTTGCGACGCTCGGTGCTCATGCAGTGAACTATCAATTTGCACCAGTGTCAGAACGTGTTGAAGATGTTGATGTTTTGATTGATTTAGTAGGCGGAGATGCTGCGTTAGATGCGCTTAAATGCCTGAAAGACAATGCGAGAGTCATCACCGTTCCAACCATAACTGCTGAGCTGATTTGTGAAAAAGCCAAACTCCTAGGCTTTGAGGCTAGTGGCATGTTGGTTGAACCAGACCCTGCGCAGTTAGATACCTTGTTGTACATGGTCGGCGTTGGCTTACTGAAGACTGAAATTCAACAGGTTTATCCTATGAGTGATGTCATTGGTGCTCACCAGCAGGTCGAATCAGGAAGAACCAGAGGCAAGGTGTTGCTTGATATGACATGCTAGAAGCATTTAACACGAGTTTTGAAAGTTTAGCGCTTTGGTTTTCAGATTCAGCATTATGGGTGCTTTTCATGACCGGTTTTCTCAGTGCCACGTTGTTGCCTGGTGGTTCTGAGGCGGGCTTAGTTGCCACTCTCTCATTAAATCAATACTCCGTTTCTTCAATTGTTATGGTCGCTACTATCGGTAATACGCTTGGTGGCTTAACAAATTATTGGCTTGGCTTGTGGATTCCCAACAAAGCACAAGAGGAAAAGCACGGTCATACCGCATTAAAGTGGCTCTCTAAGTATGGCTATTGGGGATTATTTTTTAGCTGGTTACCTGTAATAGGAGACCCGCTGTGTTTAGCCGCAGGGTGGCTAAGAATGAAGTTTCTGCCTTGCGTGATTTTAATATTTTTAGGAAAGGCTGCTAGGTATAGCTTACTTGCGGCCATCTATCTCGGATTATTTTAAGGAAAGTACATGAAGATGTTTTGGGTTGGCGCGTGTTCACTGTTGGTGATCACGGGCTGTGCATCAAATACGCCAGTTTCATCACTGCCGAAAGGGGTAACTTTCGTTGAGTCATCGAAAGCTGAAGAAGGCAAAGTTAAGATTCCATACCAAAAGTATAAACTCGATAATGGTTTAACGGTGATCTTAGCTCCTGAAGATTCTGACCCATTGGTCCATGTGGATGTGACTTACCATGTTGGTTCAGCTCGTGAAGAAGTGGGTAAGTCTGGTTTTGCGCATTTCTTTGAGCACATGATGTTCCAAGGCTCAGAGAACGTTGGTGACCAAGAGCACTTCAGAATCATCACAGAGGCTGGCGGCACGTTAAATGGTACAACAAACCGCGATCGTACTAACTACTTTGAAACGGTCCCTGCTAACCAGCTCGAGAAAATGCTGTGGTTAGAGTCTGACCGTATGGGCTTTTTGTTGGATGCGGTTTCTCAACGCAAATTTGAAATTCAGCGTTCTACTGTAAAAAATGAGCGAGCTCAGCGTTACGATAATCGTCCTTATGGCTTAATTTGGGAGCGCATGTCCGAAGCGCTATATCCTGAAGGTCACCCGTATTCGTGGCAAACCATTGGTTATGTTGAAGATCTTGATCGTGTTGATGTGAACGATCTCAAAGCGTTTTTCTTGCGTTGGTATGGCCCAAACAATGCGACTATCACGATCGGTGGTGACTTAGACGTTGAACAAACTCTAGAGTGGGTAAATAAGTACTTCGGTTCGATTCCTCGTGGTCCTGAGGTTGAAAATGCGCCGAAACAACCTGCAAAACTGCAAGAAGATAAATACATCACTCTAGAAGATCGTATTCAACAACCTATGGTGATGATCGCGTGGCCAACAACCTACAACGGCGAAGAAAGCCAAGCGTCTCTCGATACATTATCAGAAGTATTGGGTGGCGGTACCAACAGCGTGCTCTATCAAGACCTAGTGAAGACTCAAAAAGCGGTCGATGCTGGTTCATTCCATGATTGTGCTGAACTGGCGTGTAACTTTTACGTTTACGCAATGGGTGATTCTGGAGACAAAGGCGACCTATCAAAACTGTACGACGAGCTTTTACAATCACTGAATCAGTTTGCGGAAAAAGGCGTGACAGAAGATCGCCTTGAGCAGTTGAAGGGTAAAGCGGAAGCGGATGCTATTTTTGCGCTAGAAAGCGTTAAAGGTAAAGTGACTCAGTTGGCTTCCAACGAGACATTTTTCGGCGATCCTGATCGTCTTGAGCAACAGCTTGAGCAAATCCGTGCAGTTACGCCGACTTCGGTAGAAAAAGCGTATACGGACTTTATCCAAGGTAAGAACAAAGTGACCCTAAGCGTGGTCCCAAAAGGAAAAACAGACCTTGTCGTAAAACCTGCGACCTTTGTGACGCCAAAGCGCACGCTGCCAGAATATGAGAAGATTTCCGATGACCAATTGGCGTATCGTCGTGCGACCGATAACTTCGATCGCTCAGTGCAACCGCCAGTAGGAGAACCAGTGAAAGCGACGATGCCAGAGCTGTACGAGTTACATTTCAAGAATGGCTCAGAGCTGCTTGGTGCAGTTAGCGATGAAACGCCGACGGTGATGATGCAATTTAGTCTACCTGCAGGGACACGTTTTGTTGAAAAGGGTAAAGAAGGTCTTGCCCAATTGACCGCTGCGATGTTGCAAGAAGGTACAACGAAACGCAGTGTCGAAGAGATTCAAGCTGAGCTTGATAAACTGGGTAGTGTTATCTCTGTTAATGCCACAGGTTATACAACAAACATCAGTGTTTCTGCTCTAGAAAAGAACTTAGAGCCGACGTTAGAAATTGTCGAAGAGATGTTGCTGTCTCCTGCATTTAATCAAGATGATTTCGAGCGTGTAAAAATGCAAGCGCTAGAAGGCCTGGTGTATGAGCACCAAAATCCAAGTTGGATGGCGTCACAAGCGAGTCGCCAGGTGCTCTATGGGGATTCGGTTTTTGCTCGACCAAAAGACGGCACGCAAGCAGGTGTCAGTGCATTAACGTTGGATGATGTCCGTGAATTCTACTCGAAGCATTACACGCCACAAAGTGCGCAAATCGTCGTTGTTGGTGACATCAATAAACAGGAAATTGAGCAGCAACTGACGTTCTGGAAAAACTGGCAAGATGAAGCTGCGCCATTGTATGCACCGCAAAGCATTGCTGCATTAGGTGAGCAAAAGATCCATCTTGTTGATAAACCAGGAGCGCCGCAAAGTGTGGTCATGATGGTTCGTCAAGGTATGCCTTACGACGCAACGGGCGATTTTTACCTAAGTCAACTGGCAAACTTCAACTTAGCTGGGAACTTCAATAGCCGCATTAACCAAAATCTACGTGAAGACAAGGGTTACACATACGGTGCTTACGGCTACTTCTCTGGTAATCCAGAAACAGGCTCGGTGGTTTTCACCGCGCAAGTACGAGCGGATGCAACGGTTGCTTCGATCATTGAGATGGAAAATGAGCTAAATGAATACTCGCAGTCAGGTATTACTGATGAAGAGATGAAATTTATGCGTCAAGCGGTCGGTCAAAAAGATGCACTGAAATATGAAACGCCAACACAAAAAGCGGAGCTCATCAGTGATATTCTTAAGTACAACCTCGATCATGATTACTTGCAGCAAAGAAACGCTATCGTAGAAAAAGTCGATAAGCAGACGTTGAATGCGCTGGCTCAGAAATGGTTTGATCCAAATGACTATCAAATTATCGTCGTTGGTGATGCTAAATCGTTGCGTCCTCAATTAGAAAAGTTGGGGAAAGACGTAGAAGAGCTTGAAATCATTCGATAGAGTACACATTTAATAGCGGAGAAACGTTTCTCCGCTATTCATCTAGATAAGCAACTTTTCGTGGGTTATTTATCTAGATGCATTAACTATCAATAACTTAGCTTACACTTGTGTTATGTAACAAGTGTCCTGCTCCCAATATAAGCGAACCTCATTTTGACTGATTTTGCTGCGCGACTAAAAAAAGTTGCATCAAACCCCGAAGTATTTAAGCAGTTTGGACGCGGTGTTGAGCGAGAAACTTTGCGCTATCGTCAGGATGGACATCTAGCTACAACTCCTCATCCTGAAGGGTTAGGCTCTGCGTTCACAAATCAATGGATCACAACGGATTTTTCGGAATCATTGTTAGAGTTCATTACGCCTGTGTCACATGAAATTCCAGAACTGATGGCACAGCTGAAAGATATCCATCATTTCACTCAAACCAAAATGGGTGAAGAGAAAATGTGGCCACTATCAATGCCTTGCTACGTAGGCTCAGAGGATGATATTCAGTTAGCCCAGTATGGCTCTTCGAATGCAGCGAAAATGAAAACGCTGTACCGAGAAGGCCTAAAGCGTCGCTATGGCAGCCTGATGCAAATTATTTCAGGTGTCCATTTTAACTTCTCGTTTCCTGAAACATTTTGGGATGCGCTCTATGGCGAGCAAGATGAACAAGCCCGCCAAGATGCTAAGTCTGATGCGTACTTTGCGTTGATCCGTAATTACTACCGCTTTGGCTGGATGATTCCCTACTTCTTTGGTGCATCACCAGCGTTATGTGGCTCTTTTATTCAAGGTCGTGAAACCGATCTGCCATTCGAGAAGATTGGCGGGACATTATATTTGCCGAAGTCGACGTCTTTGCGTTTGAGCGATCTTGGCTATACCAATAGTGCTCAAAGTGTGCTGAAAATTGGTTTTAACAGCATTGACCAATACCTCGATGGTTTGAGTGATGCGATTCGCCACCCATCAGAAGAGTTTGCGAAAATTGGGGTAAAAGTGGATGGTGAATACCGCCAGCTTAATTCCAATATCTTACAAATTGAGAATGAACTGTACGCTCCGATTCGTCCAAAACGTGTATCGAAAAGTGGTGAGAAGCCTTCAGATGCGTTACGACGCGGTGGTGTCGAATACATTGAAGTTCGTTCTCTAGATGTTAACCCATTCAGCGCAGTGGGCTTAAATGAAGAGCAAGTACGATTCTTGGATCTCTTCCTTACCTGGGCGGCCTTGTCAGACTCAGACCCTATGGATAACTGTGAATTAGAGTGTTGGCGCGATAACTGGAATAAAGTCATTGTTTCAGGCCGTGAAAAAGGTCTAATGCTGCAAATTGGTTGCCAAGGTGAGCGTCTATCTCTACAAGATTGGGCACACCGAGTTTTCGTCGAGTTACGTCAAATAGCACAGCAAATGGATATGACCGCTGGTGGCTGTGCATACCAAGATGTGTGTAATCAACTCGAGACATGGATTGATAACCCAGAACTAACGATCTCTGGTCAACTATTAGAGCTAACGAAAGAGCTGGGTGGGCTAGGTAAAGTCGGTTGTACTCTTGGTATGAAGTACCGTGATGAAAACCTAGCTCACGGTTATCAGTACTATTCACAAGATACGATGGAAACGGAAGTTGCGTCGTCCGTGGAAAAACAAAAGCAAGCAGAGCAGAGTGACATGCTTTCTTTTGATGATTTTTTGGAAGATTACTTTGCTTACCTGAAGCAGTAATGACTAACTAAGGATTGGTGGGGTTGAACATTAAGTCGTTAGTAGTAGCGGTACTTGGAAGCGTGTTACTTGCAGGTTGTGCTACGGCACCGCCAAAGCAGCAGAATAACTTATGCGAGATATTCCGAGAGAAATCCGGTTGGTACGATGATGCCAAAGATATGGAAGATGAATGGGGTACCCCTATTCATGTCGCTATGGCCATCATTAAACAAGAAAGCAGCTTTCGGCACGATGCAAAACCACCTAAAGATTATTTGCTAGGGTTTATTCCTTGGGGACGAGTCAGCAGTGCGTATGGTTATGCTCAAGCTCAAGACCCTGCTTGGGAAGACTTCCAAGATGCGACAGGTCAGGGGGGCTCTCGTACCAACTTCGATGATTCTATGATGTTTGTCGGTTGGTACACTCATGAAACACGGCGTCAGCTAGGGATTTCATTATGGGATCCCTATAACCAGTATCTGGCTTATCATGAAGGGCGAGGTGGATATAAGCGAGGCACTTATAATCGAAAACCTAGTTTAATCAAAGTCGCTCGACGTGTTGAACAAACAGCGAAAACTTATGGCTGGCAGCTGAAGCAATGTCGTGAGGAATTAGAAGACAACAGCAGCTGGTTCTTTTAGCCCACAGTCAGTTCATGTGCTGTAGGGATGAATGACATTTATCCATTACCGAAAGGTACTGGAGTTACAATCAGGAGAGATGTAATGCCTTTACTCGATAGTTTTACCGTGGACCACACTCGTATGAATGCACCGGCAGTGCGAGTGGCGAAAACCATGCAGACCCCAAAAGGGGATACGATTACTGTTTTCGACTTACGCTTTACTGCGCCAAACAAAGACATTCTTTCTGAAAAAGGTATTCACACCCTAGAGCACCTTTATGCAGGCTTTATGCGTAATCACCTAAACGGTGATTCTGTTGAGATCATCGATATTTCGCCTATGGGTTGCCGCACAGGTTTTTACATGAGTCTGATTGGCACACCATCAGAGCAGCAAGTCGCAGATGCTTGGATTGCAGCAATGGAAGACGTGCTGAAGGTAGAAAGTCAGAATAAGATCCCTGAACTTAACGAATACCAATGCGGCACGGCAGCAATGCACTCTTTAAAAGAAGCACAACAGATCGCAAAGAACATTTTGGATGCTGGTGTTTCGGTGAACAAAAATGATGAACTTGCTTTGCCTGAGTCGATGTTAAAAGAGTTGCGCATCGACTAGGTGCTCATTAAGAAGCATATTGCCCCAATAAGTAAAAAAGCCTGACATGAGTCAGGCTTTTCTTTTGGTTATTTGGATGTCGATTTTTTCTTCTTCGGATAAACACGAACGAGCTTGATTCGGTTCTCTTCAATCTCAACAAGTTCCATTGGGTGACCCGCTACTCTCACGCTTAAATGGCTCTCTGGAATATCTTCCAGGTGCTCCAAAATAAGACCGTTTAACGTTCTTGGGCCATCCGTTGGTAAATCCCATTTCAGGCCTTTGTTAATATCTCGAATATTGGTGCTGCCTTCAATAAGAAAGCTTCCGTCACCTTGAGGACTGATTTCATCAGAGAGGCTTGGAGAAATTGACGTCGTGAACTCACCAATGATCTCTTCCAGAATATCTTCAAGAGTGATTAGACCGATGATATCACCGTACTCATCCACGATCAGACCGATACGTTGCTTGTTGCGTTGGAATTTCAACATTTGCACGTTCAGTGGTGTGCCTTCTGGGATGTAATAGACCTCATCAGCAGCACGTAATAGCGTTTCTTTGTTGAATTCGTTCTTTTCCAACATCAGACGATAAGCTTCACGCAAGCGCAGCATGCCAACCACTTCATCAATTTGGTCACGATAGAAAACTATGCGTCCATGTGGTGAGTGTGTTAGCTGGCGAACAATGGATTTCCAGTCGTCGTTAATATCAATACCGGTAATTTCATTGCGTGGGACCATAATGTCGTTCACGGTGACGTGCTCAAGATCTAAAATAGACACTAGCATGTCTTGGTGTCGGCGAGGGATCAAACCGCCAGCTTCATTTACCACCGTACGCAGCTCATCGGAGCTAAGATGATCTTCTGCTGAGTGATCCGCTCTTACACCAAGTAAGCGGATAAAGCCATTCGTAATAAAGTTAACAAGCATCACTAAAGGCGACAGTAACTTCATCAGTATGGTCAATAATATACTGCTCGCGTAGGACACACGTTCAGGGTAAAGCGCTGCAATTGTTTTAGGGGTAACCTCGGCAAAAACCAATACAACCATAGTTAGTGCACCGGTTGCGATAGCGACACCTAAATCACCATACAAACGCATACCAATAATGGTCGCGATCGCGGACGCGAGAATATTAACGAGGTTGTTGCCGATAAGAATAAGACCAATCAAACGATCTGGACGGTCTAATAGTCTTTCGACTCGCTTAGCACCCTTATGCCCGTTTTTGGCTAAGTGTTTTAAGCGATAACGATTCAGAGACATCATCCCTGTTTCTGAACCGGAAAAGTAACCTGATATGACGATAAGACACGCGAGTAGCGCAAACAAGATACCCGTAGAGATGTCGTCCAAAACGTTGCTGTTCCTTGTAAGTATTGGGTTATATAACGGTTGAGTAAGTCCGTTAAGTCAAAGAGTTAAGGCGTACTGTATTTTATCTAGCCTAAAATATAAAGGATAGGAGCCCTAGAGCTCCTTAATTCAAGATGATTTCTTTTACAAAGCGACTGCCAAAATATGCCAGAGTTAACAGTGTTGCTCCTGCAACAGCGAACCATGTGACTTTTCTACCACGCCAGCCTTTTTGATAGTGACCCCAAAGCAGTATTGAGTACACCACCCAAGCGATGAAAGAAAGAATGCCCTTATGTGCCTTACCTTGGGCAAACATATCCTGCACAAAGACAAAGCCAGTAATGAGCGTGGCAGTTAACAATAAGTTACCGATCAAAATAATTTTGAAGAGTTGACGCTCCACCATTAATAGAGGCGGCAGGTTTGGGTTAATCGCCAAAGATTTTTTTGCTTTCAGTTTGTGATCCAGCCAAGCCAACTGAAGCGCATAGAGTGCCCCGATAGTTAAAGTCGCGTATGAGAAGAGCGCAAATGAAATATGAATGAGTAGCTTAGGGTCATTCTCTAGGTGCTTTATAAACGTGCTTGGCAAAAATGTGGCAGCAGATAAATTGATGGCAGCAAAGCTATAAACGACTGGCAATAAAAACCACAGTCGGTTTTTCAACATAGCAAGGCTCATGACCAGAGAAATAATAAAACTGATCAAAGAAGCCACGTTGAGAATACTCAGGTTTTGACCTGAACCATCAAAAATCAGATCACTCAAAATCCACGCATGAAAAACAAGCGCACAGGCAGCACTAGCAAACACTGTTTTTGCTTTGATTCCTGACTGTTGTGAGAGTCCGGGTATGATGGTCGCAATCGCCAAGACATAAAGTATGGCGGCCGCGATGGCTATTAAGCTATCCATGAATCCTAAATATTATTGTGCACGATGGAGAAATTATACCTTGCATTACACTTTGGGGCTACGTTATATCCGACATCAATCGTGAGAGATGAGATATTGAAATTAATAAGTTACCGCACCATATATAAATAGAGACAAGAATAGGACAGCGGTACGGGTATGACTCAGACCTTGGCTAATGTATACTCACACTAATTAATCGCCATTTTAGCGAAGAGACAAAGATGTTTGAGAATTTAACGGATCGATTATCCAAAACGCTGAAAAATATCAGTGGTAAAGGTCGTCTGACCGAAGACAACATTAAAGAAACCCTACGTGAAGTCCGAATGGCTCTACTTGAAGCTGACGTTGCGCTTCCGGTCGTTCGTGAATTTGTGAACCGCGTTAAAGAAAAAGCGGTGGGCGTAGAAGTTTCTAAATCTCTGACTCCAGGTCAGGAATTTATCAAGATCGTTCAAACAGAACTTGAAGCCGTAATGGGTGAGTCGAATGAGGCGCTAAACCTTGCCGCTCAACCACCTGCTGTGCTTCTTATGGCAGGTCTACAAGGTGCGGGTAAAACCACATCGGTAGGTAAGTTATCTAAGCTTCTAAAAGAACGTGACAAGAAGAAAGTTTTGGTTGTGTCTGCCGACGTTTACCGTCCTGCGGCAATCAAGCAGCTTGAAACACTGGCATCAGACATCGGTGTTGACTTCTTCCCATCATCACCAGACCAAAAGCCTATTGATATCGTCAATGCAGCGATTGACCATGCGAAGAAAAAATTCTACGACGTACTTATTGTCGATACCGCAGGTCGTTTGGCAATTGATGAAGAGATGATGGGGGAGATCAAAGATCTTCACGCAGCTATCAACCCAGTAGAAACGCTATTTGTTGTTGACGCCATGACGGGTCAAGACGCAGCAAATACAGCAAAAGCCTTTGGCGATGCGCTACCTCTTACCGGTGTAGTTCTAACTAAGGTTGATGGTGATGCTCGTGGTGGTGCGGCACTTTCAGTACGCCATGTAACGGGCAAACCAATCAAATTCTTGGGTGTCGGTGAAAAAACTGACGCGCTAGAACCGTTCCACCCAGATCGTGTTGCTTCACGTATTCTTGGCATGGGTGACGTTCTGTCTTTGATTGAAGACCTACAACGCAACGTTGACCAAGAAAAGGCAGAAAAGTTAGCGAAGAAGTTCAAAGAGAAGAAAGGTTTCGACCTTGAAGATTTCCGTGAACAGCTAGGCCAGATGCAAAACATGGGCGGCATGATGGGGATGATGGATAAGCTTCCAGGAATGTCCCAGCTACCAGACAATGTAAAAGACAAAGTTGATGACAAGATGTTCAAACAGATGGAAGCGATCATCAGCTCCATGACAATGAAAGAACGTCAACGCCCAGAAATTATCAAGGGCTCGCGCAAGAAGCGTATCGCGGCTGGTTCTGGTGTGCAGGTTCAAGATGTAAACCGCTTACTAAAACAGTTCACCCAAATGCAGAAAATGATGAAAAAGATGCAAAAAGGTGGCATGAAAGGCATGATGCGCAATATGCAAGGCATGATGGGCGGCATGGGTGGTGGCGGTGGCTTCAATCCATTTGGTCGTTAATTAATCGATCACGCATAGATTCAGGGTGTTAGGTACGTCACAAACTTTAAATTCAATTTATGTTGGTGAAAAAGTAACTAAACTCCTTGCATTGCTCCGGGAGAAGAGTAAAATTCCGGAGCTTTATTTTGGCACGAGACCCCAAACTGTTTAATTTATTGAATGGTTTTTGGGGTTAATTTTATTTTTGAGAAAGCAAAGAGGACGACATGGTAACCATTCGTTTGGCACGTCACGGCGCTAAAAAGCGTCCATTTTATCAAATCGTAGTAGCGGACAGCCGCAACGCTGCAACTGGCCGTTTCATCGAGAAAGTTGGTTTCTTCAACCCAACTGCTAAAGGTCAAGAAGAAGGTCTACGTCTAGACCTAGACCGCGTTAACCACTGGGTTGGTCAAGGCGCGTCAGTATCTGACCGTGTTGCTAAGCTAGTTAAAGACGCTCAAAAAGCGGCTTAATTTTTTACTTGAAAAGTAGAAACTAGTTTATGTCGATGAAAGGTAAAGAAACAATGAGCAACGAAAAGATTGTTGTAGGCAAGTTTGGTGCTACTTACGGCATTCGTGGTTGGCTTAAGGTTTTTTCCTACACAGACAATGCTGAAAGCATTTTCGATTACAGCCCTTGGTACATTAACCAAAAGGGCAAGTGGGTTGAGTACAAAGTAGAAAGCTGGAAGCGCCATAACAAAGGTATGGTGGCTAAGCTGGAAGGCATGGATGTTCGTGAAGACGCGCATCTAATGACGAACTTTGAAATTGCTATTGACCCTGCGGTACTTCCTGAATTGTCAGAAGATGAGTTCTACTGGCGCGAATTGTTTGGGATGCAAGTTGTAACCACTAAAGGTTACGATCTAGGTGTTGTTACTGACATGCTAGAAACTGGCTCAAACGATGTTCTGGTTGTTAAAGCAAATCTTAAAGATGCTTTCGGGCAGAAGGAACGATTAATCCCGTTCCTTGAAGAGCAAGTGATCATTAATGTTGATCGCGAAGCTCAACGGATCGAAGTTGACTGGGATCCTGGATTCTAATCTCCAAAATTACAGAGCGAGATAAACATGTGGGTTGGCGTTATTAGCCTTTTTCCAGAAATGTTCCGTTCTGTTACTGATTTTGGAGTAACAGGTCAAGCGGTTAAAAAAGGTCTTTTGTCGATTGAGACTTGGAATCCTAGAGATTTCACTCACGACAAACATCGCACAGTCGATGACCGACCTTACGGTGGTGGCCCTGGTATGTTAATGATGGTTCAGCCTTTGCGCGATGCCATTTATACCGCGAAAGCAGCCTCACCGGGCAAGACGAAAGTCATCTACCTTTCTCCTCAAGGTCGCAAGCTCGACCAGAAAGGAGTGGAAGAACTGGCAACGAATGAGAACTTGCTTCTGATTTGTGGTCGTTATGAAGGGGTAGATGAGCGCATCATTCAATCTGAAGTCGACGAAGAATGGTCGATTGGTGATTTTGTGATGACGGGTGGTGAGATACCAGCCATGACGTTAATCGACGCTGTCTCTCGGTTTGTTCCGGGTGTACTAGGGGATTTCGCGTCAGCAGAAGAAGACTCTTTTGCAAATGGCTTGTTAGATTGCCCTCACTATACGCGTCCAGAAGTATTGGATGACAAAGAGGTACCAGCGGTACTGATGTCAGGCAATCACAAGGACATTCGTCAATGGCGACTCAAGCAGTCGTTGGGCCGTACTTGGCTAAGAAGACCAGAGCTCCTGGAAAACCTAGCTCTGACTGACGAACAGGAACAATTACTTGCTGAGTTTGTTAATGAGCATAAAGCCATTAAAGAACATAACGCAAAGTAACCTAATTTATTTAGTATCAGTTTATTCTAGGAATTTAAAAAATGAGTAACATCATCAAAGCTCTTGAAGAAGAGCAAATGAAATCAGACCTACCTAAATTTGCACCAGGTGACACTGTTGTAGTTCAAGTTAAGGTAAAAGAAGGTGACCGTGAGCGTCTACAGGCTTTCGAAGGCGTTGTAATCGCAATCCGTAACCGTGGTCTACACTCTGCTTTCACTGTACGTAAGATCTCTAACGGTGAAGGTGTTGAGCGTACGTTCCAAACACACTCTCCAATCGTTGATAGCATCGAAGTTAAACGCCGTGGTGCAGTACGTCGTGCCAAGTTGTACTACCTACGTGAGCGTTCTGGTAAGTCTGCTCGTATCAAAGAGAAGCTTGCTAAGAAGTAATGCTATAACTAGCGTTCTCATCTTAAACGGAGTCCTTTTAGGGCTCCGTTTTTTTATTTGTGTAATTAGCTTGCTCGTTTCTTTTCACCCTAACTGAACTGTCGATGCTCATGCACTGATTTACACTCCACGCCTCTGCCTTGCTGTGAATAGATTCCTGATGTCGCTATGGCTCCTCGGAATGACGGAAAATGATGGTCAAAGATTATATAGCACCGAGGTTCAAATTCGTCATTCTGGACAGCGACGACGGAGCGTGATTCAGGTTCCCCAAGAAGGAACCTAGGGTATTCCTTTACCCTAGGTCTCAATTTAATACTGGTCTTCAGACCAGCCATCACTATCGGACATATCGGGTGCGCCTGGGATGGTGTTTTCTTCATCTGCCCATTCACCAAAATCAATCATTTGGCATTGTTTACTGCAGAAAGGGCGATGAGGACTTTGTTCTCCCCATTCTACGTCGGCGCCACATTGTGGGCATTGAACGATGGTAACTTTAGACATAGTTGAGCGTCCCATTACTAATTGGTGTTAAAGGGTAGTATACCTAAACGAATTAAAGATGGCTTATTCAACGCGCTATTGCTGCTACGAAATTTTATCAAATATAAGCGCAATAAAGCGTTGAATTTTAGATTATGGAGGCGAGGCGTAGTGTCGTCTTAGCTGCAAACAGCAAGTTCAAATTCAATATCTTGTGTGCATGCTTGACCGTTTTCAAACGACATGAACTTGATCGCAAAGCGGTTTTTATGGCCTGAAATCATAGGATACACGCCATATTCCATTGGGATGTGAAGTCTTAGAATGTTGGCTTCATCAGCGTCACTTTGGAAGAAACCTGCACGACCGATTTGAGCTTTGAAATGTCCGGTCTCTCTAGTGAGCTTTAACCATAACGAAAGCGCATCAGATAAGGGCTTTAAGCTTGCTTGCCACTGTTGTGCATCACGCTTTTTACGTTCAATAGGTAGATGAAGCCAGTAGTGTAATGCTGGCAGATCAAAACAGCATGAACCACCCGGTAGATTAAAGCGTTGACGGATAGAGCTTAGGAAGCGATCTTCTTTTAATGCTTGGCCAAAACGTTCAGCACCCATTAGTTGGCTATGAACGACATCTATCTCTTGTAGCAAGGTATTTAATGCGTCTTGATCGACACCATCAACATTGAGCCAATGGCGGTACGACAGCCGTTGCTTCTCAAGATCTTTAGCCAGTTCACTTTTCAGTTGGATTTGTTCGAAGATCTCAACCATATCGAATAACGCACGGAAAAACAGTTGATACTGATGATTTTCGCTAAACCCAGAGGCCAAGTGAGCCTGACGCAGCAGAGACTCCACTCTTAGATAAATACGAGTTTTCTCATTTAACGGATGTTCAAATTTGTGCGTGGTCATCGACATAAGCCTTTGTGAGTTTCGTTCCTATTTTCGCAGATTTTTCTTACACATGGCTAGGTACTTTTCGTGCAAATCTGTGATTTGAAGCAAAAGATCAGGGTCACTTGGATTATTCTTAACCACATCGTCTGCAAGCGCGAGCCTTTGCTCTCTTGATGCTTGAGAGGCAAGGATGGCGCGAACTTGATCTTCACTCACATTGTCTCGTTTCATCGTGCGAGATATCTGTGTATTCGGTTCTACATCGACGACAAGAACGCGATCACACAAACTATCTAGCTTGTTTTCTACGAGCAACGGCACCACAAGTAACGCATACTCTGAAGTGACTTGCTGCAAATCTTCGATCATCTTTTCACGAATTATCGGGTGCAACAGTGCGTTGAGCCATGCTTTTTCATCTGAATTCGAAAAGATTTTTTCTCTCAGCTTTGCGCGATCTAAAGTTTGGTCTTCACGAACGATATCGTGACCAAAGTGTTCAATAATCGCGTTTAGGCCGGGAGTACCTGGCTCGACAACTTCTCTTGCTACAATGTCGGCATCGACGATATCGATTTTAAATTGTTGTTTGAACAGATTCGCGACGGTTGTTTTTCCACTAGCGATACCGCCTGTTAAACCAATAACCAAAGCCATTTACACTCCTAGAACTGAAGTAAAGTACCAGTTTAAAATCTGGTCGCCCCAAATTAAGCTTATCCAACCAGCAATTGCTAAGTAAGGACCGAAAGGGAAAGCTTTTTCAATTCCCTGCTTTTGCAAGCGTAGTTGAATGATGCCAAATACGATGCCAACCACAGAAGAAAGTAGAATGATCATCGGCAGTGACTGCCAACCTAGCCAAGCTCCTAGTGCCGCCAGTAGTTTAAAATCACCATACCCCATTCCTTCTTTACCAGTAAGTAGCTTAAAGCCCCAGTAAACGGACCAGAGACATAGGTAACCAGCAATAGCACCAATGACAGAATCTTGTAGAGTAACAGGACTTATTTCGACTAATGCTAAGGCAATGCCAGCCCAAGTTAATGGTAATGTTAATTGGTCAGGTAACAACATAGTATCGAGATCGATAAATGTTGCGGCGATTAAGATAAAAGTAAAAAAGAGTAGGGCAACGGTAAAGTAACTAAAACCAAAGTAATAAGCGATAAAGCCTGAACAGAACGCGGTGAGCAGTTCAATCAGTGGATAGCGTGCACTAATGGTTGCCTGACAGTTGTGACATTTGCCTTTTAAAAGCAGCCAGCTAATCACAGGAATGTTGTCGCGAATACGTATCGGTGTTGCGCATTTCTGGCAGGAGGAGCGTGGGACGCTCAAGGTCAGCACTTCTTTAGGAGGTTCTATTTTGTATTCAGGAAATGACTCGGCACATTCGCGTCGCCATTCTAGTTCCATGATTTTAGGTAGTCGATAAATAACCACATTGAGGAAGCTACCCACGATAAGACCGAAGATGGTGGCAAACACAACGAATAGCCAAGGGTAGTACTGGAATACTTCCATATTTGTCTCTTGAGCGATGAGTGAAATCAGCAAGATGCTGTTTTAAAGGAGTTAACAGCTCATTCTAGCCCAATACACTCATTAAGTTAAAGATTGGCAAGTACATTGCT
The DNA here is from genome assembly GCF_000742455.1 of Vibrio sp. OY15. NCBI lineage: Bacteria > Pseudomonadati > Pseudomonadota > Gammaproteobacteria > Vibrionales > Vibrionaceae > Vibrio > Vibrio sp. OY15. Next base: position 260,818 of record NZ_JPIL01000003.1, on the reverse strand, counting down.
GTCACTAATCCGCCAACAACGATACCTAAAAAAACGATAATTAGTGGCTCTAGAATTTTACTAAGGTTGTCGACGGTGTTGTCGACTTCAAACTCGTAGATTGTTGCAACTTTATTGAGCATATCGTCAAGTCGACCAGACTCTTCACCGATCATAACCATTTGTAACACCAATTCAGGGAACACATTACAGTTGCGCATGGCTACATACATTGGCATACCTGCGGCGGTATCACGGTAAACTTCTTCTATGGCGAGTTGATAGTGCAAGTTTCCTGATGTTTTTGATGTAGTTTTTAAACTGGTTAGAATTGGAATGCCCGCTGTAAAGCTTGTGGCGAGTGTTCGACTAAATTTGGCGATCGCTGCTTTTGATAATACAGGCCCAAGGACAGGAAATTTAAGCACAGATCGATTGAGCGTTAAGCGAAAAGAATCTGAACGCTTAGAGAGGATTCTCGCCGAGATGAATAAACTAATGGAGCCTAGTGCTATAAATGGGCTCCAGTTTTGTGTCCATGCGGAAAGATCTAACACTTGCCTGGTAAACCACGGTAAGTCAGCACCAAAACCAACAAACATTTTTTCAAACTCGGGAATGACTTTGGTGAGCATGATAAACGACACGCCTAACGCTACTAGCACTACCATCGCTGGGTAGATCAGTGCTTTGATCACTTTCGCACGGAGTTGTTCATTTTTTTCTCGGTAGGTGGCTAAGCGCTCGAATACTTCTGCTAAGTTACCGGATTGCTCACCTGTGGCGATAAGATCGGTATAGAGTGGGTCAAAGTGTTCACTTGCAGTGCGCATGGCTTTTGACATGGGCGTCCCCGCTTCAACGGCGCGTGTCACGCTCATCAAAATGGATTTCATCTCTGCTTTTTTATGATTTTCTGAGACCAATTTTAAAGCCTGAACCAAGGGCACACCGGTTATCAACATCGTCGAAATCTGACGGGTAAACACCGTGATGTCTCTGCCTTTCACGCGATGGCTGAGTTTAGTGAGAAACGAGATACTGCTTTTCTTTAACTTCTTGATCTTGATGTGCTGTGCGTCTAGACGCTCGCGTACTTCAATTTCTGTCATCGCGAGGGTTTGTCCAGACGTCTTTTTGCCAGAACTGTTGATGCCTTTCCAGCGGAAGTTTTTAAGTTGTGGTGTAGTGCTTTTCATGGATGTGACTGCTGATTAAAGGATTAAAAATAAAGTACGCGCTGTAGTTCACTAAAACTTGTGATTCCTTGTTTGAGTTTTTCTATGCCCGACATTTGTAACGTGCTCATACCATTTGCGATGGCGAGTTTTTCTAGTTCATGTACCGAGGCGCCTTTAATAAGCGCTTCGGAAAGAAATTCATCAAAGCGCATCACTTCATAAATCCCCGTTCGGCCGGAATAACCATGGGTACACTCATTGCATCCATCGGGATTGGCTTTAAAAATGTTGTCGCTTGCTTGAATTCCAAGATGTTGTAGCTGAACGGTAAGCTCTTGTGATTGTTTACAGTGCGAGCACAGTTTACGGGCTAAGCGCTGGGCAATAATCAAACTAAGAGATGAGGCCAAGTTAAAGCTTTCTACGCCCATGTTTGATAAACGAATAACCGTTTCAGCCGCAGAGTTGGTATGCAAGGTTGAAAGTACTAAGTGACCGGTTTGCGAGGCTTTGATGGCGATCTCCGCAGTGTCTAAGTCACGAATCTCACCGACCATTACCACATCCGGGTCTTGACGTAAGAAAGAGCGCAGGGCTTCGGCAAAACCAAAACCAATCTTAGGCTGAACTTGAACTTGGTTAATGCCCGATAAGTTAATTTCTACTGGGTCTTCTGCCGTAGAAATGTTGATTTCTGGTTTATTGAGGATACTCAGCCCGGTGTACAGAGAAACGGTTTTTCCGCTCCCGGTTGGACCTGTCATCAGAATCATGCCTTGTGGGCGACGCAGCGCATCCAAGTACAATTGTTTTTGTTGTTCGCTATAACCAAGCTTGTCGATATCCAATGACGCAGAGCTGCTGTCGAGCAGTCGTAGTACAATTTTCTCTCCAAATAGAGTAGGCAGCGTGGATACACGCATATCAATTGCGGTGTCTTGATTCAACTTGAGCTTAATACGCCCATCTTGTGGTAAACGTCGCTCTGCAATATCAAGCTTAGAGAGGATTTTGATACGAGCGGATAAGCGACGACTCAAGTGGCTTGGTGGCTGCTGTGTTTCAATTAAGATGCCATCACAGCGCAGGCGCACGCGGTACATCTTTTCATAAGGCTCAAAGTGGATATCGGATGCGCCTTTGCGCACAGCGTCCAATAGAATTTGGTTGATGTAACGGCTAACAGGAGACTCATCTTGGCTCAAGTCTTCAATGTTGTCGATTTCATCTGCGCCCACGTCAACCAGATTGGCTAACTCTTCTTGGTTGATCTCTTTTAACCCGGACTTCTCATGACTCAATGAACGACCATACAAGCGTCGAATTGCCGCGCTGAGTTGACTAAATTCCCCCAAGACCAATTCAACCTGTAAACCAGTGGCAAAGCGAAAATCATCTTCTGCTTGTTGGTTGGTGGGGTCGGCAACGGCGAGTAATAACGTTGAAGACGTACGCTGGAGTGGGAGTGCGTTATGCCGCGTGATTAATTCCCTAAGGCCAAGTTGCTGACAAAGCGAAGCATACTCGTACTGAGATAACTCGGGCTGATTTAAACCAAAGAGAGAACTTAAGTGCTCAGCGAGTTCGCTTGATGTAAATAATCCAGAACTGAGTAAAGCCTCTGGCATCGAAATGCCAGAAGCTTTGACTTGCTCAAGTAACGATTCTTCTTGGGAAAAAGCCAATAGTCCTTTTTGACGAAGAATCGTGGAGAGGTTGGTTTGCATGAATTATTCAGGACAGTAATCAGATTGGTTATTACCATTAGAATCTTGACATGAGCCCGCCCACTCAATACCACTAGTCGTGTAGTTAGATGCCATAGTATACTGTTCTCCACTAGCAATCGGCCCTTTTACTGCTACAGCTTTTGCAATGACATTTACGCCTGATGATCCAGCAACTGCTTCAATAGAGATATCATTTAGGTTGTTAATTTTTGAAGGTACACCATTACTACCAGATAAGCAGTTCGTTTTAAAAGTAGCTGCGTTTGATGCATTTTCATGTGCACACAACTCAACGGCTAACTTCATCGCAGAAGCTGCTTTTGGGAACTCTGCCAGCGTCGCTTTTTTTGTGTAGTTTTGATAAGCAGGCACAGCAAATGCGGCCAAAATACCAATAATCGCGACGACAATCATTAATTCAATCAAGGTAAAACCTTGCTGTTTTTTCTGTTTACTGTTTTTCATTTTTAACCCTTTCTAAAAAATTAATAATGCTCTTGCATTAGCGAAAGATTATGGAGAGTTAAAGTGGGTTGAAAATGGGGAAGAGATGGGCTCTCGAGTGAGATAAAACTCTTTGGTGAAAAGTTGCATATCGCATGCAGAGTTTTGCGAGTAGTACTATTTTTTTAGTGGATAAAAAGAAAGGGCCAATTGGCCCTTTTAAATGATGAGTTACTCACAACTCACTGAGTTAGTTGAAGTAATTGAGATTGTGTTGCTTTAATTATTTGAAGCGCATCGAAAGATCCATCGCTTTTAGATGCTTAGTCAACGCGCCTACCGAAATGTAATCGACACCGGTTTCTGCGTATTCTGCGATGGTCTCTAGCGTAATGTTGCCGGAGTTCTCTAAAGCGGCACGACCTGCGTTAATCGCTACGGCTTCACGCATCATTTCTTTTGTGAAGTTATCGAGCATGATGATGTCGGCACCAGCCTCTATCGCTTGTTTCAACTCTTCTAAGCTTTCCGTTTCGACTTCTACCGGTTTGCCTGGGTTAAGCTCTTTCGCTTTTTGGATGGCTTGAGTGATGCCACCACAAGCAATAATGTGGTTTTCTTTAATGAGGTAAGCGTCGAACACGCCGATGCGATGGTTAAAGCCACCACCACACGTCACGGCGTATTTTAGTGCGCTACGCAGACCAGGAATGGTTTTGCGTGTGTCGAGTAGACGACACTCAGTATGCGCGATTTTTTCAGCGTACTCTGCGGTAACTGTTGCGCAGCCAGACAGCGTTTGGATGAAGTTCATTGCGTTACGCTCACCAGTCAACAAGTCACGAGCAGGGCCTGTCAGCGTGCAAAGGGTTTGGTTAGGTTCGACTTTATCGCCGTCCTTTACGTGCCATTCAATGCTGACCTTGCCACCGAGCTGTTTAAAAACTTCATCAGCCCATGCTTGACCACAGAACACACCATGCTCACGAGTAATAATCGTTGCGGTATTAACCGCATCGGCAGGGATCAAAGATGCAGTAATGTCGTTATCTGCGTTGACACTGCCACCTAGATCTTCTTTTAAGGTATCAGCGACAGAGCGAGTGATCTCTAAAGGGAGTTGTTGTTTAAGGTATTCTAGGCGTTCTTGAATGTTGTGTGTGTTCTTCATCGCAAATCTTGTCTTGAAAGGGAGATGGCAACGAATGATACTCTCCGGTGTCAATAATTTCAGCAGTTAATTTGAAAAGTAGAGAGGTTGATATGCGCCCAATTATCGAGAATGGCTGGCTGACACAGGCAAAGCATGTTCCGTCACCATTTTTTGATGCACGCTCTGATGTAAACGACATCTCTCTGCTGGTGGTACATAACATCAGTTTGCCTCCTGGGCAGTTTGGTGGACCATATATAGAGGACTTCTTCACTGGCAAGCTAGACCCAAATGAACATCCATTTTTTGAAGTTATTCACAAAATGGGCGTTTCTGCACATTGCTTGATTAAAAGAAACGGCGAGGTTGTTCAATTTGTTTCTTTTCTCGATAGAGCATGGCATGCCGGTCAATCCAGTTTCGCGGGCAGGGAGCGTTGTAATGACTATTCCATTGGTATCGAGCTTGAAGGGACAGAATTTACTGCCTATACAGAAGCGCAATATCAATCACTTGCAGAGATCACTGAGGTGATTATGCAGTCTTATCCTCAAATCACCCCGCCACGAATTACCGGTCATCAATATATTGCGCCCTTGAGAAAAAGCGATCCTGGTCTAAGCTTTGATTGGGTGAAATATAGACTGCTTATACAGCGTTGATTTGTAGCGAAAGTGTAAATTCAAAAAAGCGAAATAAATAAGGCATACGATCAGGTATGCCTTTTTTTGATACCAGAAATATTAATGATTGTTAAAAGTTAACTACATTTTTACGCTCGTACATGCCGTTTTGGTGAATAAATAGACTGATAATTTTGTCATTTTCTGTATTTCTTTTCCAAAACTGCTAGCACGTCGACTTCCCATTTGTATGCTTTATGTAATTGGTCATACCAATTCTATTGCTGTTTTAACAGTCGATTGTTATCAGAGTGTTGGAAGTAAGCTCGTTCTATGATTTAGGTCAATTTTCGGCTGGACAGTGGCGTTTTAATTATGTTAATTTCTGCACCAACTTAAAATTGGTATTACCAATTACCTGCAAGAGTAGAAGAACAATAAATTATGGCTTATCAAAGGATTCGTCAGCCAAAACTCTCTGATGTTATAGAACAAGAGTTAGAAAGGTTGATAGTGGAAGGAACATTGTCTCCGGGGCAACAACTGCCTCCAGAGCGTGAACTGGCAAAACAGTTCGATGTGTCTCGTCCTTCAGTCCGAGAAGCCATTCAACGCTTGGAAGCGAAGCGTTTGTTGACTCGTCGCCAAGGTGGCGGAACATTCGTAAGTGAGAATATCTGGAAGAGCTTTTCAGATCCCTTGTTGAATTTGTTGTCTAGTCATTCTGAAACCCAGCTTGATGTGCTTGAGTCTCGTCATGCGATGGAAGGAATTTCAGCCTACTTTGCAGCTTTACGTGGTACCGAAGAAGATTTTGCGCGTATTCAAGGTTGCCTTGAGCGCATTAGCCAAGAGCAAGCAAACAACGATATCGAAGCTGAATCTGCGGAAGTAATGCAATTTTTGATCGCTTTGACAGAAGCCGCGCACAACGTGGTTTTGTTGCACATTGTTCGAAGCTTAGCACCTTTGCTTGAGCAAAATATTCTACAAAATTTTAAATTACTACGTCGCCGCCCAGAAGCGGTCGAGAAAGTCAGTAAACACCGAGCCAATATCGTGGATGCGATTGTTTCTGGTCAGCCTGAAAAGGCGCGAGAAATGTCCCACTCGCACTTGGCTTACATCGAAGAAACATTGTTGGATTTGACTCGAGAAGAGTCTCGACGAGAGCGTTCTCTACGTCGAATTCAGCAGGGTAATGACTCGTAAGAGCGTTACTTAAATAAGTAGATCCAACCAACAGAAGGATAGATCGCCATGTCTGATATGAAGCATGACGTAGATGCACTGGAAACTCAAGAATGGCTACAAGCGCTTGAGTCAGTTGTACGTGAAGAAGGTCTAGAGCGTGCTCAATTCCTATTAGAGCAAGTTCTAGATAAAGCACGTCTAGACGGTGTTGATATGCCAACAGGTATCACAACTAACTACATCAACACGATTCCTGCAGACCAAGAACCAGCATACCCAGGTGACACAACACTTGAGCGTCGTATTCGCTCAATTATTCGTTGGAACGCTATCATGATCGTTCTACGTGCATCTAAGAAAGACCTAGAGCTAGGCGGCCACATGGCGTCTTTCCAGTCTTCTGCTGCGTTCTACGAGACATGTTTCAACCACTTCTTCCGTGCACCAAACGAGAAGGATGGTGGCGACCTAGTTTACTACCAAGGTCACATTTCACCAGGTATCTACTCACGTGCATTCGTTGAAGGTCGTCTAACTGAAGAGCAGCTAGACAACTTCCGTCAAGAAGTAGACGGCAAAGGTATTCCTTCATACCCGCACCCTAAACTGATGCCTGAATTCTGGCAGTTCCCGACAGTATCGATGGGCCTAGGTCCAATCGCTTCTATCTACCAAGCTCGTTTCCTTAAGTACCTAGAAGGCCGTGGTCTTAAAGATACTTCAGAGCAGCGCGTTTACGCGTTCCTAGGTGACGGTGAGATGGATGAGCCAGAATCACGTGGTGCGATCTCTTTCGCTGCGCGTGAGAAACTAGACAACCTATGCTTCCTAATCAACTGTAACCTACAGCGTCTAGATGGCCCTGTAATGGGTAACGGTAAGATCATTCAAGAACTTGAAGGTCTGTTCAAAGGTGCTGGTTGGAACGTAGTGAAGGTAATCTGGGGTAACAACTGGGATTCACTACTAGCTAAAGATACGACTGGTAAGCTTCTACAGCTTATGAATGAAACGATCGACGGCGACTACCAAACATTCAAATCAAAAGACGGCGCGTACGTACGTGAGCACTTCTTTGGTAAGTACCCAGAGACAGCTGCACTTGTTGCTGACATGACTGATGACGAAATCTTCGCACTTAAGCGTGGTGGTCACGAGTCTTCTAAGCTATACGCGGCATACAAAAACGCGGCAGAAACTAAAGGTCGTCCAACAGTAATCCTAGCTAAGACTGTTAAAGGTTACGGCATGGGTGAAGCGGCTGAAGGTAAGAACATCGCGCACCAAGTTAAGAAGATGGACATGACTCACGTACTACACCTACGTGATCGTCTAGGTCTTCAAGACATCCTAACTGACGAAGCAGTGAAAGAACTTCCGTACCTGAAACTTGAAGAAGGTTCAAAAGAGTACGAATACCTACACGCTCGTCGTAAAGCGCTACACGGCTACACGCCACAGCGTCTACCAAAATTCACTCAAGAATTCATCGTTCCTGAGCTAGAAGAATTCAAGCCACTATTAGAAGAACAGAAGCGTGATATCTCTTCTACTATGGCATTCGTACGTGCACTAAACGTTCTACTTAAGAACAAGAACATTGGTAAGAACATCGTTCCTATCATTGCTGACGAAGCACGTACATTCGGTATGGAAGGTCTGTTCCGTCAAATCGGTATCTACAACCCGCACGGCCAAACTTACACACCAGAAGACCGTGGCGTTGTTTCTTACTACAAAGAAGCGACTTCAGGTCAGGTTCTACAAGAAGGTATCAACGAGCTAGGTGCTATGTCTTCATGGGTTGCTGCTGCGACGTCATACTCGACAAACGACCTACCAATGATCCCGTTCTACATCTACTACTCAATGTTCGGCTTCCAACGTGTTGGCGACATGGCGTGGATGGCTGGTGACCAACAAGCACGTGGTTTCCTACTAGGTGCAACTGCGGGTCGTACAACGTTGAACGGTGAAGGTCTACAGCACGAAGACGGCCACTCGCACATTTTGGCGGGTACGGTTCCTAACTGTATTTCTTACGACCCAACATTCGCGTACGAAGTAGCAGTAATCATGCAAGACGGTATCCGTCGCATGTACGGTCCAGAACAAGAAAACGTGTTCTACTACCTAACGCTAATGAACGAAAACTACGCAATGCCAGCAATGCCAGAAGGCGCTGAAGAAGGCATCCGTAAAGGTATCTACAAGCTAGAAACTTACACGGGCGACAAAGCGAAAGTTCAGCTAATGAGCTCTGGTACTATCATGAATGAAGTACGTAAAGCAGCTCAAATCCTAAGCGAAGATTACGGTGTTGCTTCTGATGTTTACTCTGTAACGTCATTCAACGAACTAACTCGCGATGGCCAAGATGCAGAGCGTTTCAACATGCTTCACCCAGAAGCGGAAGCGAAAGTACCTTACATCCAAACAGTAATGGGTACTGAACCTGCTATCGCAGCAACTGACTACATGAAGAACTACGCAGAGCAGGTTCGTGCATACATTCCTGCTGAGTCTTTCAAAGTTCTTGGTACTGATGGCTTCGGTCGTTCAGACAGCCGTGAAAACCTACGTCGTCACTTCGAAGTGAACGCAGGTTACGTAGTAGTAGCAGCGCTAACTGAACTAGCGAAACGTGGCGAAGTTGAGAAATCTGTAGTTGCAGAAGCAATTAAGAAATTCGACATCGACACAGAGAAAACAAACCCGCTATACGCTTAATTAAGAAGGTAGATAAGAAATGGCAATCGAAATTAATGTACCAGACATCGGTGCGGATGAGGTTGAAGTTACTGAGATTCTTGTAAGCGTTGGCGACAAGGTTGAAGAAGAGCAGTCTCTGATCACAGTTGAAGGCGATAAAGCTTCTATGGAAGTTCCTGCTTCTCAAGCGGGTATCGTTAAAGAAATCAAAGTTGCAGAAGGCGACAAGGTTTCTACTGGTTCTCTAATCATGATTTTCGAAGCCGAGGGTGCAGCTGACGCTGCACCTGCTCCTGCGGCAGAAGCAGCTCCAGCAGCAGCTCCAGCTCCAGCAGCAGCGGCAGAACTAAAAGAAGTTCACGTACCAGACATCGGTGGTGATGAAGTAGAAGTTACTGAAATCATGGTTGCCGTTGGCGACAGCATCGAAGAAGAGCAATCTCTTCTAACTGTTGAAGGCGACAAAGCTTCTATGGAAGTTCCAGCGCCATTCGCAGGTACTCTAAAAGAGATCAAAGTTGCAACAGGCGATAAAGTATCGACTGGCTCACTTATCATGGTATTCGAAACAGCAGGTTCAGGCGCTCCAGCAGCACCAGCGGCAGCTGAAGCTCCTGCGGCAGCAGCTCCAGCAGCGTCTGCGGCAAAAGAAGTGAACGTTCCAGATATCGGCGGCGACGAAGTTGAAGTTACTGAGATCATGGTTGCGGTTGGCGACACAGTGGAAGAAGAGCAATCTCTAATCACTGTTGAAGGTGACAAAGCTTCTATGGAAGTTCCTGCACCATTCGCTGGCACAGTTAAAGAAATCAAGATTGCAGCTGGCGACAAAGTGTCTACTGGCTCACTAATCATGGTATTCGAAGTGGCGGGCGCAGCACCTGCTCCTGCAGCAGCTCCAGCTCAAGCGGCAGCACCTGCAGCTCCAGCTCCTAAAGCAGAAGCTCCAGCGGCAGCAGCTCCAGCAGCGACTGGCGATTTCAAAGAAAACGATGAGTACGCTCACGCATCTCCAGTTGTTCGTCGTCTAGCGCGTGAATTTGGCGTTAATCTTTCTAAGGTTAAAGGTTCTGGTCGTAAGAGCCGTATCTTAAAAGAAGACGTTCAAGCTTACGTGAAAGATGCACTTAAGCGTCTTGAGTCTGGCGCAGGTGCAGCAGCATCTGGCAAAGGCGACGGCGCGGCTCTTGGTCTACTACCATGGCCAAAAGTGGACTTCAGCAAGTTTGGTGAGACAGAAGTTCAACCGCTATCTCGCATTAAGAAGATCTCTGGCGCAAACCTACACCGTAACTGGGTAATGATCCCGCACGTTACACAGTGGGATAACGCAGACATCACGGCTCTTGAAGCATTCCGTAAAGAGCAAAACGCGATTGAAGCGAAGAAAGACACTGGCATGAAGATCACACCACTTGTGTTCATCATGAAAGCGGTAGCTAAAGCGCTTGAAGCGTTCCCAGCGTTCAACTCTTCTCTATCAGAAGACGGTGAGAGCCTAATTCTGAAGAAATACGTGAATGTTGGTATCGCGGTAGATACACCAAACGGTCTAGTTGTTCCTGTATTTAAAGACGTGAACAAGAAAGGCATCTACGAGCTATCTGAAGAGCTAATGGCGGTTTCTAAGAAAGCACGTGCTGGTAAGCTAACTGCGGCTGACATGCAAGGTGGCTGTTTCACTATCTCTAGCCTAGGCGGTATCGGCGGTACAGCGTTTACTCCAATCGTAAACGCACCAGAAGTTGGTATCCTAGGTGTGTCTAAGTCAGAAATGAAACCGGTATGGAACGGTAAAGAGTTCGAACCGCGTCTACAACTTCCACTGTCTCTATCATACGACCACCGTGTGATCGATGGTGCTGAAGGTGCGCGCTTCATCACTTACTTAAACTCATGTCTATCTGACATTCGTCGTCTAGTTCTGTAATAGAAATTAGATGAATGAGAGGCGGCAACTTAGCCGCCTCTGCTAATCATAATTACCGACAATTTGGTTATCAGCCTTGCTTCGTTCAGGGTTTTCACAATCGAATTGTTGTCTAGCTCACAGGCTAAATTGATTTACTTTTCACACCATTAACATCTCTGTAAACTGTTAGCGGTCTGAAAATAACTGTTTAAAACAAATCTCTCTTAAACATAAAAAATCGATACCCACTCAGCCTGTTAGGGATAATGACTACAAGAGGTCAAAATGAGCAAAGAAATTAAAGCCCAAGTTGTTGTACTTGGTTCTGGTCCTGCTGGTTACTCCGCTGCATTCCGTTGTGCGGACTTAGGTCTTGAAACTGTACTAGTTGAACGTTACAGCACGCTTGGCGGTGTATGTCTGAACGTGGGTTGTATCCCATCTAAAGCACTGCTTCACGTTTCTAAAGTAATTGAAGAAGCGAAAGCGATGGCTGACCACGGCGTTGTGTTCGGTGAGCCTCAAACAGACATCAGCAAAATCCGCATCTGGAAAGAAAAAGTTGTTAACCAACTAACTGGCGGCCTAAGCGGTATGGCTAAGATGCGTAACGTAACAGTAGTTAACGGTTACGGTAAGTTCACTGGCCCTAACTCTATCCTTGTAGAAGGTGAAGGTGAGCCAACAGTTGTTAACTTTGACAACGCAATCGTTGCGGCTGGTTCTCGTCCAATCAAACTGCCATTTATCCCGCATGAAGACCCACGTATTTGGGACTCTACTGACGCTCTAGAACTAAAAGAAGTGCCAGAAAAACTGCTTATCATGGGCGGTGGTATCATCGGTCTAGAAATGGGTACGGTTTACCACTCTCTAGGTTCTAAAGTTGAAGTTGTTGAAATGTTTGACCAGGTAATTCCTGCAGCAGACAAAGATATCGTGAAAGTATTTACTAAGCGTATCAAAGACAAGTTCAAGCTAATGCTAGAAACGAAAGTAACAGCAGTTGAAGCAAAAGAAGACGGTATCTACGTTTCAATGGAAGGCAAGAAAGCGCCAGCTGAAGCTGAGCGTTACGATGCGGTTCTAGTTGCTATCGGTCGTGTACCAAATGGTAAGCTAATCGACGGTGAAAAAGCGGGTCTAGAAATTGACGAGCGCGGCTTCATCAACGTTGATAAGCAAATGCGTACTAACGTTCCTCACATCTTCGCGATCGGTGATATCGTTGGTCAACCAATGCTTGCTCACAAAGGTGTGCATGAAGGTCACGTAGCTGCTGAAGTTATCTCTGGTAAGAAGCACTACTTTGACCCTAAAGTTATCCCTTCAATTGCGTACACTGAGCCAGAAGTGGCTTGGGTTGGTAAGACTGAAAAAGAAGCGAAAGAAGAAGGCATCAAGTACGAAGTAGCAACATTCCCATGGGCAGCATCAGGTCGTGCAATTGCATCTGACTGTGCAGACGGTATGACTAAGCTAATCTTCGACAAAGAAACTCACCGCGTAATCGGTGGTGCTATCGTTGGTACTAACGGTGGTGAACTACTTGGTGAAATCGGCCTTGCAATTGAGATGGGCTGTGATGCAGAAGATATCGCTCTGACTATCCACGCTCACCCAACTCTACACGAGTCTGTAGGTCTAGCTGCTGAAGTATTTGAAGGTTCAATCACTGACCTGCCAAACAAAAAAGCAGTTAAGAAGAAGTAAGCTTTTTCTGACTGAATGATAGAAGCCGCTGCATTGCAGCGGTTTTTTTATGCTTGTTATATAGAAATATAAATGTGTGCTTAGCTGACAGCAGACAATAAAAAGCCCACCAAACGGTGGGCTGACATATATTACGAGCTAAGCTTTAGTGTTCACGGTTGTAAATGCAAAGCATATCTAAGTATGAATTCACTAGGTGTTTCAGCTCCGCTTCACCTTTAGCGCGGTTCGCTTGGACAAACAGTGAGTAACAAATACCGTGGAACAGGTTTGCCAAGTGTTCTGAATCGTGCTGGTCACACACTTCGCCACGTTCAATTGCTTTAATGAACATGTTTTGTACCAGCAACTGGTTAGTACGGTTAGTTGAAACAAACAATGGCCATACTTCGTCACGTGTTGAAGCACTCCACTCGAACCATACTTTTAGCCAGTGACAATCTTGGCTGACAAGCTCGATCATCGCATTAGTAATATTGGCGATGTTTTCACGTGCATGTAAGTCTAGGTCTATGTTATCCGATAGGAAGTTTGAGAACTGACGTACGACGTGATTGAGAACTTCATCCACCAAGTCTTCGCGTGTAGGGAAGTAGTTAAAAACAGTCGCTACAGAAACTTGAGCAATTTCTGCGATATCTGCGTGACCACCACGACCGATGCCGCGGCGCGCAAATACTTCCAATGCGATTTCCATTAACTGTTGCTTACGCTTAATTGGAGAAAGCCTAGTTCTAGGTCTCTTTGCAATTGAGTCCATATCCATTTTCCTTGCCATTTGAGTTGATATTGGGGGTAACCCCCTAATTGATTATTTTAATAGTTGCTTAAAGCAGTGATGAGTGTAATGGTGCATATGCACAAGGTCAACATCTGTAGAACAATTTATATACAGTAATGTCATTATTATTGATAAATTTAGCTATGAACTTTATAAAACTAAGACCTTCTTCCAAGATTTTTTGGCAACAGGATGCGACTTTCAACCCAATGAACGTGGTGATACACTACACGCCGTAAGATTAGGTGATCGTTTGCGTGCGACTTACCTCAACCCACAAATTTAGATTGAGCACAGTATGAAACATACAATAGAAGTCATGATTTCTGAGCAAGAAGTTCAGGAGCGAGTTCGTGAATTAGGCAAACAAATTACAGAGCGTTATCAAGGTAGTGAAGATCTTGTGTTGGTAGGCTTATTGCGTGGCTCATTTGTATTTATGGCAGACTTGGCACGTGCTATCGAACTGACTCACCAAGTTGATTTTATGACTGCGTCAAGCTACGGCAATACGATGGAAAGCTCACGTGACGTTCGTATCTTGAAAGATTTGGATGATGACATCAAAGGTAAAGACATTCTGCTTGTTGAAGACATCATTGACACTGGTAACACACTAAATAAAATCCGTGAGATTCTTTCGCTACGTGAGCCGAAGTCTATCGCGATTTGTACGCTCCTAGATAAACCATCTCGTCGTGAAGTGAATGTTCCTGTGGATTGGATTGGTTTCGAAATCCCAGATGAGTTTGTCGTTGGTGTGGGTATTGATTACGCGCAGAAATACCGCCACTTACCATACATCGGTAAAGTTGTACCTCAAGAATAATCATTGAGAGCAGCATTAAAAATATAAAAAAACGCCCATCTAAGATGGGCGTTTTTTGTTCAACTTTTAGATATGACTTAGCGACAAAGCAGCTTGTTATCTGTATTTAGAATCGTCGAAAGAGCTTTCTGGTAAGACGCTTCTACGGTTTCCTTAGAGTTAGAACGAATGCCTAAGTACTCTAAGCGACCATCTTCAATTCCGTATACCACACCATGAATTTCAACATCTTGTCCACGCTCCCAAGCGTTTTGCAGGATGGTTGAGTTACCCAAGTTGTACACTTGCTCTGCAACATTAAGCTCGCCTAGTTTATCCGCTCGATCTTGTTGCGGCATTTGATCTAGGTAAGTGCGGTGTTTGAAATAGATATCTCTGATATGTAACAGCCAATTATTAATAAGACCTAGCTTAGGGTTATCAATGGCTGCGTTTACGCCACCACATCCATAGTGTCCACAGACAATGATGTGTTTAACCTTAAGAACGTCTACGGCGTACTGGACGACCGATAGACAGTTGAGATCAGTATGGATAACTTGGTTTGCAACATTCCGATGAACAAAGAGTTCACCTGAGTATAGTCCGGTTAGTCGCTCGGCAGGAACGCGACTATCAGAGCAGCCAATCCAAAGAAAATCAGGCTTTTGACCCTCTGCGAGTTTTGCGAAGTATTCAGGTCGATCAGATTTGATCTCTTGAGACCATTTCGAATTGTTTTCAAATAACTGTTTTATTTCCGGCATTTTGCAAACTACTTCCCTTAAAAGACAAAATCGCTGCCGCTGTTTGTGTGCACATGCAAGCGATCAGTGTTGTAACTATACACAATGTTACAATTTCGATCTCGTTAAATATTCGTCAGATAGGACTCATCTGACTAGTTTTCATTAAGAAAAAAGTAAAATCTGGTGAAACTATTTGTGGTGTGAATTTAGCCTTAATCTATTTATGGTTTAAATTTTCGCCTAGCTCGTTAAAGTAGTGATATTTTACTTTTTAAAATTGAATGCAGGGAAAATCAGCAGTGTTCGGTAGTCGTTTTGAAGATATCAATTTCAAAGGGGATGTATTTGGCGGGGTAACCACGGCGATTATCTCTCTCCCTCTGGCGTTAGCGTTTGGTGTTGCATCCGGAGCCGGTGCTGAGGCCGGCCTTTGGGGAGCAATAATGGTCGGTTTGTTTGCCTCGTTATTTGGTGGTTCTAATACGTTAATATCAGAACCGACAGGGCCAATGACGGTAATCATGACCGCAGTATTAACCAGTATGATGGCGAAATACCCAGAAACGGGCATGGCTATGACTTTCACGGTTGTCATGATGGCTGGCGCGTTCCAAATCCTATTGGGGACGTTGAAACTGGGTAAATACGTTACCTTGATGCCTTACAGCGTTATTTCCGGGTTTATGTCTGGCATTGGTGTGATTCTTATCATTCTGCAGTTATCGCCTTTGATGGGGCATGCTGCGCCTTCAGGGGGAGTACTCGGAACGTTATCTGCTTTGCCGGAGACCATTTCTAACCTTAAGTTCAGTGAGTTGTTTTTGGGACTACTGACTTTGGGGATTCTTTTTTTCTTCCCTAAGCAATATCGTAAATACGTTCCTGCACAGCTCGTGGCATTGGTCGCGGTAACTTTATTGTCTGTGATTCTCTTTGATACAGAAGATATTCGTCGTATCGGTGAAATTCCTGCTGGGTTACCTTCTCTCGTCGCACCATATATTGACACAGATATGTTTGTCGAGATGGTCATTGATGCATTAGTGCTAGGCACATTAGGTTGTATTGATACTTTGTTAACGGCGGTTATCGGTGACTCATTAACTCGTAAAGAACACGACTCAGATAAAGAGCTGCGAGGTCAAGGGTTAGCTAACATGATCTCTGGCTTGTTTGGTGCGCTGCCGGGGGCGGGAGCTACTATGGGGACGGTAACGAATATCCAAGTTGGGGCTCGCTCGCCATTATCTGGTGTGATTCGCGCACTAATGTTGGCGTTGGTTGTACTGGTTGCTGGTGGGCTAACAGAGCCAATCCCGATGGCTGTGTTAGCAGGCATTGCGGTGTATGTTGGCTTTAACATCCTAGACTGGAGCTTTATTCAGAGGGCACATAAGGTAAGCTTTTCCGGAATGGCGGTGATGTATGGCGTTATGCTGCTTACAGTATTCGTTGATCTTATCGTTGCGGTGGGTTTAGGCGTCTTTATCTCGAACATTATCATCATCGAGCGTTTGAGCCGAGAGCAGGCGCGACAAGTAAAAGCGATCAGCGACGCGGATGAAGATGATGTGCCGCTGACTGACAGCGAGCGTGGTTTGTTGGATCGTGCTAATGGTAAAGTGCTGTTCTTTTATCTTTCCGGTCCGATGATCTTTAGTGTTTCTAAAGCCATTTCACGTCAGCACTCTAGTATTTCGGACTATGACGTGATGATTCTCGATCTTACGGATGTACCAATGATTGATGTGACCGTCGGTTTGGCGTTAGAGAATGCGATTAAGGATGCTCTCGATGCCAATTGTGCCGTGTATTTATTATGCCCGAATGAGCGAACACGAGAACAGCTAGAGAAATTCCATGTGATTGACCTTGTGCCTGATGAAAATATGTACCAATTCCGTTACGAAGCATTGAATGCGGCGGTGGCACATGTTGAGGCAGACCAGTATCAGCGCATAACGGCGTAATCATTCTGACAGTTAAAAACGCAACAGTGTCCTGTTGCGTTTTTTTATGCTCTATTTTGTCTTACTCAGAGATAACCTTTACGAGGTAAGGGTTATATTTCCAATATTATCGAAAGGTTTATTTGTAATCATCGTTATTCAACGATAAACTGATGGACCTCCAATACGATACCCAAGGCGATTTTGTAGTAAACCGCTGCTAAATATGAGTCGGTATTAGTAATCACAAACAAACGGCAATCAAGACCTTATGTACGCATTAGAAATTGAACAACTGCGCAAGACGTATGCAGGTGGCTTTGAGGCGTTAAAAGGTATAAGTCTCCAAGTGAAAAAGGGTGACTTCTACGCGCTTCTGGGTCCCAATGGTGCAGGAAAATCGACCACGATTGGCATCATCTCCTCCTTAGTGAATAAAACCTCCGGAACGACGAAAGTTTTCGGTTATGACATTGATACCGACCTCGAATTGGCCAAGCAGAATTTAGGCTTGGTGCCACAAGAGTTCAACTTCAACCAGTTTGAAACCGTTGAGCAAATTGTGATGCAGCAAGCTGGCTATTACGGTGTGTCTAAAGTGTTAGCCAAAGAAAGAGCAGAAAAATACCTGAAAAAATTGGATTTATGGGAAAAACGCCAAGAGCGTGCTCGTAACCTATCCGGTGGGATGAAGCGTCGTTTAATGATCGCAAGAGCTTTGATGCACGAGCCGCAATTACTCATTTTAGATGAACCAACGGCTGGAGTGGATATTGAACTACGCCGCTCAATGTGGGGGTTTCTGAAAGAGATCAACCAAGAGCAAGGAATTACGATTATTTTAACGACACACTACCTAGAAGAAGCGGAGATGCTGTGTCGAAATATCGGCATTATTAATCGTGGTGAGCTGATTGAAAATACCACCATGAAGGCGTTACTAGGTAAGCTAAGCGTCGAGACATTTATCTTGGATATTGAGTCAGAAGTCGAGGTGCCTGAGCTTGAAGGTGTTAATCGACAAAGTATTGTTGATGGCTCTTTAGAGATAGAACTAGATAAAAGCCAAGGATTGAATTCGGTATTCAGTCAGTTAACAGAGCATGGCATTAAAGTTCTCTCAATGCGTAACAAAGCCAACCGACTTGAAGAGTTGTTTGTCAGCATTGTAAGAGAGGGGAGTAATTAAATGTACGGTTTATATTGGACGGCATTTCGCAGCTTGCTGAGCAAAGAAGTCACTCGCTTTACACGTATTTGGGTGCAAACCTTAGTGCCGCCAGCCATTACGATGACGTTGTACTTCATCATTTTCGGTAATCTTATTGGCTCTCGAATTGGTGAGATGAGCGGCTTTAGTTACATGGAGTACATTGTTCCAGGTTTGATCATGATGTCGGTGATCACCAACTCATACTCGAATGTTGCGTCTTCATTCTTTAGTGCAAAGCTACAGAAGAATATTGAAGAACTGCTGGTGGCCCCGGTACCAAACTATGTGATTATTGCTGGCTACGTGATGGGCGGTGTTACTCGAGGTTTGTTGGTCGGTGCAATTGTTACTTGTGTGTCACTTTTGTTCGTTGATTTGCAAGTGGAGCACTGGGGCATTATTGTCGCGACTGTCTTCATGACGTCGGTGGTATTTGCTCTCGGTGGCTTGATCAATGCGGTTTACGCAAAAACATTTGATGATATTTCGATCATCCCTACGTTTGTATTGACTCCTCTAACTTACTTGGGAGGAGTCTTTTATTCGATTAGTCTTCTGCCTGAATTTTGGCAAGGCGTTTCTAAGATCAACCCAATCGTCTACATGGTGAATGCGTTTCGCTACGGCTTTTTAGGTGTCTCGGATGTGGGCATTGTCACTTCATTTAGTGTACTTGCAGTGTTTGTTGTTGCACTGTATGCCATTGCGCATTATCTAGTAACCAAAGGGATTGGCCTAAGAAGCTAAGCCATTCTCATAAAGCAAAGAGCGGCGATTCACGCTGCTCTTTCGCGTGCATAACAATACATACCCATACAATTTTTCGGTTTTTATCATGGTAGGTTTCAATCATTTGTAATAAATGAGTGATCCTATGAATATTGTCCCGCTGCCGCCTTTCTCCTATCAGTTACTTAAGCCCAAATATTGGTCTGTATGGCTGGCATTTGGATCTTTAGCGATTCTTGTTAATGTACTGCCATACGTAGTATTGCGAATCTTAGGTAGAAGCATCGGCTGTATTGCGATGCATGTAATGAAGCGCCGACACAAGATCGCTCTGCGTAATCTCCAGCTGTGTTTCCCTGATTTTACGGATTGGCAATGTAAGGACGTAGTACGAAAAAACTTTCAATATACTGGAATGGCGATCATCGAAACCGGTATCGCTTGGTTTTGGCCAGATTGGCGGATACGTCGGATAACCTCTATTGTTGGAAAAGATCGTTTACTCGCTGAGGAAAAGAATGGACGTGGTGTGTTGGTGGTGTGCAGTCACCATTTAAACTTGGAGATAACCGCTCGTATTTTTAGCCAGTTTGCCCAAGGTTATGGCGTTTATCGCCCAAATTCGAATCCTGCTTATGAGTTTATTCAACATCGAGGTCGAACTCGTTTTGGACATCAAATGATTGACCGAAAAGACGTGAAATCAATGCTCAAAGTTCTGAAAAATGGTCATCGACTTTGGTATTTGCCCGACCATGATTATGGCGTTAGCCATTCTGTTTTTGCGCCGTTTTTTGCTGTTGAACAAGCGGCGAGTACCGTCGGGTCTGGTGTTCTCATTGATGCAACAAAGTGCGCGGTTATATCTGGCGTTACAGTGAGTAAAAATCACCATTACACGCTGTACATTGGAAAAGACATTAGCGAGCGTTTCGAGAGACGTAATGCGGTTAAAGCGGCAAGCATCTTGAACCAAGAGCTTGAGAAAATGATAAAACGTGATATTCCAGCGTGGATGTGGCTGCACAAGCGGTTTAAAACTCGCCCTGAAGGGTTAGATTGCGTCTATACGTAGAGTATAAAAAAGGTCGACTAAGAGTCGACCTTTTTACTTTTATGACTCAGAGCTTACTCTGCGCTCTCTGAGTTTGTATTGTTAGATTCAGCTTCTTCCTTCGCTTCGACAACCATATCTACCGTTTGGTTATCGATAAGACGAGCTTTGCCTAGGAACGCAGACATCAGAATGACAGCTTGTGTCGTTTCTGGTGTGATCACTTGTAATGTACGAGCATCACGAATGAAGATCTCATCAGGGTGCAGACCTGCAGCTCGAAGTTGGTCGCTTGCATCTTCGATGATCGATGCGTAGTCATCGCGGCCACCGCGAATGGCACTGCTGATCCAACGCATTGTACGAGCAAGTACAGGCGCACGTTGACGCTCGTCCAGCGTAAGCAAGCCATTGCGTGAACTCATTGCTAAACCGTCCATTTCACGTACGGTTGGTACACCGATGATTTCAATGTCCATTGCTAGGTCATCAACCATCTTGCGGATAACAGCAAGTTGTTGGAAGTCCTTCTCGCCGAAGCACGCGACATCCGGTTGTACGATGTTAAACAGCTTATTCACAATCGTCGTCACGCCACGGAAATGACCTGGTCGAGACGCGCCTTCGAGAATTGTTGATAGGCCAGGGACATCGACGAAGGTTTGCTTATCCAGACCTTCAGGGTAGATAACTTCTGGTGTTGGCGTAAATACCACATCGACCCCTTCAGAGGTTAACTTGCTTAAGTCTTCCTCTAGCGTGCGTGGGTAATTATTTAAATCGTCTGCACGATCAAACTGCATCGGATTAACAAAGATGCTTACGACAACGATATCAGCGTATTCGCGTGCTTTACGCACTAAAGTTAAGTGGCCTTCGTGAAGGTTGCCCATGGTAGGGACAAACGCCACTTTACGACCTTCACGTTTAAAGGTTTTAAGGTGTTCACGAACTGCTGAGATTTCCGCAAAAGTTTGCATGCATTTATCCTCTAGGCAATGGTATGAGCGTCGTCTGGGAATACACCGTTGGCTACATCTTCAATGTATTTAGTAACGGCTTTGCGCATATCACCTGTTTCAGCAAGAAAGTTTTTGGAGAATTTCGGCATGTAGTTGGCAGAAATACCAAACATATCATGCATTACGAGAATTTGACCATCTGTTACGTTACCTGCACCAATACCGATAACAGGAACGTCAAGCACTTGCGTAATACGTTCAGCAAGCTCAGCTGGTACGCATTCTAGTAAGACGATTTGAGCGCCTGCTTCTTGCAGCGCTAATGCGTCTTTTACCATGCGGTCTGCTTTTTCTTGATCGCGACCTTGGATTTTGTAACCACCAAAAATATTAACAGCTTGAGGAGTTAAACCAAGATGAGCACAAACTGGAACTGATCGTTCAGTGAGCATTTTCACCGTGTCGACAAGCCAGTCACCACCTTCAATTTTTACCATATTGGCACCAGCACGCATCAGTTTAGCCGCATTTTCGCAAGCTTGCTCTGGGGTGGTGTAGCTCATGAATGGCATGTCTGCCATCAACAAACAATTTGGGCTACCAGCGCGTACGCAACGAGTATGGTAAGCGATATCATCGACCGTTACTGGTAGAGTATCGTTGTGACCTTGCAAAACCATACCTAGAGAATCACCGACAAGAAGTACTGGCATTTCTTGGCTTTCAAACAGTTGGGCAAAGCTCGCATCATAAGCGGTTGAAGTAGCAAATTTACGACCTTCTTGCTTCCACTTGATTAGGTCGTTGATGGTCATTTTTTTCATGGTTTTATCCTTACTAGGAGTTGGCTATGACTGCCAGATACTGAGGCCGTTTCTATCTACTTGTTCCAGTAGTTCAGAGACCTCGGTCCCATCAGGGAGTTGTAAACTTGGTGCAATTTCCGCAAGAGGGTAGAGTACGAATTCACGCTCTTTCATTCCATAATGAGGAACGATCAGCCTCTCGGAATTAATCACCTCATTGCCATAAAGCACAATGTCGAGGTCCAAGGTTCTTGGTCCCCAGCGTTCGTCTTTACGGACACGCCCTTGTTCTTGCTCTATAGCTTGTGTGCAATTGAGCAATTCAATAGGCGTCAAACTGGTGTTAATAGACACAACCGCATTGATGTAATCCGGTTGGTTTTGTGGCCCCATTGGCGTGCTGCTGTATAGCGAAGAAGCTTGAACAAACTCTGATTTAGGCAGCGTTTTTAATGCTTCAATCGCTTGCTTCGCTTGGCTGACAGGATCCGCCAAGTTACTGCCTACCGCAATGTACGCTGTAATCATGATTTGGGCTTACTCTTTTTCTTGCGATAAGTTTTACGGCGGCGCTGGCCTGTTTTCGGTGATTGACCGTCTAAGTCGGCAGCCATTGCTTGACGCATTTCTCGGCCTGCATTTTGAAAAGTTTCCCACCACTTGGCAAGCTTCTGAGTGTCACCACCTTCAATTTCACCGCGCATTTCAAGAAAATCAAAGCCAGCTCTAAATTTATTGAGCTCCATAAGACGGAATGCACGTTTACCGTTACGTCGTGGAAGACGAAGCTGTAACTGCCAAATCTCGCGAATGGTTGCGGTGTGGCGTCTTGGAATGGCAATTGTGCGAACTTGCTCGTCAAGAATGATGTTGCTCGCTTCCATAATGGCGTCGTAATGGCCTAAGTTGCGCTCTTCCATCAGTTCATCGGCTTTCGCACACAGTGGGTACCACAGCATTGCAGCAAACATAAATGCTGGATTGATGCGTTTCCCATCTTCGATGCGCATGTCGGTAGAATCTAGGACAAGATCCAACATCTGCTCAGTGTGAGAGGAGTAATCTTCTGTAAAGTGCGCTGCAATCGTCGGGAATAGTTGCTGGAATAGGTTGTACTCACGCAGTAGGTGGTAGGTTTCTAAGCCATGACCGGATTGCAATAATTTGAGTGACTCTTCAAAAAGACGCGCTGACGGAATGTCACCGAGCAACGGTGCCATGTGTTCGATTGGCGCTGCGGTGTCTTCTTCAATATCAAAGTCTAGTTTTACCGCGAAACGAACCGCACGCAGCATGCGCACAGGGTCTTCACGGTAGCGTGTTTCTGGATCACCAATCAGTCGAATTAGGCGATCTTCTAAATCTTCAATACCACGTGCGTAGTCGTGAATCGAGTAATCTGCGATGTTGTAGTACATCGAGTTAATCGTGAAATCACGGCGCTCAGCATCTTCATCGATGGTGCCGTAGACGTTGTCACGCAGCAGCATACCCTCTTTTGATTGCTGAGAAATGCTCTTATTCTTTTGCTCTTGGTGGTGACCACGGAATGTCGCAACCTCAATGATGTCTCGGCCAAACATAATATGAGCCAAGCGGAAGCGGCGACCAATCAAACGGCAGTTACGAAATAGCTGTTTGATCTGTTCCGGCGTTGCGTTGGTCGCAATGTCAAAATCTTTTGGTTTTTGTCCAAGCAGTAAGTCTCGAACCCCGCCACCCACAAGAAAAGCATCGAAACCAGCACCATTTAGGCGGTACAGTACCTTCAGCGCATTATCACTGATCTGCTTACGCGAAATGTTGTGCTCTTCACGAGTTATTACATTGAGAGCGAGCTCTGGAATTGTGGCAGGTTCGCTTGGTGTATAGTCGTTTGTATTCATGTGCATCTGGCAATAACTGGGTTTAATCCAATCTTGCTTTGGTTAGTTTTATACGCCTCTAGGGCCTAATTTGCGGCTAATGATAGCCTACACAATGCCATTTGAGAATCACGGTGTGATCTCGATCTCTGCTGGAAGCTGTTCCAAGCGCCAGTTTTCGCAGCCCCAACGAAGAATATCTTCTATGTTGGCCGCCCTTACGGTTTCAGGTATCTCGAAACCTAAAAATGTCATGGCGCGCAATAGAGTAGGTTTTGGTGTATCTATATCAATAGCCGTCGCGTGATTTTGTTTCGACAATTTATTGCCGTTGTTGTCCATCGCCAATGGTAAATGCAAGTAGCTAACTTCAGGCTGACCAAGTATTTGGTACAGGCTAATTTGACGCCCTGTCGGCTCGATTAAGTCTGCACCTCGCACGACTTCTGTGACGCCTTGGTCGATGTCGTCCAATACTACCGCAAGATTATAAGCAAATAATCCATCTCGACGTTTAATAATGAAATCTTCATTAACGAGTTGCTCTGGAATAGTAATGGTTCCCCGCTTTTGGTCGAGGAAATGAGCGACAGGCTTGGTCATTTTTAGGCGAATCGCGCCGTCTTTCAAGTTTTTATCGCGGCAAGTGCCAGGATAAAAACCGCCATGCTCTTTAATTTGCTTACGAGTACATTGGCAATAATAGGCTTCCCCATTTTCGAGCCATTTGTTTATTTGAGCTTGGTAAAGGTCGTGACGTTCGCTCTGGTATACCACTTCTCCATCCCAATGCAGCTGATAGGCCTTGAGTGCCTCTAGGATAAGTTGCGCTGCACCTGGCATTTCTCTTGGTGGGTCTAAGTCCTCAATACGTACTAACCAAGCTCCGTTTTGTGCTTTCGCTTGAAAATAACTGCCAAGAGCGGCAATCAGTGAACCAAAATGCAGTGGACCAGAAGGAGATGGGGCGAATCGACCTACATAGCGTGTCATGCGTGTATCTCGAATTTAGTAAACAAATAGGGTGCGAAGATAGCCAAAACAAAAAGGGAGCCTGAGCTCCCTTCAACAATCATAATGCTGGGTGATTAACCTTGCATTTGCTTCTCTTTGATTTCTGCAAGTGTTTTACAGTCAATACAAAGGTCAGCGGTTGGACGTGCTTCAAGACGGCGAACGCCAATCTCTACGCCACAAGACTCACAGAAGCCAAAATCGTCTTCTTTGATTTTATCCAAAGTCTTTTCAATCTTCTTGATCAAACGGCGTTCGCGGTCACGGTTACGCAGTTCTAGGCTGAACTCTTCCTCTTGAGAGGCGCGGTCAACTGGATCTGGGAAGTTTGCTGCTTCGTCCTGCATGTGGTGAACAGTACGATCCACTTCAGCTCTTAGCTGGTCGCGCCAAGCTGTTAAGATTTTCGTAAAGTGTTCAACCTGCTCTGGTGACATGTACTCTTCACCAGGTTTTTCCTGATATGGCTCCACGCCGGCAATGGCTAGGATGCCTATCGTTTTCTTCTTTGATTCTGGCATACAGCATCTCCTACTTACACCTAGTCAACTGCTACGCAGTCAATTTAAGGCGGGTATCTATAGCAAAAAGAGGCGGTGCAAGCAAATACTGAATCGCAAAGTTATCGTCAATGTGAAGACGACATCATTTTTTCTCTTAATTGATAAAATCAATAGCGGAAATCAGCTTCATTCCAGTATCGCTCAGTTCAGCTTTGTAGCAGAGAACTTCCACTCCAGCGTCTTGTGCTTGTTTGAGTAATAGTGAATATTTCGCGTCTATATGGTGCGCCGCGGATACTTTTTCAATACCTGAATGTAAAACAGTGAATAAAAGTATGGCTCTACTTCCATTTTGTGCCATTTCTGTGAGCTCTCTCAGGTGTTTTTGTCCCCGAGTCGTGACCGCATCTGGGAAGTATCCTTGTCCAGTAGAGTCGGTCTCATCAAGAAGAGTGACGCTTTTCACTTCTATATAGCACTTTGGCTTGTCGTCTGCGCTGAGCAAGATATCAATTCGGCTATTTTCATTGCCGTATTTCACCTCAGTTTGAAGTGTGTCATAACCACAAAGCTCTGAAATGACATTATTTTCAATAGCCTCTACGGCTAATTGATTGGCGCGCGCGGTATTGATACAAATACGGTGGCCTTGTTCGGTTTCACTCAACTCCCAACTATTGGGGTATTTTCGTTTCGGGTTGTCGGAAGTAGAAAACCAAACTTTGTTTCCGGGCGTTGCACAACCCGTCATTGCACCTGTATTTGCGCAGTGGATTGTACGGATTTCACCAGTATCGAGCTCGATATCGGCAAGAAAGCGTTTATAGCGTTTGAGTAGAGTGGCGGACTCTAAAGCGGGTGTGAAATGCATTTGCTTATTTAGACAAAAAATTTTTTATGTACAATGTTGCCACCATTACACCATAAGGTATTTCCTTTGTCACAATTGCCGATTGAAGCCGTGATGCCTGAGTTGCTGACGGCGGTCAAAAATCAACATCAAGTGATCTTAAAAGCGGCGCCTGGTGCCGGTAAGTCGACTTACTTCCCTTTGCAGTTACTCTTAAATCATTCGGTTGCTGGAAAAATTATCATGCTTGAGCCAAGACGACTCGCGGTGCGTAACATTGCCCGTTATCTTGCTGAGCAATTGGGAGAGCAAGTAGGTCAACGCGTGGGTTATCGAGTCCGTGGTGAGGCAAAGGTAAGCTCAGCAACGCAGCTGGAGATCGTAACCGAAGGGATTATGACTCGGATGATCCAAACAGACCCGGAGTTGGATGGGGTTGATCTACTGATCTTTGATGAGTTTCATGAACGCAGCATTCATGCCGATACCGCTTTGGCATTCAGTTTAGAAGTTCAAGAGGCATTGCGAGACGATCTCAAGCTGGTGGTAATGTCGGCAACGCTTGACCAACAAGCATTACAATCGTTGTTGCCAGAAGCCAGTTACATTGAATCTGAAGGGCGCAGCTTTGATGTGGCAATGCGCTACCAGCCGTTAGGTGTGAACGAGCATTTACCTACGAGTATGGCAAAAACAATAGAAAGTCTTATGAACAAAGAGTCTGGATCTTTGTTAGCTTTCCTACCGGGTGTTGGTGCCATAAAACAAATTGAAGAGCGGTTGTCTCATTTAGCGGATGATATCGACGTATGCCCACTTTATGCTCAACTGAGCTTTGCAGATCAACAAAAAGCGATTACGCCAGCAGAACAAGGTAAGCGTAAAGTCGTTCTAGCGACCAACATTGCAGAAACTTCACTAACGATTGAAGGCATTCGCCTCGTCGTTGATTCTGGGTTAGAGCGTATTGCCCGCTTTGATTTGAAAAACGGTTTAACACGCTTAGAGCAAACACGCATTGCACAGTCTTCAGCGATTCAGCGTGCAGGACGAGCGGGACGAATAGAAGAGGGCATTTGTGTTCGTCTTTATTCTGAAAGCCAGTTCAAGCAGCAACCGCTGGTTCCCCTACCCGAAATTTTGCATTCCGATTTGGCTAGTTTAGTTATGGAGCTTGCCTTTTGGGGAACGGGTGATATCCACGATCTAAAGTGGCTTGATGTTCCCGCTAATGCGTCATTGGAACAAGCGAAGCAGCTATTGGTGTCATTGGGACTACTGACGGAAAAAGGGCAATTAACGTCCGAAGGAAAACAGGCGCATGAACTAGGCGTTGAGCCTCGTGCGGCTGCGATGCTAATTAAAGCGCTATCTTACAGTGATAATATGTTAAATGCTGCTTTGGCGGCGGTCGCACTGATTGAAGAGCCAGAGAGAAATGTTACCAATATCGCTCATAGCTTGCATCGTTGGCTTGTTGGTACTCATCCAAAAAAGTCGATGTTGTTCAAGCGTGCTCAATCTCTGGCGTACAAATTGGATACGGTATTTGACCTGAAAGGCGTGGATGAAGATGCATTACCGCTGGTGTTAAGTTTGGCATTTCCAGATCGCATTGCGCAGCAGCGCACAAATCAATTTGGGCGATTTACTTTGGCTAATGGTCATGGTGCAGAATGTCATCAGGAAGACATGCTAGGTGGCTGTGAGTATTTGGTTGCCGTTGACTTAATGCGTTCTCATTCTAATTCAAGTCAAATTCATTCGGCATGTGAATTGGATGTCAATATATTGCGAACGACCTTTGATACGCTATTTTCGTCTGAAGAAGTAGTGGACTGGGATGAAAAAAGAGGCCGTCTAATAGCTGAGCGACAAACAAAACTCGGTCTGCTGGTCGTTGAACGCGAGCCGTTGCCAAGCCCGGGCAAAGAAAAAATGACACAAGCTTTACTCACGTATGTCCGCCGCCAGGGCTTACAGAGTCTAAACTGGACACCGGCAGCGGAGAGCTTGTTGGCTCGGATTCGTTGTGCGGTGGAATGGTTACCTGAGCAGTCATGGCCAGTGTTTGATGAAGCCAGTTTGCTGGATTCATTAGAGGAGTGGTTAGAACCATACATGACGTCTGTCAGCTCGGTTAAAGACCTGAGCAAGATAAACTTGGTCGAAGCGCTTAATGCTCGATTAGGTTGGCCTCTCAATCAACAACTGGATGAATGGTTACCTGAGCATTACCAACTACCCACAGGTTCAAAGAAGCGTATCCGTTACCAATATGGCCACGAGCCGATATTATCGGTGCGTATGCAAGAAGTATTTGGGGAGAGTGGTTCCCCAACGGTGGCTCTTGGCCGCAAGCGTTTGGTGCTTGAACTGCTTTCACCGGCACAACGTCCATTGCAAGTAACGTCGGACTTGGCGGCTTTCTGGAACGGAAGCTACAAAGACGTTCAAAAAGAGATGAAAGGGCGCTACCCAAAACACGTTTGGCCAGATGATCCTGCCAATCATGTAGCAACAACGAAAACAAAAAGACAATTGAATAATGACTGACAGCAAGAAGCCTAGCGCGAAAAAAGCGCCAGCGAAGAAAAGTACAACCAATAAAGGAGCCGCAAAACAGACTCGACGTACGCCGAGTAAAAAGCCGACTAACGAGAAACGTTCGTGGTTGAAAGTTCTGTGGTCGTTTAGCTGGAAAGCTGGCGTTGCACTTGCCGCTGTTTTGCTGTTTGTTGGGATTTACTTAGATAGTGTGGTGAAAGAACGCTTTGAAGGCCAGCTGTTTGAGCTGCCAACGGTGGTTTATGCCCGTATCTTGAATCTAAGCCCTGGTGAGAATATCACCATCCAAGAACTGCGCAACGAGCTAGATGTGTTGAATTACCGTAAAGTGAGTCAACCTCGTTACCCAGGCGAATATTCCTCTTCTTCCACTCGGATTGAATTGATTCGTCGTCCATTCGAGTTTGCCGATGGTCCCGAGCCAGATCGTCACATTATGCTGCATTTCTCTGATTCCGGTTTGCAACGTATTCAGTCTTTAGAATCTCGAGGAGACCTTGGTTACTTGCGCCTAGAACCGAAGATGTTGGGCATGCTGGAGAAAGACCGTGATGAACAGCGCCTTTTCTTACGTCGTGATCAGTTCCCTGAAATTTTGGTGGATGCACTGCTTGCGACCGAAGACCGGGATTTTTATCAACATGACGGGGTGTCACCGCTCGCGATTGCACGTGCATTGGTTGCGAACATTAAGGCGGGTCGTACTGTTCAAGGTGGTAGTACGCTGACTCAGCAATTGGCAAAAAACCTGTTTTTGACTCGTGATAAAACACTGTGGCGTAAAGTTCGAGAAGCGTATATCGCGCTAATCTTGGATTACCGTTACAGCAAAGATCGTATCTTAGAAGCCTACCTAAACGAAGTGTACCTAGGTCAAAGTGGAGGTGAAGCGATCCACGGGTTTGGCTTGGCGTCGCGTTACTATTTTGGGCAGCCAATTCAGGAGTTGCGAATCGATCAACTGGCGATGTTAGTTGGGATGGTAAAAGGACCGTCTTACTACAACCCAATTCGTTACCCTGAGAGAACGAAAGAGCGTCGTGATCTCGTTCTGCGCCTGTTAATGCAGCAAAACATGTTGACTTCAGAGCAGTATGAACAAGCTGTAAGTCGTCCACTCGATACGCAAAGCAAGCCACGTATTGCGAGCCGTCAGCCAGCTTATTTCCAACAATTGAGCATTGAATTAAAAGAAAAAGTTGGGGAGCGATTTAAAGCAGAGACCGGACTGCGCGTATTTACGTCTCTGGACCCAGTATCGCAAAGCAAAATGGAACAAGCTATCGCGAAAAAGATCCCAGAACTAGCTAAACGGGGTGGTAAAGAGTTAGAAGCCGCTGCTGTGGCCGTTGATCGCCATAGTGGTGAAATCCGTGCGATGGTTGGTGGTAAACGTGTCGGTTATGAAGGCTTTAACCGCGCGCTCAATGCCAGTCGTCCGATTGGTTCTTTAGTGAAACCAGCGATTTACTTAACGGCTCTAGAACAACCGGATAAATACAACCTAGGCACGACGCTACACGACACGCCGTTAAGTCTGAAGAGCAGTAAAGGTAACGTGTGGACGCCGCGCAACTACGATAGAAAATATCGTGGTGATGTGCCACTTTACATTGCTTTAGCGAAATCACTTAACGTACCAACCGTGCGCTTAGGTATGGCACTTGGCATTCCTGAAGTCTCCAATACTTTAGAGCGTTTGGGCGTGAACAAAGACGAAATTCGCCCAGTGCCTTCGATGTTTTTGGGTTCGTTTTCTTTGACGCCATTCGAAGTCGCACAGATGTATCAGACTCTGACGAATTCAGGTAAGCGTGCAAAACTGACCGCTCTGCGCTCAGTCATGGATATGGAAGGTAATGTGCTGTATCAATCCTTGCCTCGTTCATCAAGAGCCGTGGATGAACAAGCAGCATGGCTAACGACCTACGCGATGAAACAAGGGGTTGCTCAAGGCACTGGCCGCTTCTTACAAAGCCAGTTTGGTTGGGCTGCATTGGCAGGAAAAACGGGTACCAGTAATGATAACCGCGATAGTTGGTTTGTCGGTGTTGATGGTCGTGAGGTGACGACAATTTGGCTAGGCCGCGACGATAATAAACCCGTGAATCTAACGGGGTCGAGTGGTGCATTACGAGTGTACGCAGAGTACTTGAAGCAGCGTATTCCTGAGCGCTTAGAGCTCCCATGGCCAAGAGAAATCACCACATTAGGGTTCAAGCCTACATCTGATGGAGGTTTAGAAATGAACTGCCGTAGTGATTACAAACTGCCGGTTTGGGATAAAACCGGTCAGATAAAGCAACAGTGTGAGAAGAAATCAAACTGGTTAAATAGCATATTTGATTGGTAGCATCGCCAAATCAACAACATTAGCTTGTTTATCTGATTAATTCTTAGTACATATTAGGGCGTGTTAGTACAGTACTGCTAGCACGCCCTACTTGATCAGATATTCAATAAAGGAAGAAGTGAATGTTCAAAAAGCTGTTATCAAGCCCATCGGTTCGCAACTTTGCGCTTTGGGTTAGTACCTTTTTGATGATCACTCCTTCTGTTTCCCTCGCAAACTCTCTAACAAAAACGGATGACTTGGAACCTCGACCAAAGGTGGCGGTTGTGCTAGCTGGTGGCGGAGCGAAAGGGGCGGCACACATTGGGGTTTTAAAAGCATTGGAAGAAATGCAGATCCCTGTCGATATTGTGACCGGTACCAGTATGGGCGCCTATGTGGGTGGGCTCTATGCCACGGGGATGAGTGCTGATGAAATTGAGAGTTTTATCTACACCGTCGATTGGGGCAGCGGTTATCGAGATCGTGTTGACCGTAGCCAACGTCGAGTTCGTGACAAAGAGTATGAAGACCGCTATCAAATTAATACCGATCTCGGCTTAAGGTTCGGTGAGGTACGAGCACCAACGGGTGTGGTGCAAGGCCAGAACATGTTGCGAGTATTGCGTGAGACTACAGGGAACTTAGGGCGATTCGATTCTTTTGATGAGCTTGCCATTCCTTATCGTTCTGTTGCGACAGATATTCTTGCCCTAGAAGAAGTCGTACTGGGCAATGGTTACCTTGTGGACGCCATGATGGCTAGCATGTCTGTACCAGGAGCGCTTCCTCCCTATAAGCTCAATGGCCATATGCTTGTCGATGGCGGTGTCGTCAATAACATGCCTGTCGATGTGGCTCGCGCCATGGGGGCTGATGTCGTTATTGCCGTCGATATTAGCACCGACTACAAAACCGAAGATGAATTTACGGGGCTGTTTACTGTCGCGGACCAACTCTCTAACTATCTCGTTCGTCGTAGTACACAACAGCAAGTGGACGAGCTTGAACCTCAAGATATCTATATTCGTCCCAATGTGGGCACCATGGAAACCGTCGAGTTCGACAAAATGCCTTGGGCTTTTCAAGCTGGGTACGATATTACCAAGCAATTAAAAGACAAGCTGAAAGAGTTACGCTTGTCCAACGCGGACTATCAAAAATACATCGATCGCAAACAAGAAGTTCGTAAAACTTTGATTTATGGCGATCAGCGTGTGGTTGATGATATTGTGATTGTAAATAACACGCACTACAGCGATGTGCTATTGACGAATCGTATTGAACTAGAAACCGGACGTCGTATTTCAACGGCCGAAATTGAGAAAGCCGTTGAAAACCTCTACGCGTTAGATAGGTTCGAGCTCATCACTTATCACTTTGAAGAGGTGGATGGTGAGACATTGTTGGTTTTTGATGTTAACGAGAAGTCGTGGGGGCCTAATTATCTCAACTTCCGATTTTTTCTTGAAGATGACTTCGATACAGATAGCCAGTACGGCATAGGAATATCGACCAACTTTACCAATTTAAACTCTCATGGCGCGGAGTTGGCGTTCAACGTAGAAATGGGCACGGATAAGCTGATTGAAGCTGAGTTGTATTCCCCTGTTTTATCTAGCCAAGAACTTTTTGTATCGGGGCGAATTTCCTATGGTAGTGAGAGCCGAAACTTACCTTTAACAGAGCCTCAAGCACCAGATTTAGAGTCAGTAAATGACTTTTTTCCGGTCACTTACGATGATTTTACAACAGAGTTAGCGATAGGTATCCAACCCACATTGTGGCAAGAACTTCGATTTGGCGCTCGCTACTCAACCGGAGATATTGAGCTTTCTACTTTGGCTTCTGCTGGTAAATTGGATTTTGAACGTCGTGGCCTGTTTGCCAATTATCGCCTAGATACACTTGATGATTTCGCATTTCCGACTCGTGGGCTTTTAGTCGATCTCGAATATTTAGTGTCTCATGATCAAAGTCCTCAAGGCGTTAGCCTTTTAGAAACTGACAAAATTATTGAAGATACCGTTTATGAAATCTCTGCACGATTTAAAGGTGCAGTGAGTCATCAGCGTCATACTTTAGTCGGACATGCTGAATATAGTTTTGTAGAGAGTAAAAACTCATCTTTACCGCTTGATCCCAGAGAGTTGGGCGGCTTCTTAAGCCTATCGGGAATCCCAAGAAATAGCCTGATCGGACAGAACTTATTTTTCAGCAGTTTGGTGTACCGATATAAGTGGTTTGATAATGATTTCGGATTGTTTGAAGCTCCAGTCTACCTGGGCGCATCGGTCGAATATGGCGGTGTTTGGTCTGATAATGATCTGAAACTAAACGAAGCGCCGCTTTACAATGCTGGCTCCATCTTCTTTGGTGTTGACTCACCAATAGGACCAATAATGTTGGCATACGGTCGTACCGAGCAAGATTTGGATGCTGTGTATTTGATCGTAGGAACATCGTTTAATTAATCGGGTATGAGAAAGCAAAAACTTGGCATATTTGGTCAAAATTAGCAGAACTTTAGTCGTAAGTTGCTATGTTGGTCAAAATGATAAGATTTTAATTTAAGGTTAAATTTGCTATTATTTTGCCCACAGTTTGGCCTCTACGGCGCTGTTTCTCAATCATAATTGAATGAAAACAAGGGCAATGGAGAGCCAAGTTTCCAAGGATGTTCACTCCTTTACTTTAACAATAGTAATAATAGAGGAGGAACCGCAATGAGAGGAAAAAGTCGTGCTTGAAGCCTACCGTAAACACGTCGAAGAGCGTGCTGCTGAAGGAGTTGTTCCTAAACCGCTAGACGCAGAACAAGTTGCTGGACTTGTAGAACTTCTGAAAAATCCCCCGCAAGGTGAAGAAGAAGTCATTCTTGACCTACTTGAAAACCGTATCCCTCCAGGTGTTGATGAAGCTGCTTATGTAAAAGCGGGTTTCCTAACAGCAGTAGCAAAAGGTGAAGTTAAATCACCATTAGTGAGTCGTGAAAAAGCGGCTGAACTGCTAGGCACTATGCAAGGTGGTTACAACATCGAACCGCTAGTTGAGCTATTGGATGATGAAGCACTGGCAGAGATCGCAGTAAAAGCGCTGTCTCATACGCTGCTGATGTTTGATGCTTTCTATGACGTAGAAGAGAAAGCGAAAGCAGGCAATGCGCATGCACAGAAAGTACTTCAATCATGGGCTGATGCTGAGTGGTTCCTTTCTAAGCCTAAGCTTGAAGAAAAAGTCACTCTAACCGTATTTAAAGTAACAGGTGAAACGAACACGGATGACCTTTCACCTGCACCTGACGCTTGGTCTCGCCCTGATATCCCAGTACACGCACTGGCGATGCTTAAAAACGAGCGTGAAGGAATAAACCCTGATCAACCGGGTACTATTGGCCCGATCAAGCAAATTGAAGAGTTAAAAGACAAAGGCCATCAATTGGTTTACGTTGGTGATGTTGTTGGTACTGGCTCTTCACGTAAATCTGCAACCAACTCAGTGCTTTGGTTTATGGGTGATGATATCCCTTACGTTCCAAACAAACGAGCTGGTGGGTATGTGCTTGGTGGCAAAATTGCCCCTATCTTCTTTAACACAATGGAAGATGCTGGCGCACTACCAATCGAAGTTGACGTAACTAAGCTCAACATGGGCGATGTTATCGATGTTTACCCATATGAAGGTAAAGTTTGCAACCACGAAACTGGTGAGGTTTTAGCTGAGTTTTCGCTAAAAACAGAAGTACTGATTGATGAAGTTCGTGCTGGTGGTCGTATCCCATTGATCATCGGTCGTGGTTTGACAGACAAAGCGCGTCAATCGCTAGGTCTTGAGCCTTCGGACGTATTCCGCAAACCAGGTGAAATCGCAGATTCTGGCAAGGGTTACACGCTTGCACAGAAAATGGTTGGTAAAGCATGTGGCGTAGAAGGCATCCGTCCTGGAACCTACTGTGAGCCGAAAATGACGACAGTAGGTTCGCAAGATACTACTGGCCCTATGACTCGTGATGAACTTAAAGACTTGGCGTGTCTCGGCTTCTCTGCTGATCTTGTCATGCAGTCTTTCTGTCACACATCGGCTTATCCAAAACCAGTAGACGTTAACACTCACCATACACTTCCGGACTTTATTATGAACCGCGGTGGTGTATCTCTTCGTCCTGGTGACGGTATTATCCACTCATGGCTAAACCGTATGCTACTACCGGATACTGTCGGTACGGGTGGTGACTCACATACTCGTTTCCCTCTGGGTATTTCATTCCCAGCCGGCTCGGGCTTGGTTGCCTTTGCAGCTGCGACAGGCGTTATGCCGCTAGACATGCCAGAGTCAATCTTGGTTCGTTTTAAAGGTGAGATGCAACCGGGTATTACACTGCGTGATCTTGTTCATGCCATCCCTTACTACGCGATTCAGCAAGGTCTACTAACGGTAGAAAAAGCGGGCAAGATCAACGAATTTTCTGGCCGTATCCTTGAGATTGAAGGCTTAGAAACGCTAACGGTTGAGCAAGCATTTGAGCTTTCTGATGCATCTGCAGAGCGTTCGGCGGCAGGTTGTACTGTGAAATTGTCTCAAGAGTCGATCGAAGAGTACTTAAACTCTAACATCGTGATGCTGAAGTGGATGATCTCTGAAGGCTACGGTGATCGCCGTACTATCGAGCGCCGTATTACTGCAATGCAAGAGTGGCTAGCAAACCCTGAGCTGATGCAAGCAGATAAAGACGCTGAATACGCACATGTGATTGAAATCGATATGGCTGAAATCAATGAGCCAGTACTATGTGCACCGAATGACCCAGATGACGCTCGTTTGTTGTCTGAAGTACAAGGCACAGCGATTGATGAAGTGTTCATCGGTTCTTGTATGACGAACATCGGTCACTTCCGCGCAGCAGGTAAATTGCTTGATAAGTTCAATGGCCAGTTAGCGACGCGCCTTTGGGTAGCGCCACCAACAAAGATGGATAAAGACCAACTGATTGAAGAAGGCTACTACGGTATCTTCGGACGTGCAGGGGTTCGTATTGAAACGCCAGGGTGTTCACTTTGTATGGGTAACCAAGCGCGTGTTGCAGATAAATCAACAGTAATGTCGACTTCAACGCGTAACTTCCCGAACCGTCTGGGTACTGGTGCGAATGTTTACCTATCGTCAGCTGAGCTAGCTGCAGTAGGTGCAATCCTAGGTAAGATTCCAACCAAAGAAGAATACCTAGAATACGCGAAGCAAATCGACGCTACGGCAACGGATACGTACCGCTACTTGAACTTCCATAAAATGGATCAATACACCAAGAAAGCGGACGAAGTGATCTTCCAAGAACCGGCATAATCAGAAATGCACAATTCAAAAGCACCTCACATGAGGTGCTTTTTTTATGGGAGCAATTCGCTATACTCGCACCAAATTGATACGAAATAGGCAATCTCGGTGGAATTTGAATTCATTCGTAACACGTTGATGGGCGAGTACTACGTAAAATGTAGCATGGGACATGAGATTGTAGGGCGCTGGTTGCAAGAAGAAATTGGTAAAGATCCGATGAAGATTGCACAGGTTGAAAAGCTAATTGAGCGGTCATTTTCAGCGCCTTCTCAGGAGCATAACCTTACAGGCACGGAAATTAGCTTGATGATTCAGGGCGACGAAGTTCTTGTACAAGAAAACGCATTAGCCCATGAATATGATGTCGAGATGGAAAGTGAGTTCGACTTCTACAATGCAGAAAGTACAGCAAGTTGTGGGATAGAGGATTTCATGGCACTTATCGAACAGTGGAAAGACTTTTTGAACATTTAATGCACAGTTTTGGGTAACTTCTCTGCCGTTGCTTTAAATTTGTGAAAAGGGCGCACCGATATGGTGCGCCCTTTTTGTTTATAGATATGTAAATTGAGGTTAGTTTTTATTATTCAATAACTTAAAAACTTGGCACGTAGATTGGATTATAAGAAGTGTTTCAGGATGAAAGCTTCGGAGATAACTCAATGAAAATAATCAATGCCATTATTAAGCCGTTTAAATTAGACGATGTACGAGAAGCATTGGCTGATGTCGGTATCGAAGGGATGACAGTATCAGAAGTTAAAGGGTTCGGTCGTCAAAAAGGTCACACGGAATTGTATCGCGGTGCAGAGTATCAAGTCGATTTTCTACCAAAGGTGAAAATTGAAATCGCGACTCACGCAGACAATGTAGATCGCGTTGTTGAAGCAATTACAAAAGCTGCGCAAACCGGAAAAATCGGCGACGGTAAAATTTTTGTTTACGATCTGAACCAAGCGGTGCGTATCCGAACTGGCGAAATGGACGCAGAAGCACTTTAAGAATTCAAAGGATTGGAGATACTTATTATGGAATTAACAACAACAGTAACCGAGTTACGTTACGCACTTGACACCTTTTTCTTCCTCATTTCCGGTGCGTTGGTAATGTGGATGGCAGCAGGCTTTGCGATGCTAGAGGCTGGCCTTGTGCGCTCTAAAAACACAACAGAAATTCTTACGAAGAACATCTGTTTGTACGCCATCGCATGCACGATGTTTCTGATTGTCGGTTATAACATCATGTATGTCGATAATGGAGAAGGAGGCTGGTTACCTTCATTTGGTACGCTAATTGGTACTCAAGGTGAAGGGGCCGACCACTCTTTAGAGTCTGACTTCTTCTTCCAAGTTGTCTTCGTTGCAACTGCTATGTCCGTCGTTTCTGGTGCGGTAGCTGAGCGCATGAAGCTTTGGTCTTTCTTGATTTTCTCTGCGATTTTAACTGCGTTTATCTATCCAATGGAAGGTTACTGGACATGGGGTGGAGGCTTCCTAGCAGAAGCTGGATTTAGTGACTTTGCGGGGTCTGGTATCGTACATATGGCAGGTGCTTCTGCTGCTCTTGCTGGTGTGTTACTGCTTGGCGCGCGTAAGGGTAAGTACGGTAAAAATGGTGAAATCTATCCGATTCCAGGTTCTAACATGCCTTTGGCAACGTTGGGTACTTTTATCCTTTGGTTTGGCTGGTTTGGATTTAACGGTGGTTCTCAGTTGATGGTTTCAGATTTTGAGAATGCTACAGCGGTAGGTCAGATCTTTCTAAACACTAACGCAGCAGCGGCTGCTGGTGCAATTGCGGCGCTATTCGTTTGTAAAACTACTTGGGGTAAAGCCGATTTAACGATGATCCTCAATGGCGCGCTAGCTGGCTTGGTTGCCATCACTGCAGACCCTCTATCGCCATCACCACTGTACGCGGTTGCGATTGGTGCGGTGTCGGGTGCACTAGTAGTATTCAGTATCATTGCTCTAGATAAACTTAAAATTGACGATCCAGTAGGTGCTATCTCAGTTCACGGTGTGTGTGGTTTCTTCGGCCTAATGGTAGTGCCACTGAGCAACGGTGATGCAACGTTTGGTGCACAGCTTTTAGGTGCCGTAGTTATCTTTGCTTGGGTATTTGGTGCTAGCCTAGTTGTGTGGGCAATCTTGAAAGCGACCGTTGGGATTCGCGTTACAGAAGATGAAGAAATGGAAGGTATGGACATGCATGATTGTGGTGTTGGTGCTTACCCAGAGTTTGTTACGGTGAAATAATCATTAGCTTGTAATAAATGGTTACACACTTAACACAATAAAACCTGCTCCGATGAGCAGGTTTTTTAATATTCGTCATTGTCTTCTTATTGAACATACATATAATAACGCAACTGATAAACGTTATCATTAGCATGGTAAAGGATTAAACAATGAAAAAACTGCTAACTCTTTCAGCACTAACTTGCGCTACTCTAGCTCCAACAGCAATGGCTGCTGAAGAAGTGAACGTCTACTCTTACCGTCAACCTTTCCTAGTTGAACCTATGTTCAATGAGTTCACTAAAGAAACTGGTATCAAAGTAAACGTAAAATTTGCTAAAAAAGGCTTAGCAGAAAAGCTAGCTCAAGAAGGTGAGTACAGCCCTGCTGACGTTATTCTTACGACAGACATCAGCCGTCTAGCTGAACTGACAAACAAAGGTTTAGTTCAGAAAGTCGATAGCAAAATCATTGAAGAAAACGTACCTGCTCAATACCAAGATAAAGAGAATGAGTGGTTTGCTCTAACTCTACGTTCTCGTAGCGTTTATTCATCACGTGATCGCGTAGGTAAACTAGGCGCAGATTTCAACTACGCAGACTTAGCTAAGCCAGAGTTCAAAGGTAAAATTTGTACTCGTAGCGGTAAGCACCCGTACAACGTTTCTCTAGTTTCAGCAATGATTGCTCACAATGGCGAAGCAGAAACCAAAGAGTGGTTAGAAGGCGTGAAAGCAAACCTTGCTCGCAAACCACAAGGCAACGATCGTGCACAAGTTAAAGCGATCAAAGAAGGCCTATGTGATGTTTCTCTAGGTAACAGCTACTACCTAGGTAAAATGGTTAACGACAAAGAGCAAAAAGCTTGGGCTGATGCAGTTTACATCAACTTCCCTAACCAAGAGACTACAGGCACTCACGTGAATATCTCTGGTATGGCGATGGCTAAGTACTCTCCAAACAAAGACAATGCTGTGAAGCTAATGGAATTCCTAACGGGTGACAAAGCGCAGCAAATGTACGCAGAAGTTAACTACGAGTACCCAGTTAAAGAAGGCGTGAAGCGTTCTGAGCTTGTGGAATCTTGGGGTGACTTTAAAGCAGACAAGCTTTCTCTAGACGATATTGCAGCCAACCACGAAGCGGCAATTAAGCTATTAGATGAAGTGAAATTTGACCTTTAATTCCTTGTGGGGGTATAACAGTACCCCCATTTGATTAAAGGATATGAGATGTATTTGCAACAGCATTTGTATTTCATACAGCCTTGCAGTAATTAGGCGATGAAAGATAAACACTCTTTATGGAAAACCAGTAGTGGGGTAATAACTCTGCTACTGGTTTTGCCGATCTTAGCGATCTTCTACACCGCAATTGGTGAAACGGATGATTTGTTTGCTCATTTAATGGCAACGGTCATGCCGACTTATATTTTTAACACGGTTGCGCTAACTGTTGGCGTAATGGTGCTGTCCTTAATTCTTGGTATTCCAAGCGCTTGGATAATGGCCATGTGTAAACTGCCGACCGAAAAATGGTTGCAGTGGGCATTGGTGCTACCTCTTGCAATGCCAGGTTATATCATTGGTTATATTTTTACTGATTGGTTTGATTTTGCAGGCCCGATTCAGATCTTTTTGCGTGATGTAACCGGATGGGGACCTGGCGAGTATTGGTTCCCTGACATTCGTACGTTGCCTGGCGCGACCTTTGTGTTAGCTTTGGTGTTGTATCCTTACGTGTATTTATTGTGCCGGGCTGCGTTTATGGAGCAAAATGTCTCTTTATTGCAAAGCGCGCGTTTGCTCAAGTGCTCTCCATGGGAAAGTTTTTGGCGCATCTCGATGCCGTTAGTAAGACCCTCTATCGCAGTGGGTTTATCATTGGTCGCAATGGAGACCATTGGTGACTTTGGTACGGTAAGTTACTTCGCGGTGAATACGTTAACCACAGCGGTCTACGATACTTGGTTGGGGTACTCTAATCTTAATGCGGCAGCCAAGATTTCTGCCATGATGCTCGTCATTGTAGTACTGCTTCTTAGTGCCGAACGATACAGCCGCCGTAAACAAAAGCTTTTTCAAAGCCAATTTAACAGTCACGAAGATTTTCGTTACGAGTTGACGGGCTGGAAAAAGTGGACCGCACTAGTTTGGTGCTGGGGCTTGGTTTCGGTCGCGTTTATTTTGCCGCTACTACAGCTGATTGATTATGCGATCACTTATTTTGCGCAGAGTTGGACCTCAGAGTTTCGTGAATACGCATGGAACAGCTTAGTTGTGTCTGTTATTGCTGCGATTATTGGTGTTGCTGTCGCACTGATCGTTAACTTTACCCATCGAGTCAATGGTAAACGAGAAAGCTTGGCATTTATGCGTCTTTCTTCTATGGGCTATGCAGTACCAGGAACGGTACTAGCCATCGGTGTGATGGTCGCTGTGCTGTTTATGGATCATCGTGTCAACGACGTTGCTAAAGCCATGGAGTGGGGAAGGCCGGGACTTATCTTTTCTGGTTCCATGTTCGCACTAGTATTTGCCATGGTTGTGCGCTTTTCCGCGGTAGCGATTGGTAGTATCGAGAGTAATTTAAATAAAATTTCTCCGTCGTTAGATATGGCATCGCGCACTATGGGTTGTAAGCCCAATGCCATGCTGTGGCGCGTGCACTTTCCGCTGGTTAAGCGCGGTGCACTGATTGCGGCTTTATTAGTGTTTATCGAGTCAATGAAAGAGCTCAATGCGGCTTTGTTACTTCGTCCGTTTAACTTTGAAACACTAGCCACATACGTTTATAACTTCGCCTCGGATGAGCATTTAGAATTGGCCGCTTTGCCAGCGGTTCTGTTGGTTCTTGTTGGGTTGATCCCGCTTGTTGTTGTTAACCGTTCACTGGAGCAAAATCACTGATGAGCTGTGCATTATCAATTAAAAACCTAACGTGCCAATATGACGATCAAACCGTACTCGAATCATTGTCTCTTGAGGTAGAACAAGGGCAGATTGTCTGTTTGCTAGGAGCTAGTGGCTGTGGGAAAACAACACTATTAAAGGCCGTTGCGGGATTATTGCCGTTAACGTCAGGCGAAATGAGTCTAAATTGCGTCACAATTGATGATGGGGAAAACTGGTTGCCGCCAGAACAGCGTAATATAGGGATGATTTTCCAAGATTACGCACTTTTTCCTCACTTGACGGTGGAGCAAAACATTGCCTTTGGCTTAAAGCAGTGCTCGACAAAAGAGAAAAATGCAAAAGTTCAAGAGATGTTAGAACTCGTGCATCTTCAAGGTTATGGCGATCGTTATCCTCACCAATTGTCTGGTGGACAGCAGCAGCGTGTTGCGATTGCTCGCTCATTAGCTTACAGCCCAGACTTACTGTTACTGGATGAACCGTTTTCTAATATTGATACGCAAGTTCGCCATGAGTTGATAAGTGAGAT
Organism: Vibrio sp. OY15; assembly: GCF_000742455.1. Taxonomy (NCBI): domain Bacteria; kingdom Pseudomonadati; phylum Pseudomonadota; class Gammaproteobacteria; order Vibrionales; family Vibrionaceae; genus Vibrio; species Vibrio sp. OY15. The sequence continues at coordinate 218,976 of NZ_JPIL01000003.1, read as the reverse complement.
CCGTAAGATTTTTAAGGCCCAAGGTGTGACTGCCATTTTTGTTACGCATAGCCGTGAAGAGGCTTTTGCTTTCGCCGATAAAATGGCAGTGATGAACAATGGAGTCATCGAGCAATATGGCACAGCATCTGAGCTTTACTACCAACCTTCAAGTAAATTTGTCGCTGATTTCTTAGGTGGTGGCAGTTACCTTGCTGCTAAACGAGTTTCGAATTCAGAATATGAAACCCACTTGGGCGTGGTTGAAGCCACGGCTCAACAAGATATTCCAGTACAGGCGGAGTGCTCTTTACTGCTAAGACCGCAGCATGTGCAAATTCAATCCGATGAAGATAGTTCGGTAACCGTATTGGAACAGCATTTTATGGGTGATCACTGCCGTTATGTGATTAACGCAAATGGTGATCGTTTGTTAGCTACAGCTTCGCAAGCATTAAATATAGGTGAGTCCGTCGCGGTAAAAATTGAAACGCAAGGCGTCCTGGCATTTGCTTAACGCTCCTGAGTATCTTTGCTATCTCGTTTACGACTTTCCAACATACAATAAAAAAGCCCGGCAGTGGGGCCGGGCAAGTGCTCTTCTCCTGTTGATGAGCGCCTTTTCAGACAGCGTCGACTCTCATCATAGTGCTCGAAGCGGGCACAAGGTTCAGTTATAAAGACAAGAAGTCTTTAAACTGTTGAAGAACACGTTCCGCAGTGTCCTTATCTTGCATCTCTGCAAAAATTCGTAGCAGTGGCTCAGTACCAGAGAAGCGAGCGATGATCCAACCGCCGTTTTTGAAGTAGACTTTCGCACCATCTTCGTAGCTGACTTTTTCGATTTCAAACTCAAACTCAGGCAACTGCTTTTCAACATAAATCTTGTTGAACAGTACGTCTTTTTGCGCTGGTTTGAACTTGCAATCGCCTTCTGCCATGTAGGCATAGCCGTACTTGCCGTAGATTTCATCCAGTAACTCAGACAGCTTCTTGCCGGTTACTGAAATCATTTCTACCAATAGGCTTGATGCGAATACGCCGTCTTTACCTTTGATGTGGCCGCGAATGGTTAGGCCACCAGAGCTTTCCCCGCCAATCAGTGAGTCATCCGCTTCCATTTGGGAACTGATGTGCTTAAAGCCTACAGGAACCTCAAAGCATTTCTCGCCATGATCTTCGGCGACTTTATCGAGAAGGTGGGTGGTTGCGATGTTACGTACCACGGAGCCTTTCCAGCCTTTGTATTCAAGTAGGTAGTAGTAAAGCAGCAGTAGCACTTCATTTGGATGAATGAAGTTACCTTTTTCGTCGATAATACCAAGACGGTCCGCATCGCCATCAGTACCGATGCCAATATCGTAACCTTGCTCTTTCACTAGGTGCATCAAACGGTAGAGTGTTGCAGCGCTTGGCGAAGGCATTAACCCACCGAAATCTGGGTTTTTGCCATCGTTAATCACATCAACGTCACAGCGGCCGTTGATTAATACGGTTTGCAGTGCGTTTTTCGCGACACCAAACATTGGGTCGATCAAAACACGTAAATTCGCCTTCTTGATCGCTTCGATGTCGATAAAGTCGATGATTGAGTCAACGAATTCGTTCATCGGATTGATGATTTCAATCAGCTTATCTTCAACCGCTTGTTCAAAGTCGACGCTTTTTACATCTTGCGCAGTGAGCGCGTCTATTTGTGATTCGATTTTTTGGGTGATGATTTCATCTGCGTCACGACCGCCTTCAATGAAGACTTTAATGCCGTTGTAATCGGCAGGGTTGTGTGATGCGGTAATACATGCCGAGTATGCGCAGCCCATTTCTTTCGCTTTAAACATTACGATAGGTGTTGGGACAAATTTGTCGATAAAGCTGACCACAATGCCGTTTGCTGCTAGAACTTCAGCGAACCAACGACCTGCTTTATCGGAAAGAAAACGACGGTCATAGCCAATCACAAAACCGCGATCAGCAACCGATTCGTTATTCGTGATGTTTGCAACTGCTTGGGCAACCAAGCGTACGTTATCTTTAGTGAACTCCTCACCGATAAATGCACGCCAACCGCCTGTACCAAATTTGATCATGATTCGATCCTCGATAAGAGCGGCATCCCACCGCCTCTTAAATCTTTGCTAGCGAACCGATGCACTTGTAAAACATAAATGCACCGGATAAATCAAAAGGGGAGAAGGACTCCTCCAAAAGATGATTAACCTAGAGTAACGATAACTTCGTTTACTGAACCTTCCGCTTGAACTGGGACAGAGGCACCATTCACTGCTTCACCGTTCACAGTAATCGACTTAACGCCTTTGCTTACTGAGTCTGGGTTAACTACTTTGATGTTGTACGTTGCACCTAGCCATTGACGAGTCACTTCGAAACCAGGCCAGTTCGTTGGGATACATGGATCGATAGTTAGGCCATCGAAGCCTGTACGCACACCAAGGATAAAGTTGGTAACAGCGAAGTAAGCCCAGCCTGACGTACCTGTTAACCATGGGTGGTTTGCACGACCGTGGTCTTGGTGGTCTCGACCCATGATGAACTGAACGTATGAGTATGGTTCTGCAATACGTTTTTCGATGATGTCGTTCTGGTTGTATGGGTTTAGCGCATCGTAGAACTTCATTGCACGATCACCACGACCCAGTTTCGCTTCAGCTACCCAAGCCCATGGGTTTGGATGCGAGAATATCGCACCGTTCTCTTTTACGCCTTGGTAAACACGAGTTACGAAGCCGATATCATCATTCGGTGTTGCAAAAGATGGTGAGTTTAGGTGGAGGCCGTATTCAGAGAATAGGTTCTCATCGACAGCGTCCATCGCTTTTTCGCCGCGCTCTTGAGATACCGCACCAGAAAGTACCGCAAGTGTGTTTGACTCTAGGTGTACACGACCTTCTTTTTGTTGCGCAGTACCGATCTTGTCGCCATTTTTCGTCAGACCACGGATGTACCAACCGCCTTCGTCATCCCAAAGGTGAGTTTCACACGCTTCACGAACGTTTGCTGCCATCACTGTGTATTTTTCAACGTCGGCTTCTTTGCCTAGGTATTTCGCTAGGTCGATGAACTCCTGCAGTGCCCAGAAATGTAGGAACGACACCATTGAAGATTCGCCGCCACCTAGGTTCAGACAGTCATTCCAGTCTGCACGCAGGCCTTTACAGATACCGGTTTGACCGACGTATTCAGCCGAGAAGTCTAGCGCTGCTTTCATGTGGTCATAAACGGTTGCATCACCGCCGTCTGCGTAAGGGATCACTTCGTCAAAGAAGCTGTGCTCACCGGTTTCCATCACGTACTTACAGATGGTTGGAACTAGCCATAGGTGATCATCAGAACATGTGTCTTCGATGCCGTGAATCTTGTCTTCATCAGATGGAGTAGGAACAACTGTTGGTGATTTCGATGGTTTAACGTCTGCTTTTTCTGGATCGAACCAATCTGGATCGAATAGGTGTAGACCGTAACCCGCCTTCACTTGACCGCGCAGTAGGTCAACGATACGTTTACGCGTCATTGCAGGGTTAGCGTGAGGAACTGAGATCGCATCTTGCGCTGTATCGCGGTAACCAAGACCAGTACGGCCTCCCACCTCGATGAATGAAGCAAAGCGAGACCACACCACACACGTTTCCGCTTGGTATAACGTCCAAGCGTTGATCATGGTATCTAGACCTTCGTTTGGTGATTTCACTTGGAACTTGCCACAACGCTCATCCCAGTGTGCTTTGATACCCGCAAATGCGTTGTCGACTTCTGCAAGGTCTTGGTACTTAGCACGCAGACGCTCTCCGTTGCCTTTACCGATACCGAGAATGTAAGCAAAGCGAACTTCTTCACCCGGCTGAATAGTAAATTGCTTATGCAAAGAGCCACAGTGGTTGTAACAAGTTTGCGCTGTATTGAAACACTTACCTTGTTCTACCGCTAACGGGTTTGCTTCGTCACGGTATAGGCCTAGGAAGCTGTCACGTTGGCCGTCGTATGAATCTGGGGCAAATGTTGAAGCTAGGTAGTAGAAGCCTTCGAAATCGTTGGTGTTGTAGTACAGGTCGTACTCGATCACGCCTTCGTTGTAAGCCGTACCTGCCGAGTACAGAGACATCTGATGGTTTTGGTTATCAGATTGAATGTGGCTGAATGAGAACTCAACAAATGAGAATGCACTGATCGTACGTGGTTTGTCAGAGGTGTTTTTAATCACTACATCCCAGATTTCAGCGTCTTCGCCTTTTGGTACGAATAGCGTCTTTTCAGCTTCAATACCGTTGTACTCACACTTAAATTTAGAGTAAGACAAGCCGTGACGAACTTCGTAGTTTGCTTCGTCTAGGCTCTTCGCAACTGGTTGCCAAGAGATTGACCAGTAATCACCTGTCTCATCATCACGCAAGTAAACGTAGTGTCCTGGGCGATCGAATGTCGCATTTGGACGGAATTTAGTAACACGGTTGTATTCTGGAGAGTTGTAGAACGAGTAGCCACCCGCGTTGTGCGAGATAACCGTACAGAACTTCTCAGTACCTAGGTAGTTGGTCCATGGTGCTGGTACGTCAGGGCGAGTGATGACGTATTCGCGATTCTCGTTATCGAAATAGCCGTATTTCATTTGTGTCTTTCCTTTTTACGAAGCTGCGCCTGCAGCCAAAAATTTAAAAACTGTTTAAGCGTGATACGTTGGCATCTAGCTTGGTATTACTTCCACGGTTTACGGTAATTCACTCCCTGCAAGTCGAGCAGAGGAAGGTGACCTTTCAAACGTGATAAATAGTCGGTCCAATCGCGGTGTTGTTTTTCAGTCCAACATGCTTCTGCCATGGCAGTTAGGCGAGGGAAAATCATGTAGTCCATGCGCGATGGGTTGTTGATGATTTCGCACCATAATGCTGTTTGAATGCCCCAAATGCGCTTACGTATTGGGTCGTCAGCAGGCACTTCAGCGAGCGGCTCGTAGTTGTAAGCTTTTTCTAGTGGCAGTGGGTTTGCCCAGTCCACGCCCGGTTCTTCAGGTGCGTAGTCTTGGGTCATATCTAGGTAAGTGGTTTGTGCTGGTTGCAGCACCACATCAAAGCCTTGGCGAGCACAGTTCAATGCCGCTTCTTCGCTTAGCCATGAGTAGATCACCGTATCTTTACTGACTTTGTCGCCGTGTTGAGCTTCTTCCCAGCCCAGCATGCGTTTGCCCAATTTACGAAGTTTGTCTTCGGCATAACGCAAGAAGTGTCCTTGCAAATCTTTGTAGTCGCTGTAACCCAGTTGTTCCATTAGTGCTTGGCATGCTGGGCTTTTTGACCATACGCCGTTAGGTACTTCGTCGGCACCAATATGAACGTAAGGCGCAGGAAAAAGTGCAGAGACTTCTTCTAGCACTTTGTCGATAAATTCATAACTCCCCGGCAGAGCAGGGTTAATGACGTTGTCGTTGTAATGCTGAATACTGCGGTATTCGGTGGTATCTTCCGCTTCTACCAATAGGTGTGGTAACGACTTGATGGCGGCTCGGCAATGACCAGGTACATCAATTTCAGGAATGATGGTGATGCCGCGTTGCGATGCAAATTCGATAACGTCTTTGATGTCTTCTTGTGTGTAGAAGCCGCCGTAACGTTCATCAAAGTGCGTGTACTGTGGTTCATTGATCTCATCCAATCCGCGCCAAGCACCAATATCGGTCAGTTGAGGCAGTGATTTGATTTCAATTCGCCAACCCTCATCGTCGGTAAGATGCCAATGGAACGTATTGAACTTGTAATGAGCCAGTTGGTTGATCAAGCGTTTGACTTGCTTAACGGAGTGAAAATGACGAGCACAATCCAGCATCATACCGCGGTAACGAAAACGTGGCCTGTCCTTGATTGAACAGCAAACTACTTCCATTGAGTTAGGTTGATCGCCAACTTTGATTAGTTGTAATAACGTTGCACAAGCATGGGTAAAACCAGACGAAGATCCTGCTTCAATTTTGATTGACTCTTCGGCTACTTTCAGTTTGTAAGCGCCTTCATCCAAGGTTGGGTTGCCTTTGAAGATGATCTGACTGCCATTGTCTGATGCGAACTCAAATTGGTGAATGCGCTTAAGCTCATCAAGTAGCCATTCTTTAGCTGAATTGGCCAGGCTTGAATAAACCGCGACGCCAGCATGATGATCAAAGCTAAAATAGTGATCGCTGACCTCAATATGGTTTGGTTTTGGCAGCAAGGGCTGTGCATGGGTTAAACTTGCAGGAATCTCACTGCGTTCACGGTATGGTGAAGCTAATACGATAGGCGTGACATCCACTTGTGCGCGCTGTGGGTTTCCATCAACGACAAAGTTGATCATCGCTTCGTTAAAGCCATCCGAGTAATAACGGAATGGGTTCGAACCAATACTGAATTCACAGTAATAGTGATGGTTGGCAGCCAGTACCACCCCTTCTGGCTTAAGTGTGCAAAAACTACCAATTTGAGTCAGTTGACCATTTGAAACGCTGTCTGGAAGAATGTAACGATCGAAAGCGAAAGTTAAGCTCCAGCTGTTTAGGTCTTGGTCGCTCAAGTTATGAAAGGTGAGGCCAAAGCGGCAGTTTTGTTTCTGCTCAGAAAGGACTACGAGATCAACACGATATTCCATATCTACTCCTACGCCGCACTGAGCGAGTAAAGGTTATGTTCTGGTTTGCCAGCAAACATAATTGCGCCTTCAATCGCGTCAAACTGTGGCTCAACAATCCATTGCTGAACTGGTGGTGAAAGCCAACGTACAATGCGTTCAGCTATGCTGCCCATTAAACAAATACGTGTTGCGCCGCGCTTGTTTAATGCCACGAGAAACATTTCTATATCCGCTGCGGTTTGCTTCAGCATTTCAATGGCCAGTGCATCGCCTTGTTCCGCATGTTGGAAAATAGCCGGAGAAAACTGCCCATAATCACGAGGAAGCGCCTGTTTTGACCACGCCACCACGTTGTCGACCTCATTTTCGAAATGCGTCATAACGTGTTGTGCTAGGGGCGTTTTTTCTCTGATGCCATCTTCAGCTAACAAAACTTGCTGAACTAGGCGTAGCCCCATCACTGCGCCGCCACCTTGATCCGAAATAGGGAACTCACGACCACCGACAACGTGTTGCTCCAATCCTTTAAGGTAGATGCCACAAGAACCGGTTCCCGCAATCATGATTGCGCCATCTTCGCCATTGTGCGCACCAACGCACGCACCGTAAGCATCGGTATTCAGAGTTATACTGGCAAATGGATGAGGAAGAGACATGAAGGCTTGCCAAGATGCTTTGTGCTCTGCGCCAGCAAGGGCTAAGCCGACGTGCATCGACGCGAAATCTTGTTGTGTCAGACCGCCTTGCTCGGTAGCCGAAGTGATGGATTCAAGAATCGAAGCCATTGCTATTTCAGCACCTAGCATGATGTTGGCACTGCCGCTTTTGGCCTCGCCAAGAAAATTACCTTGTGAATCTTTAATCCTGGCTCGACATGACGTGCCGCCACCATCGATACCGACAAAATACATTCCCATGATTATTCTTCCTTCATATTTTTAGAGGTCGCCAACTGAGAAACATGCTGAGCTTGACTCATTATCGCGAGTAAGTACCAAGCGCCATGCGGGATCCATTGTTCGCCCCAGCGCCAGTTTTGTAACACGTCTTCTTTTTGTGCTGGTGGGTTAAATGCAATGTCTTCCTCGTCTTCAAAGCCGCCAGTGATTCCGTTACACACGCCACCTTTTGCGTTGAAGAAACCATATTGAGGGAGGTAATCAGGGTTGTTACGACCATGGCCATCTAGCATGCACATGTCGTATGGGTTTAAGCCTACAACCCAGTTCAATGCATCTTGAGCAAACACAGAAAGTTGTTGCTGTACTTCTTGCGACGCTATATGCGGTTGAGCAAGGTACGCCATGGTCGCGAGTGAGCCCAGTCGAGCATTCTCGCCTTGCCACCAATAGCCGGATTCATTGTTGTGTGCGACAAAAAATGCCTCGCGTTTTGACTCATTTACGCCTTTAACATATTGGCGAGGGTAACCGAATGGGTTGATCACTTTATTCGATATTGTGATCTCAAACTCACACGCTAGGTTGACGATACGTTTTACCGATTCCGCTCGTGCTGAGTCGTCTTCAATTGATAGATATTCGCATAGGGCAATAACTGGTAGACCAGCTTCGGCTGCGTGAAAATATGGACGGCTGCCGTCTTGGTTTGCTGACCAAAAGTGTTGAATCTGCTCGTCGCTCATTTGGCGTGCAACTAAACGTTGCGCCCACAAACGGCTCTCTTCCAAGTAGCGAGTTTCTTTGGTTGTTTTAAACAGTTCTACACAAGCCAGTAGCGCACAGTATTCGTCGATAATGTTTTCTTCCCCATCATTGAGGTACTGCGTATTGTGCTCTTTTAAGTGCCAGTAACCATTTTCGGCAGCGTTGCGGTATTTTTGTTGATCGTATTCACCGTGAACACTTAAACGCGACGCTGCCGCTAGCGCTGCAATGGCGACACCGCCACCTTGTCGAAAGCCTGCTTGATAGTCGTCAAATTTGTGACCAAGTTGAGTTTCGTACGCGCAAATCTCGCGTTGCGCAGTATCTTTGCTCCACTTGTCAAAGACCGTCATGTAGAAAAAGCCTTTTTCGTTTTGCATACGCACAAGAAAGTCTGCACCGAACAGGGCTTCTTCAATCAGACGTGTACGTGTGAAAGCTGCAATGTCTTCGCTTCCTTCAAGCAATGAAACCCCTTTTAGGATGTTCCAAACCACCATTGGGGTTTGTTGAGGATTCAAATAATTCGCGTATGAAAGGTGACTTAAATACTTGCTAACGTCTCCTGATGCGTCGTACCAGCCGCCGTGTACATCAACCTTTTTATTGGAGTTTAGTACTGGAAGTTGTCGATCTTGTTTATCGAAGATCCCGCCGCAACGTTGCGATTTGAAGTAGTGGATCACATCTGACAAAGTTTGATCCAACAGAATGTGTTCGCCAACGATGAAAGAGGAAGAGCGCGTATCTTCTACTTGCAAGAAATAGTCACCTGACGTTGTGAAAGAGGAAAAGTCGATGAGGTAGAAATAGCCCTGATGCCAGTTCGCCACTTTACCTTGTTCTTCAACCGCAAAAGTTGCCACGGTTTGCTCGCTAGTGGCACAAATCAATTGAGCAGTGTAAGAAGACAAGTGTGGTTGTTCGGTCTGGATAATGGCTTTCTTTGGGCCCAGACGTTCATAACCAATGTGGTTAGTCAGTAGCAGCATTCAATGTCTCCGGGAAACGATAAAAACAGGAATGGGTCAGGCTGAACCTGACCCTCGTTATGATTAATCTTCAAATAAGTAACAGCGGACAAAGTGGTTGTCGGACAGTTGAGTGACGCCCGGTAGTCGTTCGCGACATTTGTCGGTAGCGTGTACACAACGTCCAGCAAATGGACAGCCGACAGATTCTGGTGTCCAAAGTGGGATTTCCCCTTTGTTGCCTTTCAGTTTCTCGTGAATAGACTTCGATGGATCTGGAACCGCAGATACCAACAGTTGCGTATATGGGTGTTGAGGATCGTGAATGATTTCTTCAGTATCGCCCCATTCAACCATGTGACCTACGTACATGACCGCGAGATCTTCAGCAATGTAACGCGCTGTTGCGATGTCGTGAGTGATGTAAAGCAGAGACATTTGTTTCTCGAACTTCATCTCTTCCATCAAGTTCAGAACACCGGCACGGATTGATACATCGAGCATCGATGTTGGCTCATCCGCCAATACCACTTCAGCACCAACTGCGATGTTACGAGCTAGGTTTACACGTTGACGCTGACCGCCAGATAGCTGGTGCGGGAACTTTTGCGCCGTTTCTTTTGGTGGAATAAGACCAACTTGTTCAAGTAGGTCGTACACACGCTCTTCCAGTTCTTTCTTGTTGCCCGGTGCTACTTTCTTATGAATCAGCAGCGGGCGCGCAATATGGTGGAAGATATTGTGCGTTGGGTTTAGCGAGCCAAACGGGTCTTGCCACACCATTTGTACACCTTCACGGTAGGTCATTAAATCGTGACGAGAGGTGATGTCTTGGATATCACGACCTTTGTACTCAATGATGCCATCGGTTGGTGCGTACATTTTTGCAATCATTTTTGCAGTAGTAGACTTACCTGAACCAGATTCACCTACCACTGACAAGCCGCGGCTCTTGTACATTTTGAAAGAGACGTCGTTGATTGCGCGCATCTTAGATTGTTTGATTGAGTTACTGTTTAAAGGGAAGTCCTTAACGACATTTTTACCCTCAATCAGCAGTTCGCCGAATTGTTTGCTCATAATTCTCTCCAGTGTAATTTTTGTTCTTAGCTAGCGTTTTTTTGTTGTTAAACCTTAGCTTGAGCAATGGTGTCGCCGTACAAATGGCAATTTGAGAGGCGACCTGGTTCAATTTGACGTAATTGGGTTGGTACACGTGTACATGCTTCATGTACGCGATCGCAACGAGCTTGGAAGCGGCAGCCCCGTGGTACTTCTAGCAAGTTCAACGGGTTACCTGGAATACCAGTCAATTTGGTCTTTGGTCCAGTTAGTGGAGGGAAAGAGCTACCCAAACCTTTGGTGTAAGGGTGGTAAGGACTTTCCAGAATTTGCTTAGAAGGCGCGACTTCAATCAACTCACCTGAGTACATGATGCCGATACGATCCGAGAACTCGACCATCAATGACAAGTCATGTGTGATGAACAGAATTGAGAAACCAAACTCTTCTTTAAGCGCGTAAATTTTTTGTAGAATTTCACGTTGAACCACTACATCCAATGCGGTAGTCGGTTCGTCCATGATGATCATTTTTGGGTTCAGAGCCAAAGCGATTGCGATTACTAGACGTTGACGCATACCACCAGAGAACTGGTGCGGGTAATCACTCAATCGGCTAGGGTGGATATCAACGATTTCCAGCAGACCTTCAGCGCGTGTTTTTGCTTGAGCGCGAGTCATATTGGTATGACGCATGATGACGTCACAGAACTGCTCTTCCATGGTTAGAACAGGGTTCAAAGCGTTCATCGCACTCTGGAATACCATCGACATTTCACTCCAGCGGAACGCTTGCATGCGATCATCGCTGTACTGAAGGATATCTTCACCGTTGAAGATAACCTCACCACCTGTGATAAACGCTGGTGGCTTATGAAGGCGCATTAGTGAGAAGGCAACAGTGGATTTGCCACAGCCAGATTCACCAGCCAGACCGAATACTTCACCTGGTGCAATGTCGAAGCTCACGTTGTTACAGGCGCGGACATCGCCCGCGTCTGTGATGTAGTCTACGCATAGGTTACGGATGGAAATTAGTGGTGCAGTCATGATTATTTATCTCCGCTCCATAGTGCATTTTGTGGTGCCAGTTCAGGCTCACGCTCTTTCTTGTCTTTTGCTGCTAGTTTTTTCCAGCGTTTCATGCCTTTGTGAGAACGAAGTTGAGGGTTCGCAATTTCGTCAACGGCAAAGTTCAACAGAGCAAGACCAGTAACCAGTAGTGTTAGGGCAATACAAGGTGCTAGTACTTCCCACCATGCGCCAATCAGCATGGCTGATGAGGTTTGCACGTTGTAAAGCATGATGCCCCAACTGATCGTGTTGGCATCACCCAAACCTAGGAACGAAATGACCGCTTCAGTGTTGATCGCCAGCATTACTGAGCCAATGAAGCTCGCACCGACAATTGGGATAAGGTTTGGTAAAATCTCAACGAAGATGATGCGGAATGAAGACTCTCCCAATACTTCGGCAGCTTTAACGAACTCTTTCTCGCGTAGTGCCATAGTTTGAGAGCGGACAACACGTGCACCCCATGCCCAAGAAGTACCAGCGATAATCAAGGCAATGGTGAGTGGGCCTGCTTCACCGATAAAGGCCGCCAACACGAATAGCAATGGATACTGCGGGATTACTAACATGATGTTCATCGCGGCACTCAATACGTCATCCACTTTGCCGCCGAAGTAACCTGCCGATATACCAATGACTGTTGCTAAGAAGCACACGATGATGCCAGCGCCAAAGCCTACACCCAGTGATACTCGTGCACCGTAAGCCACTTGCGACCAGATATCGCGACCCATTCGGCTAGTACCTAATACGTGGTCGGCCTTTTTAGACATAATCAGCGTACGACGATCGTCTGCTAGGTTTTTAGCGACCCAACCATCAGGATTGTTTTGTGCCTGTTTTACAACAAAGCTTGGGTATTCGTGCGGGTTACCGGTTCGCTTGTCTGGCGCATGCTTTGTAAGTAAAGGAGCGGCAATCGCAACGAACACGAACAGCGTAACAATGCCAAGACCAATGCGAGCGAATGCGTTACCTAAAATAAGTTTGAATAGTTCTTTCATGATTATTTGCCTCCCGTACGTAGGCGAGGGTCTAGAATCATGTACAGCATGTCAGCCATTAAGTTGAAGCACAGCATGAACATCGTCATGATAATTAACTGACCTTGAAGTACTTGGTAGTCACGAGCGTGAATTGCGTTCAATAGAACAGTACCTAGGCCTGGGTAGTTGAAAATCATCTCGATGATTAATTGACCTCCAATGGCCATACCTAAAGACATAGACAGTGCGGTAACACTTGGAAGTAGTGCGTTACGTGCGGCGTAATTAAAGACGACGCGGTTTTCACTCAGCCCTTTACCTTTAGCCATCGTGATATAGTCTTCGGCGAGAAGGTTGATCATGTTGTTACGCATGTTAACTAGGAAGCCACCAATTTGAACGATGGTTGCACAGAATAGAGGTAGTACAGCGTGGTAACCCACGTTCTTGATGAACTCCCAGCTTGTCCAATCAGGAATAGTACCTGGCGTGTAAGCATAGCCAGATGGGAACCATTTCAGGCCAATCGCAAAGGTAAACAGCGCTAACATTGCGATAACCATTTGTGGAATAGCTTGAATGATCAATGTGCCAGGCGTTACGAATGCATCGTACTTACTACCGCGCTTCCAGGCGGCAAAAATACCAAGGACAGAAGCGATGGAGAAAGAAAGTACAACCGCAGTACCAGCTAGAAATAGTGACCAGCCAAATGCACTACCTAGTAAAGAATTAACTGAAAGTGGGTAGAACTGGATTGAGGTGCCCAATTCCCAACTTAGAATGTTTTTAATGTACGAGAAGTACTGAATGTAAATTGGCCCATCAACGAAACCGAGCAGTTCTTTCATTGCTGCGATTCGTTCTGGAGTCACCTGTACTGAAGCATTAGCAAACATCATGGTAACTGGGTCACCAGGCATTGCTCGCGGAATAATAAAGTTTAACGTCGCTGCAACTAAGAGCGCGACAAGATAGAACGACAAACGTCTTAAAAAATAACCCATAACTCACACCTTACTCACCCAGATTTTTCCCTGTTTCTGGTTTCAGGTCGCTCCTAGCGAAATTTAGAGCGAAAAATCCCCTGACGACGAGCGCCACATATTGGTTTCGTTAACAAGGGATTTTTATAGGCGGCACACGGGATGTATGCCGCTTGAAATGAACTTCTACTTATTTAACTGGTTTTAGGTCCAGTACGTGAAGTAGACGCTCTGGGATACCTGCCCAAATGTTTGGACGGCCCTTAGGGTTTTCTTCGTTCCACCAACCAGTGAAGCGAGTTGTGTTGTATTGGTACATGTACGCGCCAGATAGCACAGGAATAGTTACTTGGTCCTGAGCAATGATCTTCTGAATGCCATGAGCGATCTCTAGCTGTTCTTGCTTATCTGCTGTCTTGTAGAAGCTGTTAAGAAGACCGTCTAGCTTATCGTTCTTGTAGAAGTGCATTGCAAAGCGAGGCATGCCGTCACCAGCTTGTAGCTTCGAGTTGTAGCCACTATCCCAGTACAAGTGTGGATCTGCACCGTGGAAGTAGTTGGTGTAAGCAACGTCGTAAGTACCTTCTAGCATTGCTTGGTTGTATACCGAGAAGTCCGGTGTACGAGCACGAGCTTTAATGCCCACTTCTGCTAGTTGCTCAACGGCTAGTTGTACTGTGTTGTTGAAGTCAGTCCAACCGTTTGGTGATTGAATTAGAAGCTCGAAAGACTTGCCAGATGGTGTATCCACAAAGCCATCTTTGTTTACATCTTTGAAGCCAGCTTTAGCTAGAAGCTTTTTCGCACCTTCCGCGTTGTATGTGTTGTAGCCTTTGTACTTGTTGTGCGTCTCTTCATCAGACCAAGCTTCGAATGCGTAGCCAAGGCCAGATGCGAAGTCGTTCACTGTACCGCCGCCGTAGAAAGCGATATCAATGATAGTTTGACGGTCTAGCGCCATAGAGAACGCACGACGGAAGTCAACGTTAGTTAGTGCTTCGTTTTTCGCAGCGTCTGGGTTTTTGAAGTTCACTACAAATGCTTGAGTACCCGCTGGTGGGTACCAGTAGTGGTGATTCGGACTTGCTGCAGCGTACGTACGGTCGATGTCTGGTACGAATGAAGACGTCCAGTCCATTTCTCCGTTAACGATTTTGCCCAAGAATTGGTCGTTGTTCGCGATTTGTGGCACACGCAGACAATCTACATCTAGGTTGTCAGCATCCCAATAATTCGGGTTCTCACACTGGATATATAGCTGCGGTGTGAAAGTGTCGATTTCAGTAAATGGACCACTGCCTACTGGATTTTCGTTTGTGAATGTTGCTGGATCTTTTACTTTGCTCCATACGTGCTTAGGTACGACGGGTACTTTCGCAATTTCGTAAGGAACGTTTGAGTTTGCTTCGCTTAGACGGAATTTAACTTGGTAGTCGTTAACTTTTTCTACGCCAGTCACCCAAGAGTTGATACCAGATTGGTCTAGCTCTGGCTTCTCTTTAACTAGGTTGAAAGAGTAAACAACATCATCAGCGGTAAACGCTTTGCCATCAGACCATTTTACGCCCTTACGGATATCGAAGGTTACGCTCATCAGGTCATCAGCCATGGTAAAGTTTTCTGCTAGACGAAATACAGGCGTATTACCGTGCATTTCGTTAAAAACAACGAGCGGCTCGTAAATAAAGTCGGTTGTTGTGTGCAGGTTAGTTGCACCCAAGAAAGGGTTAAAGTTACGAACGAAAGTTGTAAACTCTTTAGGGTGGATAGTCAGTTCACTGCGTTCAGCCGCAGTAGCTACCGATGCAAAACCTGTAGTAGCCGTTGCAATAATTGCTGTTGCTAGTGCTGTTTTTTTAATATTGGCAAGCATAGCTGTTCCTTACTATTTGCTTTCATTTCACTAAATGGAATTGAATGTCATCAATTGATAAACACTCTCTAAGACCTACCTCTTGTACATGCCTTACTCATTACAACATTGAGTTTCGCCAAGAGTGGCCTGTAGGCCTTAGGCAGGAGTAAGAAAACACCTTATCCATAAAATAATCAAACTTGATTCCCGTTAAAAACGTTAAAATCTCTGAGCTCTCCGTTATAAACGTTATTTTGGCTAATTTTAACCAGCATTGGGCCAAAAAATAAACGTTGATATGCGTCGCAGTTTATATCCTTGTTAATAATGAATGTTGGTGATTACTAACCTTTTGGTCCTTTTTAAATATACGTTTCTTGCTTGGTTTCTAGGTTCGGAGATCTCGCTCACATGCAGAAATGGTGTTAATTAATCAGCTAAAAATTAATCTGCCGTTCTGTTGTGATTAAGTTCGCAATCTCTATCAATAGTTCGTCAAAATCCGCTTGTTATCTGAAAAATGGCCTTTTTTATCGACAGTTTTCTTCCGTTTGTTGTCCTTTTTTTATTGTATGAATGAAGTTTTTCGGTTGCTCGAACTTACCTAGTTAAGACAAGTTAAATGGATAAGGTCGTACGTTTTGAAGACCAACAATAGATAGCGTTGTCTAACCAAATGTTCGTTATTGGAAATATGTTAACGGGGTAGGAAGAGGCGGTCTCTTTTATCTCTAGGAAGGGAATACTCGAATAACAAAAAAGCCCAGCATGCACGCTGGGCTAGTTTTTTGATAAATATTAGCTGGTCAATAGTCGCTGTAGTTTATCTCGTTGTGCTTCTATGTATGCTCTCTCGGGGCTCTGTTCTTTGCAGTGTTCGAGAATGAACTCTATCGAGCTTAGCACCGTTCTCCAACGTGGTGTTTTGGGTAATGTTTCTATACGCATGTATTTATCTAAAGTGCGTGTTTGCAAAGTACTACGGTCTAGATAAACGCGCCACAAGCCACTTTGCTCTGCAAATGCGAACTTACTTTCACCCGTTACAGATTCCCAATACTCTAAAGCATGTGTCATTGCGTCTACTAGAACTTCTCGCATAAGTTCTTGCTTGTCTTTTTTATTACCGAGCGCTTTGTCTGCAAGGCGCGTAAATTCTCCGCCAAGCTCTTTTAGCTTTTGTAATTGGTCTTTGTCACCATCAAATGCATAACTTGAAAGCACTTCTACGGCGGTTTCTAGATTATGTATGCGAGCGGCACTGGCTCCACCGCCGACATTAAAGATGTACATGATATCTAACCCTGAACCTTCAGGGAGCTTAAGAATGTCTGCTTCGATGTTCTGACGAATATCTTCAATATAGATATCAATCTTGCCACAGTAATGAGGTTGTTTGACGGTTAGATATTTAGGGGCAATCAGCTCATCAGCAGATGAGCGCTTTAGCTGTTCTAAGCTGCGCTTGAATAGCTTACAAGCAGCTTCGTTAGCAAAGCGAATACGCTTGTCTTCACGTAGACAGATGATAGCTTCAGGAGCCGATTCTAGCTGTTCCAACAGACGACCTTGAGTCTCAAGTAAGCTTGCTTCAACGACTGCTCGCTGTCTAAGTTCAGACTCTAGCACTTTGTTTTCCATATGGCGCATTTCTGCTTTACTTGCCGTTAAATGCGCTTGGATACGTGCCGCCAACTCTTGTTTATTAAATGGTTTCGATAAATAGTCGTTGGCTCCTGCTTCAAAACCTCTTACACGATCTTCTGTTTGACTGAGTGCGGTGAGCATAATGATTGGCAACTCGGCATGATCATAGGTTTCACGTAGTTCACTACAAACTTGGTAGCCGCTCATGCCTGGCATCATGATATCCAATAACAGAAGTTCCGGCTTCTCTTGCTCGACGAGCGCTAACGTTTCTGGCCCATCGGAGACGGTACGCACACGATAGCCCTCTAAACGTAAAAAGCTTTCAAGCACGCGTAAGTTTACTGGTTCATCGTCAGCAACATACAGTAACGGGCCGTCTGGGTTCTCTGGAAGTGATAAGTCTTCGCTGTTCTCTACATTAACTTCAGGAATTTGGAAGTGCCCGTGCGCAGCTAGAGTCTGGGTTGCTTGGATTTCTTCTTCACTGGCGAGCGGTAAAGTGAAACTGAAGGTAGTTCCGACCATTGGTTGGCTACTGACGTATAACGAGCCTCCCATTAATTCGATCAATTGCCGGCTAATGGAGAGCCCAAGCCCTGCACCTTGACGATAACGGCTCGCGTCTTGCCCTGCTTGGATAAGTGGTTCAAAAATATGCTCAAGTTGTTCTGCGGGAATTCCTTGTCCAGTATCCACGACTTGTACGCGTACATGATCATCTACCACATTAGCGGAGATAACAATTTTACCTTCTGAGGTGTATTTAATCGCATTGCCAATCAGGTTATATAGCACTTGTTCAAGGCGTTGCGGGTCAGCTGACACTGCTTTTAAATCCGCTGGGACTTGGTTGATGATGCGGATGGTTTTACTTCCAAGTAAATGGCTAGAAAGCTCTAAAACCAATCGTGTTGCACTGCCCAAACTCACTGCTGATTTCTGGATATCCATGCTTCCATAACGCATTTTATGATAATCCAACAAGTCATCGACTAGATTAGCGAGACGCTGACCACTTTTAATGATGATATCAAGCTGATATTTCTGGCTAGCGGGGATCGCGCCATTGGCGCCGGACGCTAAGGTTTCAGCAATCCCGACCATGCCGTGTAACGGTGTACGAAGTTCATGAGAAGTCGTGGCTAAGAATTCATCTTTTAATTTATCGGCCAATTGCAGTTCTTCATTCTGTTTTTGAATGAGCTGTATGTTGCTTTCTAGTTCTTCATTTTGCTTCTTAATGGTTTGAATCTTCTCTCGAATAGAGCGTTGCATTCGTTCAAAGCTTAACGCAAGCCGACCAATTTCATCTTTACGAACAGTATTAAAAGACGTGTCATCAAGATCACCTGCAGAGACCTTTTCGGCAACCCAAGTCAATTTCAGCAACGGAGAAGTGATAAAGTTTGATAAATAGTGAGAAGCGATCACCACAAGGATAATGGCGATCAACATAGCGATAACGAATAGTTTTTCGAGTTGATGGATACGAGCGAAAGCTTCGTTTTCTGGTAACTGTACGACGAGCGCCCAAATCACACCACGAGTTTCAATCGGTGCATAAGCCGCGATGATCTCTTCACCTAAACCGTTTGTGTAAGTGCCGACACCAAATGCACCAGAGAGTGCTTTATCGATCACTTCTAAACTGTTCTTAATATCGTCTTGTTTCGTGTTAATTGTGCGAGGTTGGTGATCATTTCCAACCAGCAAGGTGTTAATTGATGACTCTCGGTTGGCGTCTGCGGCTAACTTAGTGATGCCATTATTTGGCAAGCGGAACATGGCATAGCTGTGTAGATAACCTTGCTGAACAATTGGTGCACCTAGCCAAGCGACTGATTTCCCCCCTTCCAGCTCGAAGTCAGACACAATCACAGGAGTGTAGTCTTCGTTTACTTTTCGACGTTCAGTCACATCATCGGCGAGACGCTTGAAAGTTTTGCCAAGTGCCGAGTCTTTGTAGGGGCCTGATAACAAGTTCGTTCCGTAGTTATCGTCTTTGTTGATCGAGTAGGTGACGTTACCATTGATGTCGACCAGCAAAATGTCATTAAAATCAGAGCGCTTGAGGAGCTCTAAGTAGGCCCAATGATAGCGTTTATGTAAAAGCCGGTAACGTTCACTTCCTACATAGTTGGATGACTCGGGTAACGTTGAGGTTTTGATTTGGTCTCCGCTGCCCTCGATGTAGCGCTGTTGGGCGTTTTTACGAGACTCTTCAATATCATTGCCTAAACGACTAAAAGCATTGACGAGACCGTAGAATCGGCCACCACTGGCGTAAGCCAACTCTGAGCGCACAAAGCCCATGACTTCGGTTTCTCGTGCCTCAAAGTAGTCGATGATTTGCTGCTGTTTTGTATCTCGAACAGACAGTAAGTGCGAGGTGCTTTGTTCTTGCAGATCTTTACTGTGGGACTGCAAGAAAAAGATCGCAGTAATGGTAAGAGGTGTGATACTGAGCACTAGAAATGCGGTCATCAGTGTACTCTGAAGGCGCTTAAATTTCTGTTTTTTGTAGAATTTAAACATGGATAAGATTACAACTCATAATGGGCAGTTCTAAAACATACTTCGCTGCCGAGGTTCTCGTTAAAAACGGATAAGATGTTCAACTAGATAGAATTAACAAAATTAACGAGTTTTTTTTCTTTGACAAGAAAGTTAGTTGTAAAGCGTGCAGGGTGACGCAGTTTTTCTTATGAGTGTTGAATTTATGAGAAAAAATCGCGCAGGTTTGTGCCCGCGCGGGGGAAGTTATGATTTTTTCGCGTAGTAGATAGAAAATTTATTGGTCTTATTTAGCGTCTCGCAATTATTAAACGCCCGCTCGATAATTGGTGGGTATTTTAAGAAACTATTCGCGACAATCACCATTTCGCCGTCTTTGGTTAAATATTGTGGTGCCTGACCCAACAAGGTTTCCGCTGCGTTGTAATTTGTGTCTAGACCACTGTGGAATGGCGGGTTGCTGACGATAAAGCGGTAGTCTTTTGCGGTATCCGAGTATATATCTGATGCAAATACGCGTCCGGATAAACCATTCGCTTCTAATGTGGCTTGGCTAGAAGTGATCGCATAAGCATTAATGTCACACATCTCAATCGCGATCTCTGGATTCGCTTTCGCCATAAACGCACCGAGTACACCTGCACCACAACCAAAGTCGAGCACTTTGCCCGACAGCTTAGGTAAGGCTTCAAGCAGCAATCGGCTACCTAAGTCGAACTCGCCATGGCTGAATACGCCAGGTAGGCTCTTAACCGCTAGCGACTGCTCACCGAGTGTAACAGTGTAAGACTTAAACCAATCTGCTTGGTTGAAAGGTTTTGGTTCATTGAGGCAATTACCCCAGTAAAATGAGCAGCGACGAGCAGAGTCGTACTTGTTCACAGGGCCGTATTCTTGGAACATCTTCTCGATGCTCTTGATGCCGGAGCGGTTTTCACCAACGATGACGATTTCGGTGTTAATGCCCAGTTTCGCCATCAACATCGCCAGCAAGTATTCTGCTTCGGCTTTTGCTTTTGGCCAGTATAAAAGGACCATGTCTGCTTTTGTTTCAACATCAAACACAGAGCCAAAATGACTTTTCACTTTGTCAGAGGTTTGAATTTGGCGGTAGTAGCTATAGTTGGAAGTAAACACTTCAACAGACTCACAATGAGCTACTAACTCAAGAGGAAATAGGTCTTCAACTTCACCAGCGACTAAAACGTGTTTTCCGTTGAAGTATTCAAGTTGGCGCTGAGCTATTTGGCTAGGAGCGATATAAGCAGACATAAATTTGGTTCATCAGAAATAATTTGGGGCAGATTTTCGCACAATCTGCCCCAAGCTTGAAGTGATTAAGCGGTGACTAGCTGTTGTCTTGTTGGTTAAGGAAGTCTTTGAATTCTTCCTCGTAGATATTAAACAGTACCATGGTCACGGCAAAAATAAGTGGGCCGTAGATAAGACCAATCAAACCAAACAGATGCAGACCACCCAGTAATGAGAAGAAAATCATAAGGGTATTCATGCCGGCGCTGCCTTGCATTAGCAACGGGCGCAATAGGTTATCTATAGAGCCAACGACAACTACACTCCACACCGTCAAAAAGATAGCCCAAGTCATATCGCCTGTTAAGAACAAGTACGCTGCTGCAGGAATCCAGATTAGCGCGGTTCCTACCACTGGAATGAATGATGCAAAGCCCATCATCGTTCCCCAAAATAGCCCAGGGAAGCCGGCGAGCCACATACCGATGCCGCCAGCCAAACCTTGAGCAATCGCCGTCATGAATGAGCCCATTACGGCTGATTTAGAAACTTGCTCTATCTCTGTCAATATTCGGTCTTCTTGGCTACGTGAAAGTGGCAGAATATGACGAATCGCAGAGATAATTTTGTCGTGGTCACGAAGCAGAAAAAACAACACAAACAGCATTAGGAAGAAGTTCATTAGGAAGTTGGTTGCGTCTCCTAAAATCTTTGCGCTAATAGCAACTAAGTTAGAGCCAAACGATGTGGCAAATTGCCCAATTTTCTCAGCGATGGCTTTGGGCTCGATTTTATCAAAAGGTAAGTACTCATTAACAATCGCTAAGCCTTTGATAACGAAAGGATGTTGGAATATATCTTGGATACCACCATTGGTAACCCAATTATATGTATTTTGTGAGAAAACAGAGCCTTGCTGAACAATGGCGGCAAACACAAATAAAAGCGGGATAACAATAATAAACGTCAAGACGACACATGACAGCAGTGCCGCCATATTGGGGTGCTTGGGAATTTTCTGCTCAAACCATTCGTGTATCGGAAACATGAGCAAAGAAATGATAAAAGCCATCACAATGGAATTGATATATGGCTCAACCAATAAGTAGCAAGCAAAAGCAGCGGCGAGTAAAGCAACCATTAGTACTCGGTGACTCGACGTTATTTTTACATTATTTGGCATGGTATTAGTCCAACTTACAGGTGACGTTTACGGTTTATGCCTTCAATGATGGCGTGTAACCTTTATTACTTTGCACTCTTAACTCTTTCAAGCTTATGACAATGCCGAATTAGAGCAGGGCGATGTACCTTGCTATAATGACTACAAATCAGTCGGTTATCAATCAAGAGATGAGCTATGGGTTGTTGCAACGGTGATAAAAAGTGTCAAACCGAGAAAAAAGCTAAGCGAATACCGTGGTTTGGCATTGTCGTTGGGGTATTAGCGATATTGGTTATTTTGAATTGGCAATAAAAAAGGACCGTTACGGTCCTTTTCTAAATGCGTTATCGCCGTTTTTAGCGATTATTTCGCTTCTTCTGCAAGAACAGCAAAACAGCGGTCAGCCGCTTCTAGTGTGGCATCAATCTCTTTTGAACCATGAGCGAGTGAAGTAAAGCTCGCTTCAAACGCAGATGGCGCAAGGTAGACACCGTGTTTTAGCATTAAGTGGAAGAAACGCTTGAAGCGTTCTACATCGCACTTCGTTACGTCTTCGTAGCAAGTTACTTTTTCTTGGTCAGTGAAGAAGAAGCCGAACATACCGCCCACTTGGTTAACAACTAGCGGAATACCGTGTTTTTCTGCTAGAGACTTAAAACCTTCAGCAAGTTGTTTCGTTTTAGAAGCTAGGCGCTTTTCGTTGCCTTCTTCTTTTAGAAGGTTCAAACATGCGTAGCCTGCTGCCATTGCGACAGGGTTACCGGAAAGGGTACCAGCTTGGTAAACTGGGCCTGTAGGTGCAACGTATTGCATCACTTCTTTACGGCCACCGAAAGCACCTACTGGCATACCGCCACCAATCACTTTACCCAGTGTCGTTAGGTCGGGTTTGATGTTGTAGTGTGCTTGCGCGCCGCCTAGAGCAACACGGAAGCCTGTCATTACTTCATCAAAAATTAGTAGCGCGCCCTCTTGATCACAGATTTCACGTAGCCCTTCGTGGAAGCCTTCCACTGGTGGAATACAGTTCATGTTGCCAGCTACTGGCTCAACGATGATACAAGCAATTTCGCCTTTGTTAGCAGCAAATAGCTCGCGTACAGAATCTAGGTCGTTGAATGTTGCTGTTAGCGTGTGCTTAGCAAAATCTGCAGGAACGCCAGGAGAGCTTGGTTGACCTAGTGTTAGTGCACCAGAACCTGCTTTTACTAGCAAGCTGTCAGCATGGCCGTGGTAACAACCTTCAAATTTCATGATCTTGTCGCGACCGGTGAAGCCACGTGCAAGGCGAATCGCGCTCATCGTAGCTTCAGTACCAGAACTTACCATGCGGATTTGCTCCATTGATGGAACAAGCTCAGAAACTAATTCTGCCATCGCGATTTCAAGTTCTGTTGGCGCACCGAAGCTAAGACCGCGTTGCGCTGCATCAATTACTGCCTCGCGGATAACCGCGTGGTTGTGGCCAAGAATCATTGGACCCCAAGAGCCAACGTAATCAATATACGCTTTACCATCGGCATCAAAAATCAGTGGACCGTCTGCTCGTTCGATAAATAGCGGAGAGCCGCCAACGCCGTTGAATGCACGAACTGGTGAATTGACACCGCCAGGGATGGTTTGCTGAGCTTTTTGATACAGCTCTGATGATTTGGTCATGGGGTTATCCTCTTTTGATTGCTCGGACCAAGTGGAGCGCATTGTACCTAGCTATAATCAAGTTAGAAACGTTTTGCTTAATTTATGTGTTGTTTCGCAGTGTAATCTTATATATCCGCATCTGTTATAAAGAATCGGCGGCGAATACTTGAACGAGTTTGTCAGGTATTGGATAATCGTCTCAATTAGCACAAATTTGACGTCTTGCTTCAGGCTTGACGCATTACACGAGTGAGAGAGGTCTTCGTGAGCGAAGTAAACGTACCATTATCTTTTTCTGACGCAGCAGCATCTCGCGTTAAAGCATTGATTGCTGAAGAAGAAAACCCAGCATTGAAACTGCGCGTATACATTACTGGCGGCGGCTGCAGCGGCTTCCAATACGGCTTTACTTTTGATGAAAATGTAAACGAAGGCGATACGACAATCGTAAACAGTGGTGTAACACTGGTTGTAGACCCTATGAGTCTGCAATATCTCGTTGGCGGTATTGTTGACTACACAGAAGGGTTGGAAGGAGCGCGCTTCTTCGTAAATAATCCAAATGCAACGACAACATGTGGTTGTGGTGCATCGTTCAGTGTGTAATTAACACCTAACAGGCAGCTAATGGCTGCCTGTGCTTTATGTAGAAGGATGTCACGTAAAGCGCACGCTCGCAGATATGCAGAGAAATAATAAAAAGGACTTTATATGTCTGGACTTTCTTTTGGACGCCGAATTGTCGAGCGCCCTTGGCTAGTATCTCTTATCCTCGTCTTACTTCTTGTTGCATGGCTAACCATCGGCCAACTCAAAGCACAAGATGATCATCCTAACTCTTCAACATCCACGAACACGACACCACTTGCAAAGGTGATGTTTGATACTTTTCTTGCCGAACCTACTAGTAAAACCATTGAATTGTATGGACGAACAGCGCCCAATCGTCAAGCGCGTCTTGGCGCTGAAGTTGCCGGTAAAATAGTCAGTCTTAACATAAAGAAAGGCCAAGCGGTCAAACAGGGACAAGTGATCGCAAACATCGATAAGCGCGACCTTGGCATTCAACTTAAACGAGCCCAGGCGATGCTGTTGGTTAAAGAAAAAGAGTTTAATGCAGCTAAATCGCTAAAAAGTCGAGGACTGCAAGGTGAGGTTGCATTTGCGACAGCGCAAGCAGCGTTGGTAGATGCACGTGCGAATTTGAGTAACGTGCAAACGGCTTTAAGAAATACTGAAGTTAAAGCGCCATTTGATGGCATCGTAGATCACCACTTTGTTGAGTTAGGTGATTTTGTCGGGATTGGCGACCCTATTGCGACGGTCATTGATTTGGATACTTTAGTGATTGAAGCCGATGTCAGTGAACGGCATATACAATACCTTAAGGAAGGCCTAGAAGCCGACGTAAGAACCATTAACCAACAGCATCATCAAGGTCGTGTGCGCTACATTGGACGTGTTTCTTCTGCTTCTACTAATACATTTCCAATTGAAATCGAAATTGATAATCAAGACGCAAGAATTCCTGCCGGTATGAGCGCAGAAGTACAGCTGCCGTTGAGTGAAGTGTTGGCAGTAAAGATTACGGCTGCCATGTTAGCACTAGATGAAGAAGGTAACTTAGGTGTCAAGACACTGCGTAATGAGCATGTTGAGTTTGTTCCAATTCAACTCGTTAAGGCCGAGGATGATGGTGTGTGGCTCTCTGGGTTAGGAGAGCGTGTAGACATTATCGTGCTGGGACAAGGTTTTGTGCGAGATGGTGATCAAGTACTGGCCAATAAAGTTGATGACGTAGTTATTGAAGCGGCTAATGAGCAGTAAGGAGCACCTATGTACACTCTGATTGATGCTGCGTTATCTCGTGCTCGCACTATGCTGACATTGTTGGTGATGATATTAATTGCAGGTGTCATTACTTACGTCACAATCCCCAAGGAATCGAGCCCTGATATTACCATTCCTATTATCTACGTTTCTGTTGGGCATCAAGGCATTTCTCCTGTCGATGCCGAGCGTTTATTGGTTCGTCCAATAGAGCAAGAGCTGCGTTCAATTGAAGGCGTAAAAGAGATGACCTCTGTGGCATCAGAAGGTCATGCTTCGGTGACGCTGGAATTTAGTGTCGGAGTGGATCTTGATAAAGCGATGGCAGATGTGCGTGATGCAGTTGATCTTGCGAAGCCAAAGTTACCAGAGGACAGTGATGAGCCGACGGTAAACGAAGTCACGTTTGCATCTGAAGAGCCTGTTTTGACCGTTGTGCTCTATGGCACCGTACCAGAGCGAACCATTGTTCAGATTGCCAGAACGTTACGTGATCGTTTGGAAAGTTTCCGTCAGGTTCTTGAGGTTGAAATCGCAGGAGATCGCGAAGACATCGTGGAGATAGTTGTCGATCCGCTATTGATGGAAAGCTACGGTCTCGATCAAGCGGACATCTATAATTTAATTGCCTTGAATAACCGAGTTGTGGCTGCGGGGTTTGTCGATACTGGGTATGGACGCTTTTCGGTAAAAGTCCCATCGGTTTTTGATTCACTGAAAGATGTGCTTGAACTACCGATCAAGGTGAATGGCAAAGAGGTGATCACTTTTGGCGATGTGGCGACAGTACGACGTGCATTTCGCGATCCTGAAAGTTTTGCTCGTTTAGATGGCGAATCTGCCATCGTTTTGGACGTAAAAAAACGGGCAGGGGAAAACATCATTGAAACGGTTGAGCTGGTAAAAGAAGTACTGGCTCTGGGACAGAAGCGCGCCGAGTGGCCCGACAATTTGCAAGTTAAATATACTTGGGATCAATCCGACGATGTCAAATTGATGCTCAGTGATCTACAAAACAATATCTTATCCGCAATTATCCTCGTAGTTATCGTCATTATTGCCATATTGGGGGTTAGGACCGCGCTTCTCGTGGGGATTTCTATTCCAGGATCGTTCTTGACTGGGTTGTTGGTGTTATCGGTATTTGGGCTGACGGTCAATATCGTCGTACTGTTTGCTTTAATTATGGCGGTAGGCATGTTGGTGGATGGTGCCATTGTGGTGACAGAGTTTGCAGATCGGCGCATGCAAGAAGGAACGCCACGTAAAGAAGCCTATCGAGATGCAGCAAAGCGAATGGCCTGGCCTATTACCGCATCCACAGCAACCACATTGGCTGCGTTTGCTCCGTTACTTTTCTGGCCAGACATCACTGGTGAGTTCATGAAGTACTTACCACTTACTTTAATTGCTACCTTGGCCGCTTCGCTGATGATGGCTTTATTGTTCGTTCCTGTCATCGGTGGGATCATTGGCAAGCCTCAAGTAGTCAATCAGAAAGCTCAGCGAGAAATGGTGGAGCTGCATAACGGCAACTTTGAAAAAGCGACAGGCATTACCAAGCTTTATTACCAGACTCTGTCGGTAGCGATTCGTCATCCATGGAAAGTCTTACTCAGCGCGATACTGCTAGCGGCAGGTGTCGGCTTCACTTACAACAAAGCTGGCTTGGGTGCAGAGTTTTTCCCTGAGGTGGACCCTGCCTTTTTTACCGTTAAAGTTCGTTCTTATGGTGACCTGTCTATTCACGAAAAAGATGTTGTTATGCGCGAAATCGAGAAGGTGATGCTCGGTCATGACGAGTTTGAAAGTGTCTACACGCGCACAGGATCGAGCGATAATGGGGACGAGATTGGCCAGATTCAAATAACGCCTGTGGATTGGCAGTATCGACGCAAAGTGAAAACCATTATTGAGGAACTAAAAGAGACGACAGACCGCTTTTATGGTGTTGAACTTGAGTATAAATTCCCGGACGCAGGACCGCCTGTCGAGCATGATCTCGTGATTGAAGTGTCATCACGAAATTTGAGTGTTAGTGCGTTAGATGAAGCAGCCAAAAAAGTACGACATTGGGCTGATGGTAATCCTGCACTGACCAACTTGAGTGATACCACTAATAAGGAAGGGATTGATTGGCAAATTGATATCCAGCGAGATGACGCCTCTCGCTTTGCAGCGGATGCTACTTTAGTCGGGAATACCGTCCAGTTTGTTACGAACGGCTTGAAAATAGGCGATTATTTGCCCGATGATGCGGATGAAGAAGTCGATATTTTGGTGCGCTATCCGCAAGATAAGCGCGACATAGGTCGATTTGATCAACTGAGAGTGAAAACGGCAGCTGGTCTGGTTCCGATTACGAATTTTGCTCAAATCAAACCAGATCATAAGCAAGACACTATTCGTCGGGTCGACGGTCATCGAGTTATCAATATTAAAGCGGATATGGTGGAAGGTTACAATTTGGCGCTTGAGTTACCTAAGATTGCCGCTGGAATGGAACAGCTCGACTTACCAGAAGGCATTGAATATAAGATTCGGGGTCAAAATGAAGAGCAGGAAAACTCATCAGCATTCTTGCAAAATGCTTTTATTGTCGCGCTTGGTGTGATGGCTTTGATTTTAATTACGCAGTTTAATAGCTTTTATCAAGCTTTCTTAATCCTTAGTGCAGTGCTGTTTTCTACCGTTGGTGTCTTCGCTGGGTTACTTATTTTCCAAAAGCCATTTGGCATCATTATGTCGGGAATTGGAGTGATTGCGTTGGCTGGTATCGTGGTAAACAACAATATTGTTTTAATCGATACTTATAATCAGATGCGTAAACGTGGCTTAGAAAAATCTGAGGCTATTTTGCGTACGGGTGTGCAGCGTTTAAGACCCGTTTTACTCACGACGGTGACCACCATATTAGGCTTATTGCCAATGGTGTTAGAAATGAACATCGACTTAGTTAATCAGAAAGTGGAGTTTGGCGCACCAAGCACTCAATGGTGGTCTCAGCTTGCGACCGCTGTCGCGGGTGGTTTGGCATTTGCGACTTTGCTAACGTTAGTTCTGACACCGTGTTTGCTTATGCTCGGGAGAGAGCATCACTCTGAACAGTAAGCTTTATCGTGATGATATCGACAAAACAAAAAGGGCAGCGAAGCTGCCCTTTTCAATACCTTGCCTTACTTCATTGCTAACAGTTTGCTGTAGCGTTCAAGCTTGTCCATGCTAACTTTCGCGTTTGCCATGAAAGTTTGTCTCGCTTTGCCTGTCAGGGATTTAGATTGTGGCAAATTCACCGTGCGTGGGTTTTTATGGACACCATTCACAAGGAACTCATAGTGCAAGTGGGGGCCTGTTACACGGCCAGTTCCGCCAAGCGTACCAATGGTTTGGCCTTGCTTAACGCGTTGACCAGCTCGTACAGTACGTTTGGTTAAGTGCAGGTACTTGGTAATGTAAGTATTACTATGTTTAATGAAAACGTAGTTACCATTAAATTTGTTGTAAGACGATTTTTGAACGACACCATCACCAGCCGCCCAAATCGGGGTGCCCACTGGTGCTGCATAGTCCGTGCCTCTATGAGGACGAACGCGTCCCGTCACTGGATGTAAGCGGCGTGGGTTGAAGTTAGACGAAACTCGACGGAAATCCAACGGCGCGCGTAAGAATGCTTTTTTCATTGCACGCCCATTTTCGTCGTAATACTTGCCACTTTTCTGATCCAATATTGCGGTAAAGGTATCGCCTTGGTTTTTAAAGATCGCAGCAATGATTTTTCCACGGCCGATTACTTCTCCTTCTACCACTTCCTCTTGGTAAAGTACTCGGAAGCTATCGTTTTTACGAATATCTAAAGCAAAGTCGATGTCCCAACCAAATATGCCAGCCAGTTCCATGATTTGGTTACCATTTAATCCAGAAGATATTCCTGCATTCCAAAAGTTTGATTTGATGGTGGCTTCTGCGTAGTTGTACTGGAAGTCGACTTCTTTCTTATCAACTTCAGAAACGTACTTGCCGTCTTTTAATGTGATACGAAAAGTCTCGAACGCGCTTAGTGTCCTTCTTAGCTGCACCAAGTCGTTATTTTCGTCAAAGCCAAATTGCAATCGGTCACCAGGTCGAAGCCGAGTTAACTGTTTTTCTACTTCTTTGTCTGATGACACCAGTTCATGTAATAGACGAGCAGAAAGCCCTACGCGACTAAATAAGATGGCAGCACTCTCGCCATTTTTTACCTTGTATGTCTCCCAGCGCAGCACGGCGGGAACCGCAGGCGATGAACTATTTAGTGCACTGAGTTCGAGGGAAACTGGCACAGGATAATGTTGACCAACTTTTAATCGGCTCTGCTGCGGGTCTAGGTCTTGCGGATCAGGTAAAAAGAAGAGCGCGAAGATAATCAACGCACTAAAAAAACCGATCAATACTTTGTGCAAGAGTGGAAGTCGGACAAAAATCGAATGCATGAGGTACTTGATTGCTAAATTAAACGGAAAAAGTGACAACTACCTAGTCTAACGTGTTTCAAAATGCATCGCTATTCAAGTAATATGTTCAGCTATTATATTTTTGCCAAATCTGTGGGAGTGAACAAGAATGGCGAGCATTGAAGCTGCACTAGCCGAGATTAAGCGCGGTGTTGAAGAGCTGATTCCAGAAGAAGAGTTAATCGCAAAACTAAAAGAAGACCGTCCTCTACGTATTAAATTGGGCGCTGATCCAACAGCACCTGACATTCACCTAGGCCATACGGTTATTTTCAATAAGCTTCGCTTGTTCCAAGAACTAGGTCATGAAGTGACGTTCCTAATCGGTGACTTCACTGCAATGGTTGGTGACCCAACAGGTAAAAACACAACTCGTCCACCGCTAAGTCGCGAAGACGTATTGCGTAACGCTGAAACGTACAAAGAGCAAGTGTTCAAAATTCTCGATCCTGCAAAGACTAAAATTCAGTTTAACTCTGAGTGGCTGTCTGAACTGGGCGCAGAAGGTATGATTCGCCTTGCGGCAAACCAAACCGTTGCTCGTATGCTAGAGCGTGACGACTTTAAAAAGCGTTACGCGGGTGGTCAGCCAATTGCTATTCATGAGTTCATGTACCCACTTCTACAAGGCTGGGACTCAGTAGCAATGGAAACGGATGTTGAATTAGGTGGTACAGACCAGAAGTTCAACCTTCTAATGGGTCGTGAACTGCAAAAGTCTCACGGTCAAAAACCTCAGGTTGTACTGATGATGCCGCTTCTAGTGGGCCTTGATGGCGAGAAGAAGATGTCTAAGTCAGCAAACAACTACATCGGTATCAGCGAAGCGCCAAGCGAAATGTTTGGTAAAATCATGTCTATTTCTGATGACCTAATGTGGAGCTACTACGAGCTGCTCTCTTTCCGTCCTCTGGAAGAGATTGCTCAATTCAAAGCTGATGTAGAAGCGGGCAAAAACCCTCGTGACATCAAAGTATTGCTAGCAAAAGAAATTATTGCTCGTTTCCACAGTGAAGCCGATGCCGATGCAGCAGAGCAAGAATTCGTAAACCGTTTTGCGAAGAACCAAATTCCTGATGAAATGCCAGAGTTTGACTTTGACGCAGGTCGCCCAGTGAGTAATCTGTTGAAAGAAGCAGGTTTATGTCCATCATCGTCAGATGCGATGCGCATGGTTAAGCAGGGCGCTGTGAAGATTGATGGTGAAAAAATTGCGGACAGCAAATTTGCTCCAGAAGCGGGTACTTACGTGTTCCAAGTAGGTAAACGTAAATTTGCTCGTATTACTATTCAGTAATCCATAATGACTGCAAATGAAAGCGTCCGAAGGGCGCTTTTTTTGTATGAAAATTTAGCAAAAACGGCAAAGTAAAACTTCCATACCTGATGAACTTTGCTACTATACTTGCGCTGCCAATAATGGCAGCGCTATCGGAGATTTACATGAACAATACCGACCATCCTCCCAGTCGTTGGGTGAGTAAGATTAAGGGAGCGAAATAACCCGCTTCGGTATTGGCGATCTCCGCCTTACCTAAGTGGTGAGGCATCTTTTCTAATTTTTTCTCGTTATTTCCTTCATACATTCTGAATAGACAGTGCATTCGCATTGGTTTTCTCTGTGCATCTTATTTGTTGTCTGACTTTTAGCGTGCGAGAGTGGCTTTTTCATGCTTTGTCGATGGTCGTTACCAATGCCAATCGGGAGATTCGCCATGACGGTAATGAACAACACTTTTATTGAAACAACACCAAACTTTTCTGAAGTAGAAATTGGTGCAGCTCGCAATGCATTCTTGCAGTATGAGCAAGAGCAACAAGTCCATTTGCTTACGGTTATGCCGATTGATGAGGCTGTAGGTATTTTACAGCATTGCTCTGTCGGCTATGTGAATAGTCTTATTGCTCAACTTGAGCAAGCAGGTCATGACAAACGCGCACGTCATTATGCTCACCAACTGGGTCTGCATATGTCTGAAGTTGATACACCCGATGGTTATTTATCAACTAGTGTTTTAGGGCATGTAAAACAGCGTATTGGATGGATCATTGCGCTGGCTCTTTTAGGGATAGTGTCAGGCTTGATCATCGCTCAGTATGAGGACACCCTTAGTCAGCTTGTTTTACTTGCAGTGTACATGCCAGTGATTGCAGCTGCTGGTGGTAACACAGGAACACAAGCAGCAACTTTGGTGATTCGTGCTCTTGCTACTGGAGAGTTAAAAAAACGCCAATGGTTAGAAGTTTTGTGGAAAGAGAGCCGAGTCGCTCTATTTATTGCGCTAGCAATCGCTATCGTGATGATTGGACGCATTATGTTATTTAGTGCAGGACAATCAACAGGAGGCTTTGAACTGACCGATATCGCTCTGGCAATAGCAGTTGCGCTGTTCATTCAAGTCACCATTTCTACAACATTGGGCGGGCTGTTGCCAATTATTGCACGAGCTTGCAAGTTGGACCCTGCCGTATTGGTGAGTCCAGTTCTTGCGTCTATCGTCGATATTTCAGGAATGTGGATTTACTTTAACGTGGTGAACTATTTCTTAGGTATTGCCTGACTAAAGTTCACAATGTCATTGTAAAAAAGCTGCTCAAAATGTGTAATCGGGGCGATGACAGGAGTGTTGTCGTCCCGTTTTTCTGGGAAGTAGTCTGAAACAAACTGAACAAAAATGGTGTTAGGTTGACCATTTTTATCCAAGCCATATCCAGCCATATTGTAAGTCCCGTAGATAGAGCCACTTTTCGCTATCAGCTGTCCTTTAATTGGAAGTTTTCGCATACTTTGTCGGTACTTTAATGTGCCGGATTCACCTGATTTCGGCATGATGGCAATCAATTTGAGTTCGTTTTCATGCTTCCAAATATAGCGCAGCATTTCAGCCATCTTGGTCGCGGAGATCCGGTTATTTCGCGAAAGTCCTGAGCCGTCTTCTAGGCGCGCATTACGAATATCAATACCAGTGTTGGCGAAAATGATCTGCTTGATCGCTTCTGTCCCGTTAGTAAAACTGCCTGGCTGAACGAAAAATTTAGCGCCAAGTGTTTTGGTTAATGTGTCGGCAATCAAGTTGTCAGAGTTTTTGAGCATATCTTCAAGAATGTCTGGTAAGGCCTTTGATTGATGCATTGCGATGAGCTTTCGCTGCTTTTCTGGCGCCGTACCGACCCTAATCTTTCCTGATACCCCAATGTTGAGCTCCTTGAGCAAAGTCGCCAACCTTTGACTGGTGTAACGCTCAGGGTCTTGAACCGCAAATTTCAGTGGCAATGGTTTGTCTCTTTCAACCAAGCACCCTGTTAGCTTGTAGTTGTTATCGGGATTTGCAACTAAACCTAAGTCACAATGACGACTTTTCTTAATGGTTTTAGAAACTGTTTCTACGGTACTTGTGACACGAATAGGTTGATGCTCTGGTACGTAGACCCGCGTTCCACCATCTTTTTGTGTATAGATAGAGGCTTGTACACAGTTGTTATTGAGTGTGATGGTCGATGCCGGAGCGCTGTAGCAAACTCCCAAGATATCCCACGGCCAGCCCACCGCACGGTTATAACCAGTGAATGCGCTGTTATCGAGCCATAGGTCACCGTTAATCCGTTTTAAGCCATTTTTCTTAGCTAGAGTGAGAAGTGATTTTAAGTCGTTGGTTTGGAGTGTTGGGTCGCCGACAAAGTAAATCACTGCATCTGAGTTCGACGTTTCCAGCTTGGTTCGAAACCGGAAATTATCACCCAGTTCTAGCTTTGCGGCTAATGCGGTGACGATTTTTAATGTACTCGCTGGTGGGAACAGTTGTTCGGTAGGATGAACACCGTCAAGCTCAGCATTTTCACTGAGTTTTTCCGCAACTAAACTGATGCGGGCGCCTTCAGGCAACACCTCTTGATGAGGGTACGCTTGTGAAAAAGCAGAAAGTAATGAAGAGAATATGAGCAAGGGCCAACGTAAACGCATAATGGTACTTTCTAAGGTGAGTTATGTGATTGAGTATACGCAAGTCCTTTCAATATGCTAGGTAACTAAAGAAATGCTTCAAATGTCTTCATGAATGAGACACGAGAGAAAGGCGCGCTGCTTAAAATGAAGTATAAAAAATGCCCGCTTAAAGCGGGCATTCGATATTCTAGTCAAAGACCGGAATTAGAAGTCGTAACGTAGACCTAGAGCTAGCTCGTCTTCAGCATCGATCTTAGTTGCAACTGTTTTGCTAGTGTCAGTTGAACCAAACTTGTCACCTGCATCAATCAGGTTGAAGTTGTAAGAAATGTAACCACGGAAGTTAGGCTTGAAGTAGTAAGAAGCATCAACAGCGAAGTTGTTTGCAGAAGTTTCGTTGTTAGTTTCTGCATTGTTGTATGATGTTGTAAATACTGTTTGGCCTAGAGTGTAAGCACCCGCTAGCTCGTAACCAGTGTAATCAACTGTGTTACTGTTGTTTGAATCTTCCATTTTCTCGCCGTCAGTGAATACACCAGCGAAGTAAAGATCAGACATTGTGTAAGATGCAGCTAGCATGTACTCGTTAGCTTTGTCTTGATCTGCGTAACCAGCACCTAGCTCAAGACCAGTGTCAGCTAGAGCGTAGATTGCAGATAGAGAGTAACCGTCTTGTTTGTTGTCGTAGTACTCACCAGTGTTTTTGTTTTCCATACGATCAGCGAAGCGGTAGCTTGCTTTTACGCTTAGGTTTTCAAACTGGCCTTTGTAAGCCATCATGTTGTCTGTACGGTCTGATACAGCTAGTTTGTCTGCTGCAGAGTTACCGTGGTAAGCCATGATATCTGTGAAGTCAGTGATAACGCCTAGTGCACCTTCAGTTTTACCGTATGCGAACTCACCGTAAGCACCGCCAAGACCAGCGTAAGCAAGACGAGTTTCTAGATCGCTCTTGTCGTCGCCGTCTACAGTACCGTTTTGAGCAGTCTCAAATTCACCTTCCCAGAAACCAACACCGTATAGGTTGTCATTGATTTCTTGTTTACCAAGGAAGTTTAGACGGATGCGAGATTTGTCTTGAGCGTCGCCATCTTTCATAGATAGACGTGCTTCAGCACGGCCGCCCATTTCTAGAGAAGTACCGTCTTGGTTGTAAAGTTCAGCTGCGTTTACGCCAGTTGCCATAGCTGCTGCAGATACAGAAAGAGCAATTAGAGTCTTTTTCATCTTATTTGTCCTAGTTAGCTGTCCATAATCATTGTTGTATGGGGGAGAGGTGATCTCTCACAAGTTGTTGGTCCAAAATTGGCTAATTGAGCGATATAGTTCGCACTTGTAAGCCATTGATCTAACAACTCGCTGGACATGTTTTACTGCTAAAGTTTCCGTATGAGTTAGTAAAATGATATAAATCCCAATGATGAACACTGTTCAATTGTGCGTTGTTTTTATTTAAATTACTGTTTTTGATTGAAATTATTGGCAATGACATTGGCCTGACATTGATTAGTTTTTATCTTTTTTGAGGTTTTTGGTGTAATGAACAGTGTTGTTTTTCAATAAATTGAGAAGGTGATTCGCCCTAGAGCCGCTCTAAAAGTGAGTTATATCATTATGCCGAAAAGGCATAGTCTTGCTGTCTTTCGAATTAAGATGATTTCGTCCGGGAGTTTGTTTACACTAAACGAAATACATCTTTAAGCGCACTACCCAGTCCTATGACAGGGTGGGCTTTTTTTGTCCAAAGACCCATTTGGGCTTGAGGTTATAAAATGGAAAAAGTTCCAATGACACTACGTGGCGAGCAAAAGCTACGTGCAGAACTCGATCGTCTACTTAAACTACGTCCTCAGATCTCAGAGGCAATTGCTGAAGCTCGTGAGCTAGGTGATTTAAAAGAGAATGCTGAATATCACGCCGCTCGTGAAGAGCAGGGCATTTGTGAAGCACAAATCCGTGACATTGAATACAAACTGTCAGTTGCTCAAGTTATTGATGTAACGAAGATGGAGAACACGGGTAAAGTTATTTTTGGTTCAACCGTAACCTTGATTGATATCGACACCGAAGAAGAAAAAACGTACCAAATCGTTGGTGATGACGAAGCCGATATCAAAGCAGGTCGCATTTCAGTGAGCTCACCTATTGCTCGTGGCCTGATTGGTAAGATGGAAGGCGATGAAGTTGCTATTCAAACTCCGGGTGGCGCGAAAGACTTCGAAATTGACCGAGTAGAATATATCTAAGTCGTTTGGAGTAGCATTACTACTCTGATAAAACGCAAAAAGGTCGCCTCAGGCGACCTTTTTTCTTCAGCAACGTAAGTAGGGTTACTTACGAGGGATTTCGATTTTACGCTCTTCAGACTGGCGGTATAGCACAAGCACTTTACCAATAGTCTGAACTTTTTCAGCGCCCGTCTCACGTACGATAGCGTCGATGATTAGCTGTTTTGTTTCACGATCTTCCGAAGCAACTTTTACTTTGATAAGTTCGTGATGGTTAAGAGCGATTTCAATTTCTGCTAGCACGGCTTCTGTAAGTCCATTTGCGCCCATTAGCACAACAGGTTTTAAACTGTGAGCTAGGCCTTTAAGGTGCTGCTTTTGTTTGGTGCTTAGGTTCATTACGCGGCCAATTTTCTTTAAATAAGGGTTGAAAAAAGCTATTTTAACGCCATCTATTGCTGAAGACTATAATTTATTGAGTAATAGGTAGCGCCTATTAAAACAATAGCTCCAATTTGTGCCTTGTTGGGATTAAAATGAGTAAACAAAAACATTCGGCTAGTTCTGGTCGTTGGTTGAAAGAACACTTTGATGATAAATACGCGAATGAAGCCCGAAAAAAAGGCTACCGCTCACGTGCTTATTTCAAGATCGATGAGATTCAAACGAAAGATAAATTGTTAAAGCCTGGAATGACAGTCGTCGACTTGGGGGCTGCGCCGGGCGGATGGTCTCAATATGCTGCTAAGATAGTAGGGGACAGTGGTCAGATCATCGCGTGTGACTTGCTTCCTATGGACCCGATTGCTGGCGTTAGCTTTTTACAAGGCGACTTTCGTGATGATGCAGTATTGGAAGCTTTGCTAGAAAGGATCCAACCTTCCATGGTAGACGTAGTAATGTCTGATATGGCGCCTAACATCGCGGGAAACAATTCTGTTGATCAACCTCGCGCTATGTATTTAGTTGAATTAGCTTTAGATATGTGTCGACAAGTTCTAGCGCCTAATGGTAGCTTTGTCGTAAAGGTTTTCCAAGGGGAAGGCTTCGATCAGTATGTGAAAGAAGTCCGAGACATGTTTAAAGCCGTAAAAATTAGAAAACCAGACTCATCGCGAGCCCGCTCTCGAGAGGTCTTCGTCGTAGCCACTGGTTACAAAGGTTAACCATTTTGCTCTCTTGAGAGCGTGTTAACACTATAGCTACAGTTAATGAACTGTAGTACCCTACCTTTAATTACAATTAGTTATCGAGAGGCTTACACCTTGAGTGACATGGCAAAAAATTTAATTCTGTGGCTTGTTATCGCCGTCGTATTGATGTCGGTATTCCAGAGCTTTGGCCCTGGAGAAAGCAATGGCAGAACCGTGGATTACACCACGTTTGTACAGGAAGTTGGCCAAGGCCAGATTCAAGAAGCAACTTTTAAAGACGGTGAAATTAGCTTTGTTCGTCGTGGCGGCGGTGCCAAAATGGTCACTTACATGCCAGTGTATGACCAAAAGCTTCTAGATGACCTAATTAACCAAAACGTGAAAGTA
This sequence comes from Vibrio sp. OY15, assembly GCF_000742455.1. Taxonomy (NCBI): domain Bacteria; kingdom Pseudomonadati; phylum Pseudomonadota; class Gammaproteobacteria; order Vibrionales; family Vibrionaceae; genus Vibrio; species Vibrio sp. OY15. Next base: position 181,535 of record NZ_JPIL01000003.1, on the reverse strand, counting down.
CAAGGCACGCCTCCAGAAGAGCAAAGCTTGCTTGGTACTATCTTCATCTCTTGGTTCCCAATGATCTTACTAATTGGTGTATGGATTTTCTTCATGCGTCAAATGCAAGGCGGCGGTGGTAAAGGCGCCATGTCTTTTGGTAAGAGCAAAGCTCGAATGATGAGCGAAGAACAAATCAAGACAACTTTTGCTGACGTTGCAGGTTGTGACGAAGCAAAAGAAGACGTGAAAGAGCTGGTGGACTACCTACGCGATCCAAGCCGCTTCCAAAAGCTGGGCGGTAAGATTCCAACGGGTGTTCTAATGGTTGGTCCTCCTGGTACGGGTAAAACGCTTCTAGCGAAAGCCATTGCCGGTGAGGCGAAAGTACCATTCTTTACTATCTCTGGTTCTGATTTCGTAGAAATGTTCGTTGGTGTTGGTGCATCTCGTGTGCGTGACATGTTTGAACAAGCAAAGAAAGCCGCACCTTGTATCATCTTTATCGATGAGATCGATGCGGTAGGTCGTCAACGTGGCGCAGGTGTTGGTGGTGGTCATGATGAACGTGAACAAACACTAAACCAAATGCTCGTTGAGATGGATGGTTTCGAAGGTAACGAAGGTATTATCGTTATCGCTGCGACTAACCGTCCGGATGTGCTGGACCCTGCGTTACTGCGTCCTGGTCGTTTTGACCGTCAAGTGGTAGTTGGTCTTCCAGATGTACGTGGCCGTGAACAGATCCTAAAAGTTCACATGCGTAAGGTCCCTCTAGCGGGTGATGTAGAGCCTTCTCTCATCGCACGTGGTACTCCAGGCTTCTCTGGTGCTGACCTAGCAAACTTAGTTAACGAAGCAGCCTTGTTTGCTGCGCGCGGTAACAAGCGCAACGTTTCTATGGTTGAGTTTGAACTGGCGAAAGACAAAATCATGATGGGTGCTGAGCGCCGTTCAATGGTGATGTCTGAGGAAGTGAAAGAGTCAACCGCATACCACGAAGCTGGTCACGCGATTGTTGGTCGCTTGGTTCCTGAACACGATCCAGTGTACAAAGTGTCTATCATTCCACGTGGTCGTGCGTTGGGTGTAACAATGTACCTTCCAGAGCAGGACCGCGTGAGCATGTCTCGCCAACACCTAGAATCAATGATTTCTAGCTTGTACGGTGGTCGTTTAGCAGAAGAACTTATCTACGGTGCTGACAAAGTATCAACCGGTGCTTCTAATGATATCGAGCGCGCAACAGATATTGCTCGTAAGATGGTTACTCAATGGGGTTTCTCTGAAAAGCTTGGCCCTCTGCTGTATGCAGAAGATGAAGGCGAAGTGTTCTTAGGACGTAGTGTAACTCAGACTAAACATGTGTCTGACGATACAGCGAAGTTGATTGATGACGAAGTTCGTCAGATCATTGACCGCAACTACGATCGTGCGAAGAAGATTCTTCAAGAGAACATGGATATCATGCATGCGATGAAAGATGCGCTGATGAAGTATGAAACCATTGATGCTCGCCAGATTGATGACTTAATGGAGCGCAAAGCTGAAATTCGTGAGCCTGCGGGCTGGAGTGATAACTCAGCAAGCAAACCAGAAGACAGCGACAAGCCTCAAGCAAAGCAAGAAGTTAAAGAAGAAGCAACGGATACTGCGAAAGATGCAGAACAGCCTAGCTCTTCTGATACAACTTCTAACGAAGCGCCTGAAAAGAAAGACTCTGAATAAAGAGTATCGATAATATTAAACCCCGAGTTATCTCGGGGTTTTTGTGTTTATGATGATGATTACAGCAAATAACAAATCTTTGGACCTTTCGCGTCCACATGTCATGGCCATTCTAAATGTGACACCGGATTCCTTTTCGGATGGCGGTAAATACAACTCAATTGAACTTGCTCTTGCTCAAGTTGATAAAATGATAAAGGCTGGTGTAAGTATTGTTGATGTTGGTGGTGAATCGACAAGACCTGGTGCACCGGATGTGTCTTTGGAAGAAGAGCTTAGGCGTGTTGTCCCAGTAATCAAAGCCATTCGTGAAAAATATGATGTATGGATTTCCGTTGACACCAGTAAAGCAGAAGTGATGCGTCAAGCAATTGATGCTGGGGCTGATTTGATCAATGACATCCGCTCGCTGCAAGAGCCAGGTGCTCTGGAAGTCGCAGCAGAAGCAAACCTTCCAATTTGTCTGATGCATATGAAAGGTCAGCCTAGGACCATGCAAGTTGACCCTCATTATGATGATTTAATGGGGGACGTGTCGGCTTTTCTAGAAGAACGTATCGCGGCGTGTGAAGCAGCAGGGATTGATAAATCTCAACTGATTCTCGATCCTGGGTTTGGCTTTGGCAAAACAATCGAACACAATTATCATATGCTTGCTCATCTTGAAAAGTTTCATGAATTCGGCCTGCCTATTTTGGCTGGCATGTCTCGTAAATCCATGATCTTCAAACTGTTAGACAAGCCAGCGGCAGAGTGTACGAACGCAAGTGTCGTTTGTGCTACGATTGCCGCGATGAAAGGCGCGCAGATCATTCGCGTGCATGACTTTGAAGAGACAATCGAAGCGATGAAAGTTGTTGAGATGACGAAAAACAATATTTAAAAATAATAAAGGAAAGTTTATGTCGAATGAAAGACGTTACTTTGGTACTGACGGTGTGCGCGGTAAAGTAGGACAATACCCAATCACTCCAGACTTCGTACTTAAGCTTGGCTGGGCTGCTGGTCGTGTACTAGCGAAACAAGGCACAAAGAAAGTTATCATAGGTAAAGATACACGTATTTCAGGTTATATGCTTGAATCTGCACTAGAGGCTGGCCTTGCAGCTGCGGGACTTAAAGCAACATTTACTGGTCCCATGCCAACTCCAGCTGTGGCATATTTAACTCAGACTTTCCGTGCCGAGGCTGGTATTGTGATTTCTGCATCACATAACCCATATTACGACAACGGCATTAAATTCTTTTCTTCTGAGGGTACTAAGCTACCTGACGATATCGAATTGGCGATCGAAGCTGAGTTAGATAAAGAAATTGAATGTGTGGAGTCTGCTGAGCTTGGTAAAGCAACCCGCCTAAATGATGCAGCTGGTCGTTACATCGAATTCTGTAAGAGTACTTTCCCATCTGAGTTGAGCCTTGCGAACTTTAAGATCGTAGTAGACTGTGCGCACGGTGCAACGTACCACATCGCTCCAAATGTTTTCAAAGAACTTGGGGCAGAAGTTATCGCTATGGGCGTAGAGCCTAACGGCATCAACATTAATGAAAAAGTGGGCGCAACAGACGTACGAGCTCTTCAACAGCGTGTTGTTGAAGAGCAAGCGCATCTTGGTCTCGCATTTGATGGTGATGGTGACCGCATCATTATGGTCGACCACCTAGGTAACAAAGTTGATGGTGACCAAATTGCTTATATCATCGCTCGTGATGCACTTCGTCGTGGTGAGCTAAAGGGTGGTGTTGTTGGTACACTAATGACTAACTTGGGTATGGAAAATGGTTTAAAGCAGCTAGGCATTCCGTTTGTACGTGCTGCTGTTGGTGACCGTTATGTCATGGAGCAACTGCTAGAAAAAGGTTGGAAAATTGGTGCTGAAAACTCAGGCCATGTGATCTTATTAGATAAAGTCACAACCGGCGATGCGATTGTTGCTGCACTTCAAGTACTTGCTTCTGTAATTGGCAGCGATATGTCTTTATATGAACTATCGCAAGGAATGACATTATATCCTCAGGTTTTAGAAAATGTCCGTTTCTCAGGAGAAAGTAACCCTCTTGAAGCTACAGCTGTATTAAACGCTGTCGCTGAAGTAGAGGCGACACTTGGTGATAAAGGGCGTGTACTGCTGCGTAAGTCTGGCACTGAGCCTTTGATCCGCGTTATGGTGGAAGGCGAAGATGGTGAACTAGTTCAACACTCAGCATTGAAAATCGCTGAGGCTGTTAAAGCAAGTTGTTAATCATTGCGTTAAAGCATGTCTTGAATGAAAAGGGCATCTTTTGCCCTTTTTTTGAGCGCTTAACGCATTGGCATTGATTTTTTACTAATTTTCCCTTGTCAGCGTTACTGGCTTTCGCTAGTATTGCTCCGCCTCCCGTTAGGAGGTCGCTAGCCTTGTTCATAATGATTTATTCTTTTGAACGGCGCTGGCTCAACAATTTGGAACATAGGTGGAAAAAATGTTTTCAGTTCTACTTGTGATTTACCTGTTGGCAGCGCTTGGTGTGATTGGCCTTGTGTTGATTCAACAAGGTAAAGGCGCAGATATGGGAGCCTCGTTCGGTGCTGGTGCTTCAAACACAGTGTTTGGTGCTGGCGGCTCAGGTAATTTCTTAACCCGAACAACTGCTATTTTAGCAACCGTATTCTTTATCGTTAGCTTGTTACTTGGTCGTATGTCTACGCACCAGACTGAATCACAATGGGTAGACCCAACGTTAGGTCAACCAGTTGTTGAACAAGTTAAGGATGCAGCGAGTGAAGTTCCTGCCCCTGCGGGTGATGAAATTCCTCAATAAGCTGTAAGGTTTTGATGCCGAGATGGTGAAATTGGTAGACACGCTAGCATGAGGTGCTAGTGCCTTAGGTGTGAGGGTTCGAGTCCCTCTCTCGGCACCATGTATTTACAAACTTGTAAATCACTTGTTTGCGAGTATAATGCTCAGCAAGTCGGACGCGGGGTGGAGCAGCTTGGTAGCTCGTCGGGCTCATAACCCGAAGGTCGTCGGTTCAAATCCGGCCCCCGCAACCAATCTCTTTCTTTAAAAGGAAATCGTAGATTGGCAAGTTTGCGTAGTGCTAACCACACTACGAGTTAAGAAAAGCAATTGTTGGCTATTCTTAACGTATCAGGGTCCAGCAGCATAAAACCCCGACTATCGGGGTTTTTTGTTATCTGAGCTTTTTGAAATAGCTCAGATACTGCTTGGTTTTTTGATTGGGCTCTGAGCCCTTTTTTTGTTTCTGGAGTGGTTAAATGACTGGTTTAGAAAGACAACTTACTGAAATGCTTGACGCGCCAGTAGCGGCATCAGGTTATGAGTTAGTTGGATTAGAATTCATTCGTGCAGGCGCGCACTCAACGTTACGTATCTACATTGACCATGAAAATGGTATTAACGTAGACGACTGTGCAGAAGTTAGCCACCAAGTTAGTGCAGTTTTAGACGTTGAAGATCCAATTTCTGTTGCTTACAGCCTAGAAGTGTCTTCTCCAGGTTTAGAAAGACCACTTTTTAAAGCAGCACATTACGAGCAATTTATTGGTCACGAGGTCAGCATCGTATTGAAAATGGCTGTAGCAAACCGTCGTAAGTGGAAAGGTATTATCCACGGTGTTGATGGCGAAACAGTGACAATTACTGTAGACGGTCAGCAAGAAGAGTTTGCTCTAAGTAACATTTCCAAAGCTAACCTGATCCCTAAATTTTAGTTCCCTAAAAAAGTTTAAGCTTAGAGGCTAAATACAATGAGTAAAGAAATTTTAGCGGTAGCAGAAGCGGTATCGAACGAAAAAGCGGTACCTCGTGAGCGTATCTTTGAGGCTCTTGAGATTGCTCTAGCAACTTCTACAAAGAAAAAATACGAAATCGAAATCGACGTACGTGTTGCCATTGACCGTAAAACCGGTGAGTTTGTAACTTACCGCCGTTGGTTAGTTGTTGATGACGTTGAGAACCCTACAAAAGAGATCTCACTAGAAGCAGCGCAATACGAAGATGACTCAATCGAGCTTGGCGACTACGTAGAAGACGAAATCGAATCAGTAACGTTTGACCGTATTACGACTCAAACTGCTAAGCAAGTTATCGTACAAAAAGTTCGTGAAGCTGAGCGCGCACAAATCGTTGAACAGTTCATCGACAATGAAGGTGATCTAATCACTGGTGTCGTGAAAAAAGTAAACCGTGACACAATCGTGCTTGATCTTGGTAATAACGCTGAAGCGGTAATCCTGCGTGATGACCAACTTCCTCGTGAAAACTTCCGTCCAGGCGACCGTGTACGTGGCCTTCTTTACAAAGTCGCGCCTGAAGCACGTGGTTTCCAATTGTTCATCACTCGTTCTAAGCCAGAAATGTTGGCAGAACTGTTCCGTGTTGAAGTGCCTGAAATCGCAGAAGATATTATCGAGTTGAAAGGCGCGGCACGTGATCCTGGTTCTCGCGCTAAGATCGCTGTCAAAACAAATGACAAACGTATCGACCCTGTAGGTGCGTGTGTTGGTATGCGTGGTGCACGTGTACAAGCTGTTTCTGGCGAACTTGGTGGGGAGCGTATCGATATTGTGCTTTGGGATGATAACCCAGCTCAATTCGTTATCAACGCAATGGCGCCAGCTGATGTTGCTTCTATCATCGTTGATGAGGATGCACACTCAATGGACATCGCAGTTGAAGCTGACAACCTAGCGCAAGCTATCGGTCGTAACGGTCAAAACGTGCGTCTAGCATCTCAACTAACAGGTTGGGAACTGAATGTTATGACAGTTGCTGATCTTCAGAAGAAACACGCTGAAGAATCACAAGCATCTATTGAAAACTTCATGAAGTACCTAGATATTGAAGAAGACTTCGCTCAACTTCTTGTTGAAGAAGGTTTCTCAACGCTAGAAGAAATCGCATACGTGCCAGTTAACGAGCTACTAGAAATCGATGGTTTGAATGAAGAACTAATCGAAGAGCTTCGTGGACGTGCAAAAGATGCACTAACGACGATCGCACTAGCACAAGAAGAGTCTTTTGAAGGTCTAGAACCAGCTGAGGACCTACTTGCACTTGAAGGTCTTGAGCGTGAGATGGCATTTAAATTGGCAGCGAAAGGTGTAGCGACACTGGAAGATCTTGCTGACCAAGGTATTGACGATTTAGAAGGTATCGAAGGCCTGACCGAAGAACGTGCAGGTGAGCTAATTATGGCCGCACGTAACATCTGTTGGTTCGGCGAAGAAGCATAATTTTCGGCAAGGAGGAAGCGGCATGACACAATTAACAGTTAAAGCACTGAGTGATGAGATTGGTACGCCAGTCGACCGCTTGATTGAACAACTTGCTGACGCTGGCATTAAAAAGGCGAGCTCTGACAATGTTACTGATGAAGAGAAGCAGAAGCTTCTCTCTCATTTAAAGAAAGAACACGGTGATAAATCAGGTGATTCAGAGCCGACTCGCCTTACGCTTCAGCGTAAAACTCGTAGTACACTTAGTGTGAACGCGGGTGGTGGTAAGAGTAAGAATGTTCAGGTTGAGGTGCGCAAAAAACGTACATACGTGAAGCGCAGCACAATTGAAGATGAAGCGAAACGTGAAGCTGAAGAAGCAGCACAACGTGAAGCAGAAGAAGCAGCAAAACGTGCAGCAGAAGAAGCTGCAAAACGTGAAGCTGAAGAAGCTGCGAAACGTGAAGCTGAAGAAGCTGCAAAACGTGAAGCGGAAGAAAAAGCGAAACGTGAAGCTGAAGAAAAAGCGAAGCGAGACGTAGATACGAATGCACAACGTAATGCTGAAGAAAAAGCAAAGCGTGATGCTGAAGAGAAAATTAAGCAAGAAGCAGCGCGAAAAGAGGCCGACGAGCTTAAACGTCGTCAGGAAGAAGAAGCTAAGCGTAAGGCTGAAGAGGAAAGTCAGCGCAAGCTTGAAGAAGCTCGCGAATTGGCTGAAAAGAATAAAGAGCGTTGGTCTGCTGCAGAAGAGAAAAAGGGTGATATGGAAGATACAGATTACCATGTAACGACTTCACAATACGCACGTGAAGCCGAAGATGAAGCAGATCGCAAAGTAGAAGGCGGTCGTCGTAAGAAGAAAAAAGCAGCTTCGGGTAAAGACGACCAAGCTCGCGGTGGCCGTAACAACCAACGTGGCGGTAGAGGTCGTAAGGGCAAACTTGCTAAGCCGACTTCAATGCAGCACGGGTTTGATAAGTCAGCAACGGTTGCTAAGCAAGACGTTGTAATTGGCGAAACGATCGTTCTATCAGAACTTGCTAACAAGATGTCGGTTAAAGCGACAGAAGTTATCAAAGTAATGATGAAGATGGGCGCTATGGCGACTATCAACCAAGTGATCGACCAAGAAACAGCACAACTTGTTGCTGAAGAAATGGGCCATAAAGTAGTTCTTCGTAAAGAGAACGAACTGGAAGAAGCGGTACTATCTGACCGTGACACTAACGCGGAAGCAGTTCCACGTGCTCCAGTTGTTACTATCATGGGTCACGTTGACCACGGTAAAACGTCAACACTTGACTACATCCGTCGCACACACGTTGCTTCTGGCGAAGCGGGTGGTATTACTCAGCACATTGGTGCGTACCACGTTGAAACAGACAACGGCATGATCACGTTCCTTGATACTCCTGGACACGCAGCGTTTACTGCAATGCGTGCTCGTGGTGCTCAAGCGACAGATATCGTTGTTCTTGTAGTTGCAGCAGACGATGGCGTAATGCCACAAACAGTAGAAGCGATTCAGCACGCGAAAGCGGCAGGCGTTCCTCTAATTGTTGCTGTGAACAAGATCGATAAAGAAGACGCGAACCCAGATAACGTTAAGAACGAGCTTGCTCAATACGACGTTATTCCTGAAGAGTGGGGCGGTGAGAACATGTTCGTTCACATCTCTGCTAAACAGGGTACAAACATCGATGGTCTTCTAGAAGCAATCCTTCTTCAGTCTGAAGTTCTTGAACTTACAGCTGTAGCTGAAGGCATGGCATCTGGTGTTGTTGTTGAATCTCGCCTAGATAAAGGTCGTGGTCCAGTTGCAACAGTACTTGTTCAATCAGGTACACTAAACAAAGGCGACATCGTTCTTTGTGGTCAAGAATACGGCCGTGTTCGTGCAATGCGTGATGAGCTAGGTAAAGAAATTACTTCGGCTGGCCCATCTATCCCTGTAGAGATCCTAGGTCTTTCAGGTGTACCATCTTCAGGTGATGAAGCAACAGTAGTTCGTGACGAGCGTAAAGCGCGTGAAGTAGCTAACTACCGTGCTGGTAAGTTCCGTGAAGTGAAACTTGCTCGTCAGCAGAAATCTAAACTAGAGAACATGTTCTCTAACATGACTGCTGGTGAAGTTGCTGAACTTAACGTTGTACTTAAAGCAGACGTTCAAGGTTCTGTAGAAGCAATCGCAGACTCACTAGTTAAGCTATCTACTGACGAAGTTAAAGTGAACATCGTTGGTTCTGGTGTTGGTGGTATTACGGAAACTGACGTAGTACTAGCGGAAGCTTCAAACGCAATCATCCTTGGCTTTAACGTTCGTGCAGATGCTTCTGCTCGTCGTGCTGTTGAAGCCGCAGCTGTTGACTTACGTTACTACTCAATCATTTACCAATTGATTGACGAAGTGAAACAAGCAATGGGCGGTATGCTTGCTCCAGAATTCAAGCAAGAGATCATTGGTCTTGCTGAAGTTCGTGACGTGTTTAAGTCACCGAAACTGGGCGCTATCGCTGGTTGTATGGTTACAGAAGGTGTGATCAAGCGTAACAACCCAATCCGTGTACTACGTGATAACGTTGTTATTTACGAAGGTGAACTAGAGTCACTGCGTCGTTTCAAAGATGACGTTCAAGAAGTTAAGAATGGCTACGAATGTGGTATCGGCGTTAAGAACTACAATGATGTTCGCGTTGGTGACCAAATCGAAGTCTTCGAAATCGTTGAAATTAAACGTACTCTAGACTAATTGACTAAAATTACTAATATTGTCTTTGAAAGATAAGTAGTAATTGGTTGTTGAATACACCATGGGGGGCTGGCTTTGACCAACCCCCCATTCTTTCTATATAAGAGTAAAGATATGTCAAAAGAATTTAGCCGCACGCAGCGCGTTGCACAGCAGCTGCAAAAAGAACTAGCGATGATCCTTCAACGTGAAGTTCGTGACTCTCGCCTTGGCATGGTGACGATCTCAGACGTAGAAGTCTCTCGTGACCTAGCTTACGCAAAAGTATTTGTGACCTTCCTATGTGTGGGTGAGCAAACACCTGAATCATGTCTAGCAGCGCTACGTGAGCACGAAGTGCACATTCGCATGATGTTAGGTAAGCGTATTCGTCTACGTTTAACGCCAGAAATCCGCTTCCACTATGACAATACGCTTGTTGAAGGTATGCGTATGTCTAACCTAGTGTCTGAAGTCGTTAGTTCAGACAAACAAAAGCAAAAAGATTCTGGTCGTGAGGACGAAGAATAATGGCTCGTCGTCGTAAAGGTCGTCCAATTAATGGCGTTATACTGTTGGACAAACCAACAGGTATCTCTTCCAATGATGCACTGCAAAAAGTAAAGCGAATCTACTTTGCCGAGAAAGCAGGCCACACTGGAGCCTTGGACCCATTAGCGACAGGCATGCTGCCAATTTGCTTGGGTGAAGCGACAAAATTTTCTCAGTTTCTTCTTGATTCTGATAAACGCTACCGCGTGATCGCAAAGCTGGGTGAACGTACCAATACGTCTGACTCGGATGGTGAAGTTGTAGAGACGCGTCCAGTCGATGTTACGTTAGACAAGCTAGAAGCGTGCATCGATCAGTTCCGTGGTGAATCTGATCAAGTGCCTTCCATGTTCTCTGCGTTGAAGTATCAAGGTAAACCCTTGTATGAATACGCTCGTAAAGGCATCGAAGTTCCGCGTGAATCTCGTAAGATCACGGTATATGAGATTGTTCTTCACCGTTTTGAAGGCGATGAAGTAGAGATGGAAGTGCACTGCTCTAAAGGTACCTATATTCGTACTATCGTTGATGATCTGGGCGAAATGTTAGGTTGTGGTGCGCACGTAACTATGCTTCGTCGTACTGGTGTGGCTAAATACCCTTACGAGAATATGGTAACACTTGAGCAACTAAATGAGTTGCTAGAGCAAGCTCACCGCGAGGAACGAGCGCCTCGAGAACTACTGGACCCGCTACTTTTGCCAATGGATACAGCGGTAGAAGACTTACCAGAAGTCAACTTGGTGCCTGAACTGGCGGATATGGTCCAACATGGGCAGCCCGTTCAAGTATTTGGTGCTCCGACAGAGGGCTCACTTCGCCTTACTATGGGTGAAGAACGCTTATTTATTGGCGTTGGCGAAATGAACGAAGATGGCAAAATCGCTCCTAAGCGATTGGTCGTGTTCCGAGATGACGTTGCATCCAAGTAAATGATTGAAAATACCGACCTGAGTGTCGGTATTTTTATATTGCACGAGATAGGAAATTTCCCTATAATCCTCGCTTCGCGTAGCGGCTGAATCAGAGATTGGCTGCTACAACTTTAAACCTACTCTTATTAGGAGAGAATTATGTCTCTGAATGCAGAAACTAAAGCAGCAATCGTTGCAGAATACGCACAAGGCGAAGGCGACACTGGTTCACCAGAAGTTCAAGTAGCTCTACTTACAGCTTCTATCAACCACCTACAAGGTCACTTCAAAGCGCACAAAGGCGATCACCACAGCCGTCGTGGTCTTCTACGCATGGTTTCTCGTCGTCGTAAGCTTCTAGATTACCTAAAAGGTAAAAACCTAGCTCGCTACCAAGACCTAATCAAACGTCTAGGCCTACGTCGCTAATCAGCGACTGCATAGCAGTTTGTCTAAAAAGGGGCTTTATGCCCCTTTTTTGTTGCCTAAATTTAGCCAAATTAGACTTATGCCGTTATAATACTGGCGGCTAAACCTTGTAAGAGGTTTTCTCAAAAGCTCATAGCATTACAGTCAACCACGTCGACCAAAAGGTCGCGACTATTCAAAAGGAATTTCCGAGTTTCTTTTTACTAGTCGCGATTCGTAATGCCTTGAGTGTCAATTAACACATCTAAGATTTCTTTAAGCACTAAAGGAAGATTAGAAACAAGGAATAACAATGTTCGAAAAACCAGTTGTTAAAACGTTCCAGTACGGTAACCACACAGTTACTTTAGAAACTGGCGTTATTGCACGTCAAGCTACAGCAGCAGTTATGGTCACAATGGATGATACGTCTGTATTCGTATCTGTTGTAGGTAAAAAAGAAGCCGTTGCAGGTCAAGACTTCTTCCCACTAACGGTTAACTACCAAGAGCGTACTTACGCTGCGGGTAAAATCCCAGGCGGCTTCTTCAAACGTGAAGGTCGTCCTTCTGAAGGCGAAACGCTAACAGCTCGTCTAATCGACCGTCCAATCCGTCCGCTATTCCCAGACGCGTTTAAAAACGAAGTTCAGGTTATCGCGACAGTAATGTCTGTAAACCCAGATGTTCAGCCAGATATCGTTACAATGATCGGTACTTCTGCTGCTCTTGCTATCTCTGGCATTCCATTCAACGGCCCTATCGGTGCGGCGCGTGTTGGTCATATCGATGGTCAGCTTGTACTTAACCCTAGCCAAACTGAACTAGAAACTTCTAAGCTTGACCTTGTTGTTGCAGGTACAGAGTCAGCAGTACTGATGGTTGAGTCAGAAGCGGACAACCTAACTGAAGAAGAAATGCTAGCGGCGGTTGTTTATGGTCATGACCAACAACAAGTTGCTATTCAAGCTATCAACGAATTCAAAGCAGAAGTTGCAACTCCTGCTTGGGATTGGGTTGCTCCTGAAGAGAACACAGCGCTTAAAAATAAGATTGCTGATCTAGCAGAAGCTAAACTTGTTGAAGCTTACCAAATTACTGAGAAAATGGCTCGTTACGACCGCATCCATGAGATCGCTGCGGAAGTAAATGAAGTTCTTCTTGCTGAAGATCCTGAAGCAGACACAAAAGAAATCCACACTATCTTCCATGATCTAGAGAAGACAGTAGTACGTAGCCGTATTATTGCAGGTAACCCTCGTATCGATGGCCGTGAAAAAGACATGGTTCGTGCACTAGATGTACGTACTGGTGTTCTTCCTCGTACTCACGGTAGCGCGCTATTCACTCGTGGTGAAACTCAGGCGATCGTTACTGCAACGCTAGGTACTCAGCGTGATGCTCAAATCATCGATGAGCTAACTGGTGAGCGTAAAGATCACTTCCTACTGCACTACAACTTCCCTCCATACTGTGTAGGTGAAACTGGTTTTGTAGGTTCTCCTAAGCGTCGTGAAATCGGCCACGGTAAACTGGCGAAGCGTGGTATTGCTGCAGTAATGCCTTCTGTTGATGAGTTCCCATACACAGTACGTGTTGTATCGGAAATCACTGAATCTAACGGTTCATCTTCAATGGCTTCAGTATGTGGTACTTCTCTTGCACTTATGGACGCAGGTGTGCCAATCAAAGCATCTGTTGCTGGTATCGCAATGGGTCTTGTTAAAGAAGGTGACGATTTCGTTGTACTTTCTGACATCCTTGGCGATGAAGACCACCTAGGTGACATGGACTTTAAAGTAGCAGGTACTAACACTGGTATCACTGCACTTCAAATGGACATCAAGATCGAAGGCATCACTAAAGAAATCATGCAAATTGCGCTTAACCAAGCTCAAGGCGCACGTAAGCACATCCTATCTGTAATGGATGAAGCAATCTCTGGTGCTCGTGAAGACATCTCTGAATTTGCTCCGCGTATTCACACGATGAAGATCAGCGCTGAGAAGATCAAAGACGTTATCGGTAAAGGTGGTGCAGTTATCCGTGCTCTAACTGAAGAGACTGGTACAACTATCGAAATCGAAGACGACGGTACTATCAAGATTGCGGCAACTGAAGGCACTGCTGCGAAAGAAGCTATCCGCCGTATCGAAGAGATCACTGCTGAAGTTGAAGTGGGCCGTATCTACACAGGTAAAGTTGCACGTCTAGCAGACTTCGGTGCATTCGTAACGGTTCTTCCAGGCAAAGATGGTCTTGTACACATTTCTCAAATCGCAGAAAAACGCGTAGAGAAAGTGTCTGACTACCTAGCTGAAGGTCAAGAAGTTCAAGTTAAAGTTCTTGAAATCGACCGCCAAGGCCGTGTACGTCTAAGCATGAAAGAAGCGGTAGAAAAGCCAGCTGAAGAAGCTGCTGCTGAAGCACCAGCTGCTAAAGACGAGTAAGACAAAATGAGACTTTCAGCCTTTTATTAGATTAAGGGCCTGAAAGCATGTTATAAAAGGGGAGCATTTTCGCTCCCCTTTTTTGGTTTGTTTCGATGTATTAACCTCAAACGAGGTTATCGCCTATATTGCATTAAGAGAAATAAATCTTGAGCGGTCCAAACAGGAGTATCAATTAGTGAAATGGTTTCAAACCGCAATTTTATGTGTTGCTATCGCGCTGACCGGTTGTGCAAATACTTCTCAACAATCAGCACAAAAGTGGTTATATCCACCGATGGCGGTGCCACTTCAGCCTAGTGTTCAACAAGAAGTACAAATCGCGCGTCTCTCGCAGTTGCTACAACGTCCCGACCTTAGTGATGAAGTGCGCGCTAAAATGCATTATGAGCGCGGTAGCTACTACGACAGCGTTGGTTTACGTGATCTTGCCCGTTTGGACTTTAACCAGTCTTTGCAGTTGAATCCTGCTCAGCCGGACATCTTCAATCTTTTGGGAGTATACTTTACCCAAGTAGGAGAGTTTGATGCGGCATATGAAGCGTTTGACTCGACCATAGAGTTGGCTCCTGATAATACCTATGCTGAGCGCAACCGTGCGATTGCACTGTATTATGGTGGCAGAATCGATCTCGCTTTAGAAGATATGACCAAGCATTATCAAGAAATGCCAACGGATCCTTTTCGTTCATTATGGCTGTACATCATCGAAGCTGAGCAAAATCCAGAGCAAGCAAAAGCCAATCTTCAACAGCGTTATTTACGAGATCGTAGTGAAGAGTGGGGATGGGTTCTTGTTGCCATCATGCTACGAGACGTCTCGGACGAAGACGCGCTTAAAGCAATTATGGATGGAACGAGAGAGAACTATCGCCTAGCTGAACGATTGACGGAAACGTATTTCTACCTTGGAAAGCGTAATCAGCTTGAAGGTGATATCGCAAGTGCCATCTCACTTTATAAGCTCGCGATTTCGTTCAACGTTTACGATTATGTTGAGCATCGCTATTCTTTCTTGGAGTTGGCGCAAATTTACGATCAATTACAGCAAGATAGATTGGCCAAGTTAAAGGCTGCCAAGAAGCTGGAAATTGAATGATTTAGAGCCGCTCGATGAGAGCGGCTTTTTTTATGATTGAACTTGATGAGTGACTCATTTAAAATAGTTAGTCTTGCTAACTAAGTGGTGGTGGCTTTTATGGCATTAGAAGAAAGCTTGATTGATTTAGAGCGTTTTTGCGCCAAAGCTTGGCGTGTCTATGCCAAAGAAGATCCATTATCACATCTAAGCTTTAATGAGTTCGATTATTTACGTGTGATTCAGGTTTACCCTGAGGGTGTGCGAATAACCGATCTTGCAGAAGAGCTGCAAGTGACTAAGCCTTCCGCATCGACAATGGTTGTGCGTTTGGAAAAAAAGGGTTTGGTGAAACGCATCGCATGTAATGAGGATGCTCGTGCTAAGCGTGTGTTGCTTACGGAAGAAGTCGCAGAAAAAATGTCTTTGGAGCAGGTAGTGTACAAAGATATCTCTGACCAAATGATGCAACAATTAAATCAGCAAGAAGCTGAACAGTTACAAGCTTTATTGAATAAAGCATTGAGTAATAAGTCATTTTAAACTGAAGCAAAGGCCTCAGCTGTATGGTTTAGTTTTTGTTGTTTCATCTTTCTTTTATTTAATTTAACCATTTAGTTAGCCTTGCTAATTAAATGGTTAGCTTTGCTAACTACTGGTGACAGTCATGCAAAACTCAATTTATAGACAGTTTTGGAAATATACGATTCCAACCGTCGCAGCAATGCTCGTAAACGGTTTGTATCAAATAGTTGATGGCATTTTTATTGGCCGTTATGTTGGCGCTGACGGATTAGCTGGGATCAATGTTGCGTGGCCTATTATCGGTTCGATCCTCGGTATAGGAATGATGATTGGGGTGGGGACTGGCGCGCTGACTTCGATCAAGCAAGGAGAGAACGATCATGAAGGCGCTAAGCGAATCCTAACGACCGGATTGACGTTGTTAGCGGCATTGATGCCGATCGTTGCTACAATATTGTTCTTGTTTTCGGATGAATTTATTCGCTGGCAAGGTGCGGAAGGGCGAGTGTTTGAACTTGCGCTGCAATATTTGCATATTCTGATTGTCGCGTGCGTATTCACGTTGGGTTCTATCGCAGTTCCGTTTTTATTACGCAATGACGACAGCCCGAACTTAGCAACGATTTTGATGGTCATCGGTGCCGTTATTAACATTGTATTAGACTACGTATTTATTGCTTGGTTGGAGTGGGAGTTAACCGGAGCCGCTATTGCCACTGCACTTGCACAATTAGTGGTCACTGTGCTCGGTATTGGTTACTTCTTTACTTCAAAAGCAACATTACGCCTTCGTATCCGCGACTTCAAAGTTCAGGTTGATGCTGCACCAAAGATTATCATGATAGGTACATCAAGTTTCTTTATGTACGCCTACGGCTCTGTGATGGTGGCACTGCACAACTCGTTATTTGCTCAATACGGAAGTGCAATGTTGATCGGAGCGTACGCCATTTTGGGGTACATCGTGACGGTTTACTATCTGATAGCAGAAGGAATTGCGAATGGTATGCAGCCTTTAGTGAGCTTCAACCACGGTGCACGTAATCAGGAGAACATCAGAAAGTTATTAAAGGTCGCGATGGGGACATCTGTGCTTGGTGGGGTGGCGTTCGTTGTTTTGATGAACCTTTTCCCGTACGAACTGGTTGCGGTGTTTAATAATGCTGACCAACAGTTGATTGATAGCACCGTGATCGGGATTCGTTTACACATGTTTGCGTTGTTCTTAGATGGTTTTTTAGTTGTGGCGGCCGCGTACTATCAATCAGTAAACAAAGGCAGCAAAGCTATGTTTGTAACACTAGGCAACATGCTGGTCCAGTTGCCATTCTTATTCATTATGCCGAAACTTTTCGGCGTGACAGGTATTTGGTTAGCTTTCCCATTGTCTAACATTGCATTGAGTTTGGTCGTGATCAGTATGTTGTGGCGAGATGTGAAAAAGCTGCTTAATGAGAGTTCTGTCGAACCAAGGGTGCAAGCCTGCTAACAAAAGCTAACAGATAAAAGCGAGGCTAGGCCTCGCTTTTATCTTTAAGGATTAAATGGTTTTTACTTCTAAGCCCGCTAGTTGATGCCAATAGCCATTGCATTGGCGGCTTTCGAGCTTTTCAGGATTATCGCCGTATTCGTTTGAGCGAAAACGCTCTAACTCTGAAAAAGTGTCGATACCAAGAGGGCTTAACCGGACCACATCAACCAGCCCTTTCATAGTAGGTAAGTCATTGATGAGGTTGTAGCAATACCCTGACTGTGTTTGAATGCCGTTAAGGTTAAAGACTTCTTGCCCTTCTTGGCTGCTGACCTGGATACCCGTAGGGTATTTGATACAGCAGGTTTCGCAATCGTCTTTCGCTCGGTTTTCAGCTCGGGCTGTGAAACAGCGAGCGGAATACGCTAAAGGCAAATAACCGTGGCTAAATACCTCAACTTCAAACTTGTTACGAATACCAAGCTCGTCACACTGAACTAAAGTATCGTTTAACCATTCGCGAGATAGCTCGACAGGCATGCACCAACGCATCATACCTTGCTTCAAAAATAAGTTGAGCGTGTGTGCGTTATAAGTATTGATTGCAGGGCCAACGACGAAAGGCACTTTATGCTCTGATGCCAATTGAACAGCAGATACGTCATTTGCTTCAATCGCGAAGTCACCGTTGTCGATGTACTTCTTCATTATGTTTACTTCACTCGGAGCTTCTAGTAGTGCCATTGTTGATAGCACCACTTGCTTGCCAGATGCAGACAGCTCTTTTGCGATTTCAAGCCAATGCGAAGGCTTCATTTCTCGACGTTTTGAACATACGGTTTCCCCAAGATAGATGATGTCCGCGGAGCTTGATTTCGCTTGTTCATAAAACGCTTCGATATCTTGTTTTGGCCAGAAGTACAACAGCGGACCAAGCGCGTATTTCATTGAATTATCCATCTTAACCTCTACTGCCATTTGCGGTGATAAGCACCAAGTGTGGTCTGCGTACCTTCAGACACGTTTGCCAATGCGGCATCCCAAGCCGCTTCGACTTGATAAGCTTCTGGGTTTGCTTGGTAACGGTCAATCGCGGCTCGCCATGTTCGAGTGACTTGTTCTACGTAAGCTGGGCTACGTTGGCGACCTTCAATTTTTACAGACGCCACATTTGCAGCAAATAGTTCTGGCAGCATAGAGAGGGTGTTCAAACTGGTTGGTTCTTCCAGTGCGTGGTAGCGTTTTTTCTCGCCTTCGATTTCTGCTTCGAAACGACCTTTACACAAGGTAGGGTAGCCCGCATTTTCACCGGCGCTGTAGCGATCGATCAAAATGTCGTTAAGGCGGGATTCCAGACCATTTTCTGTTTCTTGCCAGCGAACGTACTTAGCTGGAGAGCATGCTCCCACAGTGTTTGGAGACTCGCCTGTCATATATGACGATAGGTAGCAGCGACCTTCAGACATGATGCAAAGGCTACCAAAAGCAAAGACTTCTAACTCGACATCGCTAGTGATGTTGCGTGAAAGCTGTTTGACCTGATGAATCGATAAAACGCGAGGTAATACTACCCGTTTTACGTTGAAGTTTTGTTTGTAAAAATCAATGGCTGCGACGTTGGTCGCTGATGCTTGCACTGAAAGGTGTAGTTCTAGATCGGGATATTTGCGAGCCGCGTACTCCAGCACTGCAATGTCTGCAACAATCAGCGCGTCTACACCCAGTGCCGCTGCATTGTCTACTGCGTTCGTCCAGCGCTCGAAGCCATTGGGATGAGCGAAGGTATTCAACGCGACATGAATTTTTTTATTGCGGTCATGAACGTATTGCACCGCTTTTTCTAACTTTTTGCCGTTAAAGTTGAGGCCAGCAAAGTGACGGGCGTTGGTATCATCTTTGAAACCAATGTAGACGGCATCGGCACCGCAATCAATCGCAGTTTTTAACGCAGGCAGGTTACCCGCGGGACACAAGAGTTCCATATGCTCACAATCATTGAGAATAAAAAGGTGTCCGCATTTTATGAAGAATTATGAATAGCGAAATTGACCTAAGTTAGGTTTAGCTCAATAAAGTCGATATTTACCCCTTGCGAGTAAGGGTATCGGGTCGGGGTTAGTTCTTGTGACGACGATTCTGTACAAACAGCTCTTCAATTTCATGTTTTGGCTGCGGGCGATAAAAATGGAATCCTTGAATCGCATTACATTGAAGGTTAGAGAGCAGGGTCGCTTGCTGGTGGGTTTCCACCCCCTCGGCAACGACAGTTAAGTCGAGCGACTTACCCAGATTAATGATGTTTTCAATCACAGTGACTTGTTTCGGTAGTGTGTCGATATCATTAATAAAAGCGCGGTCGATTTTTAGCTCGTCAATAGGAAAACGCGCTAAGTAGGAAAGAGAAGAGTAGCCGGTACCAAAGTCATCGATAGAGAGAGCGAAGCCAAGCTTTTTAATCGCATTCAACATTTGCAGTGTATGTTCGCTATCACTCATCACGGCACTTTCGGTTAGCTCGAAGGTAATGCAGCTTGGATCAAGCTCGGTAGTGCGAAGCAGCTTTTCCATAAAGTCGATCAGCTGTGGGTTGCCAAATTGCTCGGGAGAGAGGTTGATGGCGACACGGCCTGGCAGTATGCCTTGTTGCTTCCAACGTTTTACCGTATTGAAAACATCACGCATCACGACACGTCCAAGGTGTTCTATTAACCCAGCGCGCTCGGCGACAGGAATGAATGAGCCAGGACTAATGTACCCTTCGACTGGATGCTTCCAACGAACGAGCGCTTCTGCGCCGTTGATACTGAAGTCTCGCGCGTTAACCTTAGGTTGATACCACACTTCCAAACCGTTCTGCTGCAATGCTTTTTGCAGTTCAATTTCAAGCCACAAACGCATACGCGCTTCTTTGTTCATTTGATCGTTAAATTTGATCAGACGATTTCTACCACGATCTTTGGCTTCATACATCGCAGTATCGGCATTTTGTAGTAGGATTCGCGCATCTTGTCCGTCTTCAGGGTATCGAACGCTACCAATTGAACACGCAAGGCGTTTACTGAAGTGGTGCAAGTCGAAAGGTTGGTTGATCAACGAGATAATGCGATCGGACAAAATTTCAGCCATGCGGGTGTTTTCTGGCTCCGGCAGAATGACGCCAAACTCATCGCCACCCAAATGACCAATAATCGCTTGGTTTGGCAGTAACCGTTTAAGACGGGCCGATACCTCTTGAATCACTTTATCGCCAATATGGTGACCAAGTGAGTCATTAATGTTTTTGAAGTTATCGATATCCAAATAGAACACCAGAAGCGGTGTTTGCTTTTTGATCAGCTGTTCCAAACGTTTGGTGAAGCCAAAGCGGTTGTAGAGTTTGGTGAGCGAGTCAATGTGTATGTCTTCATTCGATGCAGAAGACAGGTTTTTGGGCGCATCATCAGCATCTTGGATTAGGATAATTTGAGATTCGCTACCTAATATCGCCGTGGAATCCGCGTGTAGCTGAACTTTCCGTTCAAAGCCGCATCTTGCACTGGTTAAGCAGACAAAAGGTTTGTCAGAAATTAATGTACTCAATCGATGACTAAATACCTTTTTACTGTTTTCATCGATGAATAAACGACTTAGCTCTTCGCCCAACAATTCATGAGGAGAGTTAAGTCCGAGAAGGCGCGCTGATGCGGGGTTCGCAGAGATGACAATATCATCTTCGATAAGCAGTAAGCCGTCTGGTAGCAGTTGTGTTAACTTCGCAAACTTACTTTCGGACTCTTCTAAGGAGCGAACGAGTATCTGCTTTTCTGAAGTATCGACAGCGTGAAAAACAACAAAGCGAATGTCGTTACCTTCAAAAACTGGCGAAAGACTAAAGTGAAGACTGGTTTCAAGGTCGGTTTCATCGAGCGTGATTTCGGCTTCGACATGTGCCCCTTTGAACGCGCGCTGATAGTATGGTGCAAGCTTCTTATAAAACTGTTCACCCAGCACTTGGCAATCGTTTAAGCCGACGATTTCCTCATGACTTAAACCTGCGATATCGCAGTAACGGTCACTTACCATTCGATAATTGTGTTTTTTATCAAGAATGGCAAAGAAGAAAGGGCTATTTGAGGTTAGCGTGGCAAACCAATGTTTTAATTGCTGGGAAGGCATTAGGGTATTACCGATCTCCAATGAGCCAGATTATTCGTCCGTGTATAAAAAGCGACACCCTGATAAGCCTGCGGCGATCTACCACCAAGCCAAAGTGTTACTTGCCATTAAAGGGCTCGCGGTTTTAGCTGTGCAGTCGACAATCACATGGATACGCTCAGATAACTATAACTTTGAAAATACGGTTGTAAAAGTGTTTATCCACCTGTTCGCATCAATAATACACGTAAGTTCAAAAAAAGAAGCGTTAGTGAGCAATAAACCACCAATCTAAAATAAGCACTTTATTGATACATAACAGTAATCTCATCGCCACGATTGCTTAATATAAGCAACCTAATGACAAAGTAACGGATAATGAACGTGTTAAACAAGATTCGCAGTCAACTAGTAAAGAACGCAGCTAATATTTTGCGTTCTCCAGTCCAGTTATTACCACAGCCAATTCAGCAAAAAGCGTTGCTAGAAGGGCTAAAAATGGTGTTTAAAGAAGCCTTGGAAGATGGTGACTTTGAGTTCCTTGAAGACAAGTGGTTAAAAGTTGCGATTAAAGACTTGAACTTAGCATGGTACATCAGCTATCAAGACGAAAAATTGGTGGTAGCTGAAAAACCAGTTCAGGAAGATGTGAGTTTTAGTGGTAATCTAAACGACCTAGTACTGATTGCTGGTCGTAAAGAAGACCCTGACACACTGTTCTTCCAACGTCGCCTTTCAATTGAAGGTGATACTGAGCTTGGCTTAGAAGTGAAAAACTTAATGGACAGTGTCGACTTAGAGCAGTTACCGAAAGCAATGCAAGTCGCTTTGAATCAATTGGCTGATTTTGTTCAGAAAGGAGTTCAAGCGCCTGCACAACCAACCGGAGTAGCGAATGCTTATTCGAACTGAAGCCCCAGCGGACATTCTTACCATTGACCGCTTATTGAAACACGCCTTCCCGACGGAAGCTGAAGCTGAGCTTGTGATGCGTTTGCGCGAAAACAGCAAATTCACGCTTTCCTTAGTCGCGTGTACAGATGAGGGAGAGGTGATAGGCCATGCTTTATTTAGCCCTGTGACCTTAAATGGTGAAGATTTGTCATGGCAAGGGCTAGCGCCATTAGCTGTTCATGAAGATTACCGTCGCCAAGGCATCGCTGCAGAGCTGATCAAAGAAGGTTTTGATTCACTGCGTGATTTTGGTTACCCAGTGTGTGTGGTGTTGGGCGATCCTGATTATTACGCGCGCCAGGGTTTTCAATCATGCGACGAGATGGGCTTTGAATGTGCTTGGGATGTCCCTAAAGGTGCATTTCGAGTCGCAGAGTTGGTCGAAGGTCAATGTGCTGGACGCTCCGGACGCATAGACTATGCGCCAGAGTTCTCTGAACTGTAAATGAAAGAAGCCCACGACTAAGTGGGCTTCTTTCTTATTCACTGAAAACTGAGATAGGGAGGTTAGGATGACTGGTTACTTTTCTTTTTGCCCCAGACCTCTATTTTCGCTTTTTTACTTACCCCTAGCAGGCTAAGTTTTGTGCTTCCCCAGCTACTGTAAGTCATTTCAATCCGTTTTAGCTTGGCTTCTTTTGTACCTGGAAGGCTCCAGGCACGAGTCGACAATCCGCTTGTTAGTACGCCCATAGAGGAAAGCTTTTTCTCACTACCATCTGTCATGACGACTTTTAAACCATTCATGTCTACCGTTCCTTGCACACATTTTAGTTTTATTTTACTGAAGCTTCGGTTTCGGAATGGCTATTTGGTGTCACGGTATCTGTTTCTGTATGAAAGTTAACGGTTTTCGTTGCAATCAGCTCCCACTCATCGCTGTTATTAGCAAAAACACTCACGCTGGTGGCGGCTACCAGTGTGCAAAGTAGTAGCGTATTTAAGAATTTCATAATGTACCTCATATGTCATACCCAATGTGTGGCCGTTGGCAAAACGCTATGTTCAGGAATATCCAAATCATCTCATTGTGTTCAGGTGTTTCTTGAAGTCCTTTAGGTATAATCGCGATAATTTGATAGGATTGCCCTCGTTCAAATAGGTGACGGAAAATGTCAATTAACGAGAAACAGTATTTACGTGAAATGGGGATCAGCACATGGGAGCTGGTACACCCTGAAAGACTGGAAGGCTATCAATCGCCATTATTGGATTTGCAAAGTTCATGTAAACTCCTATTGGTATCGCCAATATGTCCAGAAAACGAGACGGCATTGATGTTTGAGCGCGTATTAAAAAGCATTAAGCTCACGCTTGATGATGCGCTACACCTAGAGCCTGAGCGCTTATCCATGCTGGGTGAACATCAGCTAGAGTGGGTGTGGTTTGCAGGCTGTGAGGCTGATCAAAGCATCAAGGCAAAGCACCTGACCTCGCCACTATTACAAGATATTGATGGTAATAACGAACAGCGCCGCGCATTGTGGCAACAAATCTGTTCGTACTCTTCTTAACGGAGCTAATGCGTGACAATTGAAATTACGCCGATGCGTGCAGAGCACCTCGACCAAGTTTGGCAAATCGAGCAGCAAGCACATTCTCACCCTTGGGCCGAATCTTTGGTTCGTGACTTATCCAGTCGCGGTGCTTGCCATCATGTGATGCTGGAAGGCTCTCAAGTGGTTGGTTACTTCTATGGACAGAATATTGTTGGAGAAGTGACACTATTAAATATTGCAGTAGCACCTTCTCAACAGGGCAGAGGGCTAGGGCAAAAATTGCTGGACGCGTTTATTGAATACTGTGAACAAGCCAAAGCAGAGAGTGCTTGGTTAGAAGTGCGTGAAAGTAATCACCCAGCTATCCATATTTATGAGCAAGCAGGTTTTAATGAAGTGGACCGTCGTTACAACTATTACCCAGCTAAATCGGGAAATGGTAAGGAAGACGCCATTATCATGAGTTACTTATTTTTGAGTTAGTTTTAGGCCGTTACTAATTACCTCATCAACACTTATGCTTTAAATGCGTATCCGGATTCGAGGCTTTTGAATATGTAATAATAATTTTTTGAATTTTTACATCTCTTTGTGTGGAGCTGGCTTTCCCTTGTTAGTTGCAGGTAAAGGCTGGTGAGCCGAGTAAATTCAGTTCATGTCTTTCCAGTTTGCTAGCACAGCGATAATAAGCGAGAATACCGCACAATATCGAATAGTAGATATGCTTGCCTATTTTGTGAGCATGAAAGTAATTTAGAAGATTAACTAATGTCAAATCCCCTTTTTTTAGGCGAAGTGTCTAAGCGCAGAACGTTCGCTATTATTTCTCACCCGGATGCGGGTAAAACCACCATTACTGAAAAAGTACTGTTATTCGGAAACGCGATCCAAAAAGCAGGTACGGTTAAAGGTCGTGGTAACGCACAGCACGCAAAATCAGACTGGATGGAAATGGAAAAGGAACGTGGTATCTCGGTTACCACTTCTGTAATGCAGTTCCCTTACAATGACTGTCTGGTAAACCTACTTGATACGCCTGGACACGAAGACTTCTCGGAAGATACATACCGTACGTTAACGGCAGTAGACTCGTGTTTGATGGTTATCGATGCGGCGAAAGGTGTCGAGGATCGTACACGTAAGCTGATGGAAGTAACGCGTCTGCGTGACACGCCAATCGTAACCTTCATGAACAAACTTGACCGTGACGTTCGTGATCCAATGGAAGTATTGGACGAGGTAGAAAACGAGTTGGGCATGATGTGTGCGCCAATTACATGGCCAATCGGCTGTGGTAAAGAATTTAAAGGTGTGTACCACATTCACCGTGATGAAACGATTTTATACGAATCAGGTCACGGTCATGAGATTCAAGAAGTTCGAATCATCAAAGGTCTCGATAACCCAGAGCTTGATGAAAAAGTTGGTGCAGGCCTTGCGGAAAGTGTTCGAGAAGAGCTTGAGCTTGTCATGGGTGCTTGCCCTGAGTTTGATTTGGAAATGTTCCTAACAGGTGACCTGACGCCAGTTTACTTCGGTACTGCATTAGGTAACTTTGGTGTGGATCATATGCTAGACGGTCTAACTGAATGGGCTCCAGCGCCGAAAACTCGTCAAGCGGTTGAACGTGAAGTTGAAGCGACTGAAGAGAAGTTCTCTGGTTTCGTATTTAAGATCCAAGCGAACATGGACCCAAAACACCGCGACCGTATCGCATTCATGCGTATTGTATCGGGCACTTACACGCAAGGTATGAAGATGAACCACGTTCGTCTTGGCAAGCAAGTGAGTATCTCTGATGCAGTAACCTTTATGGCTGGTGACCGTGCACGTGCAGAACACGCTTACGCCGGTGACATCATTGGTCTACACAACCACGGTACTATTCAGATTGGTGATACCTTTACGCAAGGTGAATCATTGAAGTTCTCTGGTATTCCGAACTTCGCTCCGGAACTATTCCGTCGTATTCGCCTGAAAGATCCACTAAAGCAGAAGCAGCTTCTCAAAGGTTTGGTTCAGCTATCAGAAGAAGGTGCGGTACAGGTATTCCGTCCTCTACAGAACAACGATCTGATCGTTGGTGCCGTTGGTGTACTTCAGTTCGATGTTGTTGTGGCTCGTTTGAAATCTGAGTATAACGTTGAAGCGATTTATGAAGGCATTAACGTTGCAACTGCGCGTTGGGTTGAGTGTGATGATGCGAAGAAACTGGATGAGTTCCAACGCAAGAATCAAGCGAACTTAGCATTGGATGGTGGTGATAATCTAACGTATATCGCTCCAACAATGGTTAACTTAAACTTAGCGAAAGAGCGTTTTCCTGACGTTGATTTCCGTGCGACACGTGAGCACTAATTTGCGCGGTTAGGGTAAGCCGTAACGCAAACTAGATTTTAAAACGCCCTTGGCTATAAACTTAGCCAAGGGCGTTTTTATATAAGGATAAGATATGAATTGGTTTAAACGTGGGCTAAAGCGTTACGACAACTGGTGTAAAGAGATGGGGTTAACTCCCGATCAGAAACGCAGTTGTGTCCCATATCGAAAAGACCCTGCCCATCAAACTGAAGAGAAGAGTGAAGCCCAACGATCTTCTGATTTTCTGCCCGCAGATACAGATAAAAAGCGTCAAGATGAAGCTCTTTGATACGCACTGCCACTTTGATTTTGATGTGTTTCAAGATGACTTTGCGCATCAACTTGAGCTTGCTCAAACGCAAGGTGTCGCGAGAATTTTGATTCCTTCCGTCGGTCCGCAAAATTGGGCTCGTATTCAAACCTTGGCAGAGCAACATGCTAATTTGTATTATGCGCTCGGCTTTCATCCGTATTTTCTTGAAGATAACGTTGAGCAGCACCTTACAGAGCTAGAAGGCTATCTAAATCAAAAAGGGCCACAGTGCGTGGCAATAGGAGAGTGTGGTTTAGATTTTGCCATTGATGTTGACCCACAGTTGCAAGAAAAGACACTTGAAGTTCAATTTGAGCTGGCTAGACGCTTCGAACTCCCAGTTATTTTACATAGCCGAAAAGCGCACAATCGCCTCATTCAAATGGTGAAAGCGGCGAATCTCCCTAGAGGTGGTGTGCTACACGCTTTTTCTGGGAGTTATCAGCAAGCCATGGAGTGGGTCAAATTAGGTTTTTTTATCGGTGTAGGAGGAACGATTACCTACCCAAGAGCCAAGAAAACACGCGACGCAATTCAAAAATTACCACTCGAAAACCTAGTAATCGAAACAGACGCACCAGATATGCCTATACTTGGATATCAAGGGGAGTCAAATCACCCAGCCAAACTCATTCACGTCTTTAATGAGCTCGTAGAGTTGCATAACGGCCGAAAGCAATCGATTGCCTCTCAACTGTGGAAAAATAGCAATTTTGCTTTCTCGATATGTGAATAAAATCTAAAGATGTGGTTTGAAATCGAAAACGTTTTCCTGCTTATTGTGAATTAACTCACAAAGCTGGTTGAATCAATCATGAATCTTATAGGAAAGTGTGAGGCTGGCATTACTTTAATTGATTCTGCATGAGTATAATTGCCCCCGCTTTATAGCTCCATTTTGTAACACGCCAATAAATAACTTATAAGGAAGTCATAAACTATGAGCCTGTTTATGAGCCTAATCGGTATGGTAGTGCTTCTTGCGATTGCAGTGGCATTTTCTAACAACCGAAAAGCTATCAACTTTAGAACTGTGGGTGGCGCATTCGCTATCCAATTCGCATTAGGTGCATTTGTTCTGTATGTACCTTGGGGCCGTGATCTACTAAACGGTTTCTCTTCAGGTGTTTCTAACGTTATCAACTACGGTAACGATGGTTCATCATTCCTGTTCGGTGGTCTTGTTTCTGACAAGATGTTCGAAGTATTCGGCGGCGGCGGTTTCATCTTCGCATTCCGTGTTCTTCCTACACTGATCTTCTTCTCTGCACTGATTTCAGTTCTTTACTACATTGGCGTTATGCAATGGGTTATCAAGATTCTTGGTGGCGCACTACAAAAAGCGCTAGGCACTTCTCGTGCGGAATCAATGTCAGCGGCAGCTAACATTTTCGTAGGTCAAACTGAGGCACCTCTAGTTGTTCGCCCATTCGTTCCAAAAATGACTCAATCAGAGCTATTCGCGGTAATGTGTGGTGGTCTAGCTTCTGTTGCTGGTGGTGTACTAGCTGGTTACGCATCTATGGGTGTTCCACTAGAGTACCTAGTTGCGGCATCATTCATGGCAGCACCAGGTGGTCTACTGTTCGCTAAAATCCTTCACCCAGAGACTGACCAGCCTCACGAAAGTATCGAAGAAGCGATGGACGGCGGTGACGACAAACCAGTTAACGTAATCGACGCAGCTGCGGGCGGTGCGGCTTCTGGTCTACAACTTGCGCTTAACGTAGGTGCAATGCTAATCGCATTCGTTGGTCTAATCGCGCTAATCAACGGTATGCTAGGTGGCATCGGTGGTTGGTTCGGCATGCCAGAACTAACACTAGAGCTAATCCTAGGTTACGCGTTCTCTCCACTAGCATTCCTAATCGGTGTTCCATGGGCAGAAGCTGTAACAGCTGGTTCATTCATCGGTCAGAAAATCGTAGTGAACGAATTCGTTGCTTACTTGAACTTCACACCATATCTAGGTGAAAACGCTCAAGTAATCGCGGCAACTGGTGAAGTAATGTCTGAGAAGACAACAGCTATCATCTCATTCGCACTATGTGGTTTCGCGAACCTTTCTTCTATCGCGATTCTACTTGGTGGTCTAGGTAGCCTTGCACCAAACCGTCGTAGTGACATCGCTCGCATGGGTGTTAAAGCAGTTCTTGCAGGTACGTTGTCTAACCTTATGGCAGCGACAATTGCAGGCTTCTGCTTAAGCCTTGCAGCACTATAATTAGAATCGGTTCTTAATATATAGACGCCGTTTTACATCATGCCCTGTAGCAAGAGATTGCTGCGGGGCATTTTTCGTTTTTCGGGCTCCAAAATTTCATCGGGTGTTTGCCTTAGTCGAGGTATTACGCAGTCAATGGAATAGGGGCTAGGAAATTTTGAGATACAAACCGTTTGCGCTCTATTTGGTGCTACAGTTTTGCGGTGAAACTCTATAATGTATTAATCACAGGATAGTGGTTAAGCTTGATTCTTAATCACGTAATGAATATTACATAATCGATGGGCAAATGAATTGCCCTGCAATATCAGATCTAATAGGCGTTTTGCTTTGTGATGTGATATTAAAGACACCGCAATCATAGATTGTTGTGCCATAGGCCAAACTGGTACTGTGCGGTGACAAGGATAGCAATTGGCATATGATAAATTTTCGCTGTATATGCCGAGTCTTCAGGGAACCAAGTCCGTTCATTAATAGACTGTTTAGCCATTTACTCACATTGTCTCGACTTGTTGATTATAGTTAAAGACGTGATGTAAGGCTGAGTAGTGAATTTTTTGAATATTGATCGGAGATAGAAATGAGCGATTTAAAAGCAGCAGCGCTACGTGCACTTAAACTTATGGACCTAACTACGTTGAATGACGATGACACTGATGCAAAAGTGATCTCACTATGTCATGACGCGAAAACAGCAGTAGGCAACACAGCTGCAATTTGTATTTACCCTCGCTTTATTCCTATTGCTAAGAAGACACTTCGTGAGCAAGGTACGCCAGAGGTTCGTATTGCAACAGTAACGAACTTCCCACATGGTAACGACGACATTGAAATCGCAGTTGCTGAAACAAAAGCGGCGGTTGCTTACGGTGCAGACGAAGTTGACGTAGTTTTTCCTTACCGCGCGCTAATGGCGGGTGATGAGAAAGTAGGCTTCGAACTAGTTAAGCAATGTAAAGAAGCTTGTGGTGACATTCTTCTTAAAGTGATCATCGAAACAGGTGAACTAAAAGAAGAAGCACTAATCAAGAAAGCATCTCAAATCTGTATTGAAGCAGGTGCTGACTTCATTAAAACTTCAACTGGTAAAGTGCCAGTAAACGCAACACCAGAATACGCTCGCATGATGCTTGAAGTTATTCGCGACATGGGTGTTGCAGAAACTGTTGGTTTCAAACCAGCAGGTGGTGTGCGCACTGCTGAAGACGCAGCAGCATACCTAGCAATGGCTGACGAAATCCTAGGTGACAACTGGGTTGATGCTCGTCACTACCGTTTTGGTGCGTCTAGCCTGCTAACCAACCTACTAAATACATTAGAAGTATCGGACGACGTCGCTGATCCAACAGCGTACTAATTCCAATAATACGTCTGAACGGTAGCACCTAAACGGGTGCTACCAAACCTCTTCTATCCTACTACAACCATGGCTCAAAAGAGCTTGGGAGGCACTAATGTATTTACCACAAGAAATCATTCGTAAAAAACGTGACGGCGAAGTCCTAACCGCCGATGAAATCAACTTCTTTATTCAAGGCGTAGCGAACAACACGGTATCTGAAGGTCAGATTGCGGCGTTTGCTATGACGATTTTCTTTAATGAAATGACCATGGATGAGCGCATCGCCTTAACGTGTGCAATGCGTGATTCGGGCATGGTTATCGACTGGAGCCACATGAATTTCGGTGGTCCAATTGTCGACAAACACTCAACCGGTGGTGTGGGTGACGTAACTTCTTTAATGCTTGGCCCAATGGTGGCAGCGTGTGGCGGTTTCGTACCTATGATCTCTGGCCGCGGTCTTGGTCATACAGGCGGTACGCTGGATAAACTTGAATCTATCCCTGGTTACAACATTACGCCGAGCAACGATGTTTTTGGTCAAGTAACCAAAGACGCTGGTGTGGCGATCATCGGTCAAACTGGTGACCTTGCTCCTGCGGATAAGCGTGTTTACGCGACTCGTGATATTACCGCAACGGTAGACAATATCTCCCTGATTACGGCGTCGATCCTTTCTAAGAAACTGGCGGCGGGTCTGGAATCGCTAGTGATGGACGTAAAAGTGGGTTCAGGTGCATTTATGCCAACTTACGAAGCGTCTGAAGAGCTAGCAAAATCAATCGTTGCGGTAGCAAACGGTGCTGGCACTAAGACTACGGCAATTCTTACGGACATGAATCAAGTATTGGCGTCTTCAGCGGGTAACGCGGTAGAAGTTCGTGAAGCGGTTCGTTTCTTAACAGGTGAATACCGTAACCCTCGTCTACTTGAAGTGACCATGGCTTCATGTGCTGAAATGTTAGTACTTGGCAAGCTTGCTGAGAACACAGAAGACGCACGCGCAAAACTGATGGAAGTGCTGGATAACGGCAAAGCAGCTGAGTGCTTCGGCAAGATGGTTGCTGGCTTAGGCGGCCCTGCGGACTTCGTAGAAAACTACGACAACTACTTAGAAAAAGCAGAAATCATCAAGCCAGTTTACGCAACAGAAACGGGCATTGTCTCTGCAATGGATACACGTGCTATCGGCATGGCTGTGGTTGCTATGGGTGGTGGTCGTCGAGTCGCTACTGATGAAATCGACTACGCAGTTGGTTTCGACGAGTTCATCCGCCTAGGTGAGGTCGCAGACAGTGATAAACCTCTTGCGGTCATCCACGCTCGCACTGAAGAGCAATGGGAAGAAGCGGCAAAAGCACTGCGCAGTGCAATCAAAGTAGGTGGTGAATACACACCAACTCCAGAGGTTTACCGCCAAATTCGTGCAGAAGATATCTAATAGAACAAGTAATTACACAAGGCCTACTCAACCATAATAAAAAGCCGAGTGGGCCTAAGGAACGAGCAATGAAAAGAGCATTTATTTTAGTACTAGACTCATTCGGTATCGGTGCAACTGCCGACGCTAAAGAATTTGGTGATGTAGGTTCAGACACACTAGGTCACATCGCTGACCAATGTGAAAAAGGCTTAGCAGATAACGACAATCGCCAAGGTGCACTTCGCCTTCCAAATCTATCGAAACTTGGTTTGGCAATGGCGCATAAAGAATCGACAGGTCGCTTCGCACCTGGACTAGACACAGACGCTGAAATCATTGGTGCATACGGTCATGCAGCAGAGCTTTCTTCAGGTAAAGACACGCCGTCTGGTCACTGGGAAATCGCAGGTGTTCCTGTTCTGTTTGACTGGGGTTACTTCACTGACAAAGCAAACAGCTTCCCGAAAGAATTGACTGACCGCATTCTTGAGCGTGCGGGGCTTGACGGTTTCCTAGGTAACTGTCACGCGTCTGGTACTCAAGTTCTTGACGATCTTGGTGAAGAGCACATGAAGACTGGCAAACCAATCTTCTACACGTCTGCTGACTCTGTATTCCAAATCGCATGTCACGAAGAGACTTTCGGTCTAGACCGTCTACTAGAGCTTTGCCAAATCGCACGTGAAGAGCTAGAAGATTACAACATTGGTCGTGTTATCGCGCGCCCATTCGTTGGTGCTGGTAAAGGTCAATTTGAGCGTACAGGTAATCGTCGTGATCTTTCTGTAGAGCCACCATCAGCAACGGTTCTTCAGAAGCTCGTTGATGAGAAGCAAGGCAACGTGGTTTCTATTGGTAAGATTGCTGATATCTACGCAAACTGCGGCATCACTAAGAAAGTGAAAGCGACAGGTATCCCTGCATTGTTCGAAGCAACGCTAGAGCAAATCAAAGAAGCGGGCGACAACACGATCGTATTCACTAACTTTGTAGACTTCGACTCAGCTTACGGTCACCGTCGTGACGTAGCGGGTTACGCAGCGGCACTTGAGTACTTCGATGGTCGTATCAACGAAGTGCTAGAGATTATGGAAGAAGATGATGTGCTTATCCTAACGGCAGACCACGGCTGTGACCCAACATGGCCAGGCACTGACCATACTCGTGAGCACATCCCAGTATTGGTTTATGGTCAAAAAGTACCAGCTGGTTCTCTTGGCCGCCGCGAAACATTCGCAGATATCGGTCAAACATTGGCAAGTTACTTCGGTACTTCTCCAATGGATTACGGTAAGAACTTCCTATAATTAGTTAGGTTTTTGAAAACTAGGAGCTTGATTGCTCCTAGTTTTATGTTTGCAGTATGTAAATGCTGCTTGTCGGAAATGAGAATACTCTGGCTTATATCGCCTTAAGCGCGGAGCGCTAGAGAAAGGTTAAGGAAAAGAAAATGGCAACTCCACATATCAATGCTGAAATGGGTGCATTTGCAGACGTCGTACTGATGCCTGGTGATCCACTACGTGCAAAATACATCGCAGAGACTTTCCTTGAAGATGTCGTTCAAGTGTGTGACGTTCGTAATATGTTTGGTTACACAGGCACATACAAAGGCCGTAAGATCTCGGTAATGGGCCACGGTATGGGTATCCCATCATGCTCGATTTACGCGACTGAACTAATCAAAGACTTCGGCGTGAAGAAAATCATCCGTGTTGGCAGCTGTGGCGCAGTGAATGAAGACATCAAAGTGCGTGATGTTGTGATCGGCATGGGTGCATGTACTGACTCTAAAGTGAACCGTATCCGCTTTAAAGGTCATGACTTCGCGGCAATCGCAGACTACAACATGGTTCGTGCGGCAGAAGACGCTGCAAAAGCTCGCGGTATTGACGTTAAAGTTGGTAACCTATTCTCAGCAGAGCTTTTCTACACGCCAGATCTAGAAATGTTCGATGTAATGGACAAGTACGGCATTGTTGGTGTTGAAATGGAAGCGGCTGGTATTTACGGTGTTGCGGCAGAATACGGTGCAAAAGCTCTGACAATCTGTACGGTTTCTGATCATATCAAGACTGGCGAACAGACTACATCTGACGAGCGTCAAACGACATTCAACGACATGATGCTAATCGCACTAGATTCAGTATTGCTTGGTGACGAAGAGTAAGCGACGAAGAGTCATTCTATTTTTCGCTCTCAAGAGCTAAAAAAAACAGCCCACACATTGCGGGCTGTTTTTATATGAGTTGTTAGCGCTACCTAGTTACTTGGTTAGCAGCAGGTTTGGCGCTTTTTTACGACGTATCGGTTGTCGACGTAAAATCAAGATGAACAACATACCACAGACAAAGCTCATTAAGACCATCATGTACATATAACGATCGCTCTTGCGATAGTGGTGGTCAGAAATAGCCGTAACCCGGCCCGTCTCAAAGGTCACGCGAACAAAACCGATAAGCGCACCATCTGCAAAAACTGGTTCAACCAACTGCTGGCGACCAATGGAAGCTGTTGCCAAAGGCGTATCCAGGCCAAGAACTTCGCGTACCGATAATGCCTCTTCACTAGACGCTAAACGTACACCCTGTGCATCGTAGATTGTTGCATCAAACACTAAACGGTCTTGTGCTAGCTGGTTTGTTAGCTGAAGTAATCGTTCTTGATCTTTAGTTAAAATCATCTCACTGGCAGAAAGAGACGCCTGTGAAATCAAAACTTTGGTGAGCGTTTCAAGCTGTTGTGCTTGAATTTTCTCATTACCCTTACTGATCACAACACTGTTTTTTATTGTGATAAACAACATCACACACAGTAGGATTAGTGCCAGAATTCTTAGGGCATTCCTTACTGAGAACAAAGATTCACTCATGCTCTTTACTCATCCATTTAAAATAAAACAAAGACTTGCCTTTTTAGTTTGTTGAGGTAACGTTTTAGCAAAGTCATAAGGGATTATATACATGGACGCGTCAAAAAGCTTGCCTATCAGAAAACATACGACACTTTTAAAACGATTACCCGAGACTCGATTTGCCTCCCAATTAGATAAAGCAAAAGCAAACTGGATCGTATTTGCTGAGTACCTTTCGCCAAGTCACTTCGAAGACATTGATTTCTTCACCGGCTTTTACAACCCGATACTAGAAACGTGGAAAGTTGGCCAATATGAAGTAGCCCTGATGGCCGGAGAGTTGACTCCTCAACATGAAACGATCTTACAAAGTCTCAACCTAGATTACGCCTCGCTTAATGAAGTGCCCGATCTATCAACCCAAGGGTTGATTGTATTTGATATGGATTCAACGGCGATCCAGATAGAGTGTATTGATGAAATCGCGAAACTGGCAGGAGTAGGGGATGAGGTCGCTGAAGTCACTGAACGTGCCATGCAAGGTGAGCTGGATTTTGAGCAAAGTTTACGTCAGCGAGTTGGTAAGCTCAAAGGTGCCGATGAATCAATTCTTGAACAAGTTCGTTCCCAGTTACCATTCATGCCGGACTTTGAAGCGCTAATTGCGACGTTGAAAGCCTTGGGCTGGAAAACAGCGATTGCTTCCGGTGGTTTTACTTACTTCTCTGATTACATCAAAGATAAAGTCGACTTAGATTTTGCTCGCTCCAATCAATTAGAAATTATTGACGGCAAACTCACGGGTAACGTACTTGGTGATGTGGTAACGGCGCAGATGAAGTCTGACATTCTAGTGGAACTGGCGGATGAATATGAAATTGAGCAGCACAACACGGTTGCTGTCGGTGATGGCGCTAATGATCTTGTGATGATGTCGGTGGCAGGATTAGGGATTGCGTATCACGCAAAACCAAAAGTGGAAGCTCAAGCGCAATCAGCGATTCGCTTTGCTGGGTTGGGCGGTGTGCTCTGTATTTTATCTGGCGCATTGGTGAAGCAGCAAAAGGTTAGCTGGAAAGCTAAACCTTAACCATCCATTCAAAAACACCGCCAGAAAGGCGGTGTTTTTTTTTTTCAATTTGGTATGACTTTGAATTTACTCGGTTAACTCCAATCTAATTACAACCTCTTCAGTAATGTCTTCAAATTCACTGTAACCAACGAGCGCCGTCAACTCTTTTTCTAACTTGCTCGCTTGATGTACACCAAATTGGGTTAAGTCACTTAAATCTTGTTGCAGTAATGATGTCATCGGATCGAAAATTGGTGCAGTAGAAAGGCGAAGCACGTAAAAGTCACCCATCATTCGCGCTTTCTTTATAAATTGAATCCGCTCTTTTACGCTGTTGAACTCTTGATGAAGCTTTGACTCAATGCCTGTAATTTTATTGCCTACTTTTGCGGCGCTTATGTAGATATCCTGATGTCTGGCTTGAGCACCTTCTACACGTTTTATTGGCTCTGCGATTAATGTGCTTGTCCGGCCTTTAAAGATAGGTTCAAGTGACAACAGTTGGTCATGCCCAAGACGGGCAAAAAGCTCAATGTGTTTAGGTAGCGGCAAGTTCACCCCGATAACGGGGGTTTTGATTGAAGATGACGTACTCTTACTGATAAAAATGGGCGTGCTCAGCGTACGCGAGAGCAACATGCAGTGTAGCCTTTCAAGTAGAGCATTACTTGGTAGCGTCTCTTTTTGCGGGATTAGCTTGTCTTGATTGTGCTCGATAATGCTGTTGAAAAAAGCGATTACCTTCATGGTTTGGCTGCTTTCATCAATAACTAGCTGCACGCTACAACCGTCTGGGCTTACACGAATTACTCGGTATGGCACCGACATTAACGGCAATTTTTTATCGTAGAGTTGTAATTCTCGAAAGTTGATTCTTACCTCTTGCCCAGAACGTAACATCGTGGGCTCACTTAGCCTAATTCCGAGTCCTCGTTTGGAAAGGTCAACAGTACTGCCGCCTGTTTTAGTCTGTCCTGAGTACAACTCTAAAGGTGTTTTAAAACGATAACGAGGCTCTTTTCGACGAGACTTTGCATCAAAATAAATGCCCTTTGGATTGCCGATAACTCTTCTCGGATGGCGAAACGCGTTTAATGTATTAGCGGGTAAGCGCGGCTTTTCAGTTAGCAGGTAATCCTGCCCTGACTTTTCGTCAGCAATTTCTTGCAAAATACCAATATGAGTCAGTGATTGAGACGTTTCTGCCAACTCTGGAGAGAAAGCTGCTAGGTCTTCCTGTTCTTGCTCTGATAGTTCAAAGATTGAAATTCTAAAGGCGCGCCAACTCTCTCGTTTGCCACCTAAATGCCAAAATAGCTGGCGCTGTTCGCGAGTTGCTTCTGGGCGAAACATCGAATAGAAATAGGTTCGATTCTCGTGCTCGTGAGTAAATGAATAAAGGACATTGGTTGTTCCTTTAACACCAGGCTTAATGAGTGACGCGATGCGTTGCTCGTTGAATAAGGAACCAAACATTTGCTGGTTTCTCTCATCGTGCCAGTATTGCCAAAGCTTTTGATTGTTTGGCGTTAACATTGCTAATTTTAGGTCACTACCATCAAAGAATAGAGGCAAGCTGCTGGTGTGCTTTAGTGCGATGTGCTCATAACCGCGAGTTCGAGCTCGAATAATCTTGTCTTGATTGTCGTGACGAGCCCTTTTAACAGCACTGTTGAGCGCTTCATCTATCACTCTGGTGACGACATTGGTATCAGTTAAGCGTATGGTTCTGAGGTATCGAACTGAGTCATTTTCGTAACAGTCATCAACCGCGAGTATGCGGTATGCAAGCGGTTTCTCTATACCTGCAACGTTAGATTTGCTGGCAAATTCAGTAAACGTGACCTGAATAATTTCCCCAAGGTTATATTTAAATGCGCTAGGGACTTTGAACTTTGCGCCAGAGCTAGATAAATCAATGCTTAATCCATGAAGAAGCTGTCCTTTAGAACGGCAAATTTCAACTTGAGATTGGACTTTCAAGCGTTTTTCTTGGCGCTTTAAATCGTAGCCTAGGTGAACGGGTTCTGCTAAGAACGGGCTTTTAGGATCCGTTAACGATTGCGTTTTTTGCTGAGTAAGGCGCTTGCTCATTACGCGAAAGTTATTTCGCGTGTTGACCAATGCTTCCCACATTCCTTCCGTGTAGCAGCCAAACTTTTTGATGTTTTTATGGTAAGCGTTGAAAGCAACATCATCCAACCAATGTGGAATACCATCCAAAATATACTCGCGACATTCGCCTTGAACGCGACCTCGCAAATCAATGCTTTTTTTGCATGGAGCCATTAAGCGGTTAAGTTCCATTTTAACCAAAATTTTGGCCGAAGGCGGCTCTTCCTCGGTCAGTTGGCCAAGGACAAAGTCAAAGTCATTCGTACCGTAAACGGGAATGAGTCGTTCTGCGAGCGAGAGAATTTCAGATTGCTGCATTATTTCTGTTAGAGTATGTCGTTACTTTAAATTGTATCGGCTAAGCGAAGTAATACTTAAGTATATCAATAGTTCATTTCAGTTCAGGTCTGACTTGGCTGTGCTTAGTCACATTTGTAGAAAAAATTGAGGCATCATGGCGAAAGCAAAACGAGCGTATGTTTGTAATGATTGTGGCGCGGACTTTCCCCGTTGGCAGGGGCAGTGTAACGCATGTGGTGCATGGAATACGATAACAGAAGTACGTATCGCTGCATCGCCAACCGTTGCTCGCAATGAACGCTTAAGCGGCTACGCTGGTTCCGCAACAGAAGCTACGGTTCAAACGCTATCCGAAATTGATCTGCAAGAAGTACCTC
Organism: Vibrio sp. OY15; assembly: GCF_000742455.1. NCBI lineage: Bacteria > Pseudomonadati > Pseudomonadota > Gammaproteobacteria > Vibrionales > Vibrionaceae > Vibrio > Vibrio sp. OY15. Next base: position 143,507 of record NZ_JPIL01000003.1, on the reverse strand, counting down.
GCTTCACCAGTGGGTTTAAAGAGCTTGACCGCGTGTTGGGTGGTGGTGTTGTGCCAGGTGCCGCAATTTTGATTGGTGGTAACCCTGGTGCAGGTAAATCAACCCTTCTGTTGCAAACCATGTGTAGTTTATCTGCGCAAATGCCAACGCTTTACGTAACCGGTGAAGAGTCATTACAGCAGGTGGCAATGCGTGCTTCCCGATTGGGCTTGCCGAAAGATCATTTAAAAATGCTATCGGAAACGAACGTCGACAAAATTTGCCAAATCGCCGAAAAAGAGCAGCCTCGTATAATGGTAATAGACTCGATTCAGGTGATGCACGTTTCTGATGTTCAATCGTCGCCTGGCAGTGTTGCTCAGGTACGTGAATCTGCGACGGCTCTGACACGATACGCAAAACAGAATAATGTTGCGGTATTTATTGTTGGTCACGTAACAAAAGATGGTACCCTTGCGGGCCCCAAAGTTCTTGAACACATTATCGACTGTTCGGTACTACTCGATGGTGGAACGGATAGCCGATTCCGCACTTTGCGTAGTCATAAAAACCGTTTTGGTGCTGTGAATGAGCTTGGTGTCTTTGCAATGACAGGCCAAGGATTGAAGGAAGTGAGTAACCCATCAGCGATCTTCCTTTCTCGTGGTGAAGAAGAAACATCAGGCTCTTCAGTCATGGTGGTTTGGGAAGGCACGCGCCCTCTACTAGTAGAGATTCAAGCGCTGGTGGATTACTCGCAGTTAGCCAACCCTCGTCGTGTTGCGGTCGGCTTGGAGCAGAACCGCCTATCACTTTTGCTCGCTGTGTTGCATAAGCATGGTGGCTTACAAATGGCAGACCAAGATGTCTTTGTTAATGTGGTTGGCGGTGTTAAGGTGACGGAGACAAGCGCTGATCTTGCTTTAGTTATGGCGCTTTTATCGAGTTTTCGTGACCGTCCACTCCCTAAAGATGTGGTGATTTTTGGTGAGGTAGGGCTTGCGGGCGAAATCCGTCCAGTGCCAAGTGGGCAAGAGCGTTTGAATGAAGCGTTCAAACATGGTTTCAAGAAAGCCATCGTGCCAGCAGCCAACATGCCGAAAGGTGGCATCCCTGGCATGCAAATTCACGGCGTTAAGAAATTGTCGGAAGCGATAGAGGCTTTTGACGAGCTGTAATGCTCATAAGAATGGTATTTGTGCAATCACAAACTGTTCTATCCGTCCTCAATAAAATGCGAATAAAGTACATAAATTGCTGTGTTTGACTATGCTTTGGGGACGGAAATTTCACGTTAAAATTTTTTTTCTTCCATCCGCACGCAAGGGTATCAGTATTGACAGAATGTGATATACTCTGCGCGCACTTTATACCTTATTAACAGAGTAAGACAATGACTGATTTATCAAAATACAGAAACATTGGTATTTTTGCTCACGTAGACGCGGGTAAAACTACCTCTACAGAGCGTATCCTAAAGCTAACTGGTAAGATCCATAAGATCGGTGACACTCACGACGGTTCAACTACTACTGACTTCATGGAGCAGGAAGCTGAGCGTGGTATCACAATCCAGTCTGCAGCAACAACTTGTTTCTGGAACGATCACCGTCTAAACATCATCGATACTCCTGGACACGTTGACTTCACTATCGAAGTTTACCGTTCTCTAAAAGTACTTGACGGTGGTATCGGTGTATTCTGTGGTTCTGGTGGTGTTGAGCCTCAGTCAGAAACTAACTGGCGTTACGCTGACGAATCACACGTATCACGTCTGATCTTCGTTAACAAACTAGACCGTATGGGCGCAGATTTCTACAAAGTTGTAGATCAAGTACAGAACGTACTAGGTGCTACACCTCTAGTTATGACTCTACCTATCGGTATCGAAGAAGATTTCGTAGGTGTTGTAGACGTACTAAGCCAACAAGCTTACGTATGGGATGAGTCTGGCCAACCAGAGAACTACGAAGTTCAAGATATTCCAGCAGACATGGTAGAAAAAGCTGCTGAATACCGTGAAATGCTAATCGAAACTGCTCTAGAGCAAGACGAAGATCTAATGATGGCTTACCTAGAAGAAGGCGAAGAGCCATCTCTAGAAGACATCAAACGTTGTATCCGTAAAGGTACTCGTGATCTAGCATTCTTCCCAACTTACTGTGGTTCAGCGTACAAGAACAAAGGTATCCAACTTATTCTTGACGCGGTAATTGATTACCTACCATCTCCAACAGAAGTTGATCCACAGCCTCTAACTGATTCAGAGACTGGTGAGCCAACTGGTGAAGTTGCGACTGTATCTGCAGACGAGCCACTACGTGCTCTTGCATTTAAGATTATGGATGACCGCTTCGGTGCTCTAACCTTTATCCGCATCTACTCTGGTAAGATGAAGAAAGGTGATACAATCCTTAACTCTGCAACTGGTAAAACAGAGCGTATCGGCCGTATGGTTGAGATGCACGCGGACGAGCGTAACGAGATCGATTCAGCACAAGCTGGTGACATCATCGCTGTAGTTGGTATGAAGAACGTTCAAACTGGTCACACTCTATGTGATCCTAAGCACGAATGTACTCTTGAGCCAATGATCTTCCCAGATCCAGTAATCTCTATCGCAGTTAAGCCTAAAGATAAAGGCGGTTCTGAGAAGATGGGTATCGCGATCGGTAAAATGGTTGCAGAAGATCCATCATTCCAAGTTGAGACTGATGAAGATTCAGGCGAAACTATCCTGAAAGGTATGGGTGAACTTCACCTAGACATCAAGGTAGATATCCTTAAGCGTACTTACGGCGTTGAGCTAGAAGTTGGTGCTCCACAGGTTGCTTACCGTGAAACTATCACTCAAGCAATCGAAGATAGCTACACGCACAAGAAACAGTCTGGTGGTTCTGGTCAGTTCGGTAAGATCGATTACCGCATCAAACCAGGTGAGCCAAACTCTGGCTTCACGTTCAAATCAACAGTTGTTGGTGGTAACGTACCTAAAGAATTCTGGCCTGCAGTTGAGAAAGGCTTTGCGTCAATGATGGAGCACGGTGTTCTAGCTGGCTTCCCTACTCTAGACGTTGAAGTTGAACTATTCGACGGTGGTTTCCACGCAGTTGACTCTTCAGCTATCGCTTACGAAATCGCAGCGAAAGGTGCATTCCGTCAGTCTATGCCTAAAGCTGGCGCGCAACTTCTTGAGCCAATCATGAAAGTTGACGTGTTCACTCCAGAAGATCACGTTGGTGACGTAATCGGTGACCTTAACCGTCGTCGTGGTATGATCAAAGACCAACAAGCAGCGTCTACAGGCGTACGTATCAAGGGTGATGTACCTCTATCAGAAATGTTTGGTTACATCGGTACTCTACGTACTATGACTTCTGGTCGTGGTCAGTTCTCTATGGAGTTCTCACACTACGCACCATGTCCAACAAACGTTGCAGAGCAAGTAATTGCTGACGTTAAAGAGCGTAACGCTAAGAAGTAATTCTTAAGTTAACTCTATAACTTGAAAGCCCCGCTTAGTGCGGGGCTTTTTGTATTTAGCAGTCTTATACGCAGAGCGTGTTTGTTTTATTCCTATTTAGCGTTTGTTTTGACGATTGTTATGATGCCGTTCTAGTACTGTTGCCTTTTAGGTCAATGGTCTTAAAGTCTGGTACCACTGACTTTTCAAATATTTCTATTTCTTCCTTCAACCATTGCGCAAACAATTGAGCTTTAGGTCTTTTTAAGTAGCCTTTTGGCGCACACAAGTAATACGCAAAGTTGGGCTTGATAGCGATATCTCCAATTCGGACCAATTTGCCAGAACGAAAATATTGATGAGCTAAACTGTGTTTTACCAATGCGACGCCTTGAAGTGATAGTGCAGCCTCAAGCACGAGATGTGATCCACTGTATTTTAAGGTAGGCTTTGCTGCGCTGTGACCCAAGGCTGCTAACCACATATTCCAATCAAGATCAGGCCAAACATCTTCAATCAGCTCAGCTTTGCTTAAATCCTCGATGTTATAGATCCCGTGCTCTTTCTGATACACCGGATGACAAGCAGGATAAAAAGCTTCGTCCATCAGCCATTGTGATTCTAAATTGGGATATTTTCCTAAACCGTAACGAACACATAAATCTATCTGGCTATCTTGAAAAGACACCAAATCATTGGTTGGTTCTAATAGCAAGGCGATATCAGGGTGACGCTGGCGAAAAGCCGTAATTTTCGGGACTAACCAATGATGAGCGAAAGAGGGGAGTGTTGATATCGAAAGGTGGTTCGGGTTTGGATCTTGATTGACTAATCTTACCCCTTGCTGCAAATGAGCAAACCCTCTTTCTGCCTGACTAAACAGTAGCTCTCCCTCTGGTGTGAGCACGATTTTTCTGTGCTGACGAACAAATAGGTCCGTGCCTAAGAACTCTTCTAAATGACGAATTTGCTGACTAATGGCCGCTGGCGTAACAAACAGTTCTTTTGCTGCCGTTTTAAAGCTTCCTTCCTTTGCTGCAACGAAAAAGTAATACAAGCCCTGTAAGGGAGGCATTCGATCTTTCACATTAGTTTTCCTTAACTCTATGGCAGATTCTATCGTTTGAGGATATCAGCGTAGTCGCTGATTATTAAGTGGTCAACATTGTATAGGAATCTTTGAAATGGAAAACATGACACACACTTGTGAGCGTACTATACCTACTGCCCATCAGAGCGGGTTACAGTTAATTTATTCTAAACTGGCGGCTTGGAGAAGGAACTATAAGACACGTCGTCACTTGAGAGAGTTACCAAAGCACCTTTGGGACGATATTGGATTAGGTGAAAGGGAGATTAGTTGTGAAGTGAGTAAGCCATTCTGGAGAGAGTAGTTTATGAGTTTGATTCAAGCTCAAAGTTAAGTTGCACTCCCCAATGGTGTTGAGGAGTGCAAGCAAAATTACAAGTCTTCTTCCCACACGACCAATTCATCTTTTGGCCAATTGTGGCCTATCTCATGATACTTTTGTTCGAGCACATGACGTTTAATTTTAAGCGTTGGCGTCAGTACGCCATTTTCTATACTCCAAGGTTCTTTAATCATTAACACACCTTTGATTTGCTCATGAGAGGCGAGTTCTTGATTCATCCTGGCAATAACTTTACGTGTGGTACGTGCGTATCGCTCTCGATCAAAGTTAGGGAAGTCATGTGGCACAACCAAAAGAATCGGAGCGGGTAGCCCTAAACCGATGAGACACATCATCTCTACGCGACTGTACTCGAAAAGCTTTTTCTCGATAGGAACCGGAGAGACAAATTTACCTTTGGCGGTTTTGAAGTTATCTTTTTTACGGCCTTGAATCGTTAGATAACCATCTGAGTCGATAGCGCCGATATCGCCTGTGTGTAGCCAGCCCTCTGAATCAAAAGACTCTTGGGTGGCAATGTCATTTTTGTAGTAGCCAGAAAATAGCCCTTTGCCACGCACCATGATTTCATCATCAGCTGCGATTTTTAACTCAATGCCTGGTCCTGCATTACCGACACTACCGATTTTGTCAGCTCTAAATGGGTAGTTGAGCGTGCTGTAGGCAAATGATTCCGTCATCCCCCAAGCCTCTGTGATATCAAGGCCCACTGAGTGGTACCATTCCAACAGCGCTGGCGAGACAGGTGCAGAGCCACAGCCTAATACTCGAGCCTGATCTAAACCTAGACCATCTGCTAGCTTTTTCTTGATCAAAGAATTGACGAATGGGATTTTCAACAGAATATTGAGCTTCTTCTGTGGAAGTTTGTCTTGAATACGTTGCTGGAATAGCGTCCATAACCGTGGGACGGAGATAAACAGAGTTGGTCGGTGCATCTTCACATCTTCGATAAAAGTGTCCAGTGACTCTGGAAATGCTGTTGGCACGCCACCCATAATCGATGAACCGAAGATATAAACACGCTCTGTAATATGAGCGAGCGGTAAATAAGAGAACAATCGGTCGTTTTCTTGGATACCAATATGATTGATCAGTTGCTGAACAGACCAACTGAATGCGCCGTAAGTTAGCATCGCGCCTTTCGGTAACCCTGATGTGCCTGAGGTATACACCAACGACATTAGCTTGTCATCGTAATGCTGCGGACGCTCTTTACTTGGCACTGCATCAGCAATGAGCGCTTGGTATTCGTGCTTACACTTTGGTGCCGTGTCATAAGGTAGAGCGATGCTAATGAGTTCAGGCATAGCATCAATGACTTGCTGAGTTGCTTTGGGATCATCGAGTTTTCCGCCAATGATCGCTTTACTTTCACTATGAGTCACACAGTATTCGATGGTGTCTGCACCGGCGGTAGGAAAGATTGGCACACTGACATAGTCACCAAGCATCATAGCAAGATCGCAAATAAACCATTCTGCACAGTTTTTAGATACTAATGCGACTTTGTCGCCAGGCTTTACACCAAGTGAGCGTAGTGCGCTGACAAGTTTTAAGGCTTGATCTGCAACATCAGAGAATGTGTACTCAACAAATTGTCGGTTAATAATTTGTTTTAGGTAGACCTCATTTGGACGCTCTTGAGCCCATTTGAGGATCATTTCATTTGGTGGTGGGAGAGCGCAACCAGCAGCGCTATTTAGATTCGGCTGATTCATTTTAAGTGACTCCATGTCTTCTCATTGTATTTATAATTGTTAACGCATTGTTAACTTTAGCATGTTAAATCGCGACACGGGAATGCATTTTGATGAAATATGTGGGGAAGATAGCGTTAGTTATGGTTGAAGTCGGAGCGACTCGATCTAAAAAAGCAATGTGATTGATGCTACGCAAAAGAGAACAGGCTTTTCAGCTGTTATGTCATATCGACTTCATACTAAGAGCACAGGTAAGCAATTTATTTTATTAATAATATTGCGAAAACATAGAATCTATCCTAATTATTTATTAACTAGTGGCTTAGTGTTGAAGATAAGTATAAATGTCTCCTAATTTCTTCAAAGCGCCAAACTTAAAGGTATGTCGTGGTTTTGAAGTAGCTATACTAATCTTACTTTGGAAAGTTAGGAGCTTCACCTCAAGCTATTGCCTGAGATTACTTGGGTACGATCATCAGCAAAAGGAAAGATGTGATGTTACGGAAGACTTTACTGGGTACCTATCTTTGTAGTTTATTCATTGCGGGGAATGCATATGGTGCTGAAGGAGATGATATTCCTCAGCGCGCCCAAACGGTTGGTGATGTTATTGAGCGCCCAGGCGTTCTCACACCTAAAGGTAAATGGTCATTTGATTCGTCTTTAAGCTATACACAAAACTCTTCAAACAAAGTATCTGTTGTTGGGTATACAGTCTTACCAACTCTGATTGTTGGGCGAATTGAAGTGAGTGATTCGGATAGGACTACAGTAACCGTTGGATTAACTGCTCGGTACGGTTTAACAAACGCCACAGAGTTAGAAGTTAGAGTGCCGTATGTGTATCGTAATGACCAAGTTTCTACGCGCCCCATTCAAGATGGTTCAAACAGTGAAGTAGTAAACACAACGGTGGATGGCGGAGGGCTTGGTGATGTAGAGTTCGCATTGAGGCACCAGTTTAACTTTGAGTCTGCGCCATACTGGGTAGGTGGCCTTAGAGTAAAGTCGGATACAGGACGATCGCCTTATGATGTTTCTATTGAAGATGGAAGCAACTCATTTAGTGATGTCCCTACAGGTTCGGGTTTTTGGAGTTTTGAGCCTAATTTATCTCTTATTCACCCTGTTGATCCTGCGGTCTTGTTCGCTAGTCTAAGTTACATTTATAACTTAGAGGATACTGTTACAGTTGGCGACACAAAAGCTGATGTTGAACTTGGAGACACTATTTCTCTTTCAGGAGGAATGGGGTTTGCGGTGAATCCTGATCTTTCATTCTCTTTAGGACTTAGCCATAAAACTATTTTAAAAAGCAAAGTAAATGGCAGATCGGCAGATGATGCTAAGTTGCTTCAATTAGATGCATTAACTTTTGGTATAAACTATGCCTTTAGTGAACGCTCATCTATCAATGTTAGTGCTCAAGCTGGTCTTACAGAAGATACTCCCGACTTTCAATTAACAGTACGAGTACCTTTTAATTTGTAAAATGGATATTAGGCCCTTGAGTCTTGGGCCTAATTTATCGTTAGCGCCTAGTGTTCGCATTATAAATTGATTGGATTATATTGGATAAAGTAGGTATATATTCTTAAAATGATGGTGGCCTATTGATATATCTACCTTTCTTTTGGTATGTAATCATAGATATCAGTCGTTTCTAATATCAAAGAAGCTTAACGTGACAATTTTTCAGATAAAAATGGAAATGCTCATTGAAGGTGGTTCAATAAGGCGTCTTCTAATTGTTTGTTTGCTTTGATTTCCCGTATTACCCCATTTACTTGAGCATCAATGTCTACGAGCGTGCTAAGTCCAATAATACTGTTATCTTTCGTGTTTTGAATAATATTGATAATACTTGAATTTATAAAGTCTGAACTTATTATATTAGGATTTTGAGACGAAGGCATTTTGGGTGAATCTATAGAATCATCTCCAATAATATTTCCTTCACCAAATTGTATGATGTTAACAATACCCTGGTTGAAAATATCTCCACTTTGATTTTCACTATTTGCGCTAATGTTTTTTAAATTACCATTTTCAATTACTAAGTTGGCAATGTTTGTGTTCAAAATATCATCGCCATTTATAGTCGTAGTAATGCTTAATCCAATATTAATAATATACTCGTCCGTAATTTGGAAGCCACCTCGATATTCTTCTAAAGATAAATTTGAAAGAGGAGTAAGTTCTTGCAGGCCAACATCTTTAGCATTCACATTAAAATGAGGTATTAGCATACAAAGCACTAACAAAAATTTATTGTAGTTCATAATGCAGGCCTTTCAGGTTGTTTAGTTCTTAAAGTTATTTAAAACAATGTTATATTAATTTTCACCGGAAACTGGGAGAGTAATGCTAAATACCCCTAAGGAATCTCTAGACACTCCTGTTTTTAATGGTGATCTTTGATATACGGTGAAATTATCATTGGTTATAAAGCTAGACCTTCCCATTTCCGCTTCGTTACGGACCAGTAACACAATTCCTTGGTAATATTTTTCAAACTCATCCAGTTTCATTATCATGGTTCCTCTAGAAGGGTCTCCTAGAATAACTGAGTGATTGTTTATACCTCTGATGACAACAAAATGCATATACCCATCGAAATTAACGAGAGTAATCCCAGGGACGCCGACTTCTTTAATTTTCTCCAATCCTACTTGAAAGCCGTCAGAACGTAACCCTATGGAATCCAAGTAAAACTTCATATCCAACAAAGAAAAACCTTTCTCTTTGATTTTTTCTTTATCACCTTTTTCAAACATGCTTTTGAAGATATCTTGTTCAGATGACTCTGTTGCATAATGAAAAGTGAGAAGAGAAGCCAGGGCGGCAGAGCCACAGCTGAAGTCATACTGTTGGCGAAAAACATCACCGAACACTATTTCTTTGTAGCTTTTAACAGGAACAGAGTAATGTGCTCGGTAAGGTAGCAGTTCTAATGAAATGGCTGATGCTGAATAAACGAGCATCAGCCAAATTACGTTATTTAATACTTTCATATTGTTTACTTGAGTGTCAGGTTAACGACGGTAGAGTTCTGGATTAAAACGTTGTTTCCGCTGTTCTGAATTACGTTGGATATACCCGAACTGTCTGCGAACGCTCCACTTGATAGTATATTGTTACCACTCACGGTGTTTGACGCGACATTATCTGACGAAATACCATTGATATCTGATTCTGCATAAACCAAGTCGAGTTCAACATTTTGTCCACCTCTTGATTCATTCATGATATCCAAGCTAACTTCTCCGCCAGATAATGCAATGTCATCAGCGAGTGCAGTGCAGGCAACTATCATACTCAAAGTACAGATTGCCAAACGCATCGCTTTCTCCTACTAGTCGGTTACTCACCCCCAGTAAACACACTTGCATTAGTTGTAACAGATTGTTGTACAAGTGAATTTGAACCAGCATTCTGACCAACGGTAGTAATACCAGCCGCACCACCAAGACCACCAAGGGTGTTCATGTTTTCAACTCGAACTCGAGTATCATCCGCGTTAGTTGCATAAATAACTGATGCACCTGTAACACCACCCATTAGGCTTGAGCTCGCAACAACCATATCTGTATCCATATGGACTTGATTGAAGCTATCAACATTTGTTGAGCTCGAGTCACTTTGATAGTTACTATTGTCGTTAAAGCTGTTCGAGTTTGTTGTGCTTGAATCAGCGTAGCTACGGTTATCACTCTGGTTACGGTTGTCGCTTTGATTACGATTATCGCTGTTATCGTTAAAGCTACTGTTGATACTAGAGTCACTGTTGTCGTTGTTGCTACGTCTTACAGTAGTACTAGAGTCGCTGTTGTCGTTGTGGCTTCTATTTGTGTTAGTACTTGAATCACTACTATCACTATTTAGGCTCACATCAAGATCAGCACTGGTACTGTTGTCGTTAGCGTTAGACGTACTATTGTCGTTGTGGCTTTGAGCTGTGTTAGTGCTCGAGTTTGAGTTGTCGCTGTTGTTATTAAAGCTGTCATCAACACCAAGAGTTGCACTGTTGTCAGTGTCGCTGTTGTCGTTGAAGCTATGACCAATACCTAGTGACGCACTATTATCGCTGTTGTCGTTGAAGCTATCACCAACACCGAGAGATGCGCTATTGTCACTGTTATCATTGAAGCTGCCAGATAAACCGATATCGGTATTAGCGCTGTCAGTCCATTGCATGTTGTCGTCTCCATCATCGATCTCATTCGCGATTAGAGAGCCACTAAATAAAATTGCTGACATTGCTAAAGCAAGCCCTGTTTTGTTTAGAGTCATAACGATTACTCCATTTCCTGTTATTCCTGATTAAAAATGACTGCACTTAACTTCTTGCTGCTTCCTTCAAATGTTGTGGGAAGCGATGAAATTATAAGAAAGGATCAGTGAAAGCTGTTCTCATTATTGAGAATGATTCAGGCTGGAAGGGAGTATTTAGGTGCGTCTCTTTAAGGTGTTAAAGAAAAAAATAACATAATCATAATGTTATTTTTTGTATTTACTTTAAGTACTCATCAAGTATGAAATGAAGCCAATATAAAGAAGTAATTCGTTCTATTGCACTGAGCGGAGCAGTCATCCATTTTTTATAAATGGTATTTTATCCAATTATTATCTTTATTATTTAATATTATAAATCATATCCTTATGCTAACACAGGTTGAAAAGTATGGATAAAAATATAACATGTTCATACTTTTTAAGTCTTTTTCGGTGCTGAAAAGCAATGCGATATCATTCTGAAGTGCTATATTTTCTACTTAAAATGAAGATAAATTCTCTTTGCTATCCCCAATTAATTTTCTAACGGGGGTTGGTGAAACAGGTAAGTTAATGTGGTGGGACTATGGAAAAGAAGCACTTGATACTGCTAGCTGAGAGTAATTTACAAAGTAACTTAATAAAAAAACAGCTGTCTTCCATTCATGATGTCGATGTAAAGATAATGCAACCAGATGAAGTGGTGTTCAGAAGTCACTCACTCAGTATCGATTTGATGTTTATTGATTACGATTTTATGCGTCAGCTTGAAGTACAAGGAAAGTTACCAGATTTTGATCTATTTGGGTGGTCCTTTATGCTTCACAACGTCCCTTGTGAAAAAGTACAAACGGACTTACTGCATTGGAAGTTGTTAAAAGGAATTTTGCTCCGAAGTGCATCAGTGACACATATATGTGATGGCGCGGAATACGTACTGAAAGGTGGGTTGTGGCTACCAAGAATGTACCTAGAGAAGTTAGTCCTCAATTATCGGCATGCAAATTTGTCCGAAGAACAGCAGCATGATGAGTTAACATGCAGAGAAAAACAGATTCTAGAGCTACTTGTGTACGGCATTTCAAATCAACAAATTGCTTCAAGACTTTTTTTATCTGAAAGTACAGTGAAAAGCCATATATACAAGTTGTACAAAAAACTCGATGTCCATTCTCGTCATGATGCGGTTAAGTTGGTAAGAATGAACAATGGCTTAACCGAGAGAAGTTAAGTCACAATTTGTGATGCTCTTTTTATCGGGGTCTGTTCCGTTTTCACTATCTAATCTAAGCAAGGGCACTCGTATTTGAGTGCCCGTGGTTTATCTAGATTCAATAGTTGGCGTATCAGCAGGCTACATCATGCCCGTGACAAGGCCTGCTGCCACAAAAAACACGATCATCCATAGTACCGAAAGGTTGAGCTTTTTGTGTAGATAGAAACCCGCAATCACTAACGCCATGTCGATGGGAGCAACAACTGCGCTGCTAAATACTGGCTGGTAAAGTGCCGCGAGTAGTAACCCTACTACCGAGGCATTTACACCGTTGATGGCGCCGGAGACCAGCGGTTTGCCTGCCAGTGCTTGCCAGTTTTTAAGAACGCCAAGCAGTAAAAGAAACCCTGGGAGGAATACGCCAAGCGTTGCGATCAGAGCGCCTAAAATTGGCGTATCCGAAAGCTCATAACCGATAAAAGTCGCAAAGGTGAACATTGGCCCTGGTACAGCTTGTGCAGCGGCGTAGCCTGTTAAAAATGCATCTTGGCTGAGCTGGTCGCCAACAATGTTTTGCAGAAGCGGCAGCACCACATGACCGCCACCAAACACTAAACTACCAGCTTGGAAAAAATCACTAAACAGCCCAAGCAAAGGTAACGTATGAGCCACTAATGGTAAGCCGAGTAAAAGCACCGCAAATAGAGCCAATGGCGCGATAGACGGTTTAAACGGCTCGGCTGATGACGCGGAGTCTTTCTTCAGATATCGCGTACCGACAAAACCTGCTGCGATCAACACGAACATTTGCGTCATGATGCTTGGTGCCACCAGCAACGCAATCGCAGTCGCGACGCACAAACCCGCGGTCAGTTTACTTTGGCAGAAGTTTTTGTACATGCCCCAAGTCGCATCCGCCACGACGACGACTGCGAGCAGTTTTAGGCCGTGAACGATGTTTTGGAACACTGCGGTGTCGGTGATTTGGCTGCTCACCATCGCCAGCGCCAACATGATGATCACCGAAGGAAGCGTGAATCCGACAAATGCTGCGCATGCGCCACCTAAACCGCCACGTTTATAGCCTAAAGCAAAGCCAACTTGGCTTGAGCCCGGTCCCGGCAAAAACTGACTGAGCGCGACAATTTGCGCGTACTCGCTGTCATCAAGCCATTTCAGTTTCTCAACAAAGGTTTGGCGAAAATAACCAATATGAGCCGCCGGGCCGCCGAAGCTGAACCAACCCAGCCAGAAAAAAGTTTTGAATATGGTGAACATGTCGAGCCTGTTTATCTAAAAAGCATTGTTGCTAATTTATCGAATGCTCTAAAATGACTCAAATTGATGATTTTAATTTCATCTATGAATGAAATGGGATGAGGATGTTGGAGTGAAAGAGGACATTCAGTGGCGCAACATTGACTTGAACTTATTGGTGACGTTTTCCTACTTGTATCGCTATCGAAGCGTTAGCGTCGCGGCAGAGAAAAGTTACGTTAGCCAGTCGGCGATGAGTCATAGTTTGTCTCGTTTAAGGTTGTTGTTTGACGACCCGCTTTTTGAGCGAAAAGGGCACAAGATGGAGCCCACCGAGCACGCTCACCACATCGCGCCAACTGTGCATCACTTGTTGGATTCTATCGCCAAAGACTTGCTCACTAAGTCTGCCTTCCAACCTGAAAATTACGCGGGTGTATGTCGCATCGGGTTAACGGATTATGCCGAGTTTATCTTTGCTCCTCGGCTTTATGACGAAATACGCCAGCGCGCCCCAGAGGCGCAGATCAGTTTTATTAACGTCAATCGTAGCAACTACGTGGCATTAGCTGAGCACGAAAAGCTCGATGTCATTATTGGCAGCATGCCGGTGTTGGATGACAACTTTGAGAGCTTGTACTTGTACACCGAAAAACACGTGTGCATGTGTGATAAACAGGTGTTGAAAGGGGAAACACAGCTGTCTCTGGAAGCGTTCGCGAACATCGAGCAAGCTCTGGTAAGTCCCGATGGGAGCTTAAAGACACAAGTAGACCAAAAGCTCGCAGAACATGGCTTGAGCCGCAAAGTCACCGTGGCGTCGCGCAACTTTCTCACTATTCGGCATCTATTGAAAAAGCGCGATCTCATTGCCATCGTGCCAGAAAAAATGGCGTTGGCGGAGGGCTTTTCGGACGATCTCATTACTGTTAAGCCGCCGATCGCCGTTGCGGATTTTGATATTGCCATGCTGTGGCATTCCAGCCGAAACAATGAAGACAAAGGCATTTGGCTACGCGAGTTGGTTTCTTCGACCATCACCTCTAAATGATAAACATTTGGGGCACTCATGGTGCTTAGAGTGATTTGTTGTTGAACTTCTTACTACCCGCTGAGTTATCGGCGTTACGCCGAAACAGTACTGATTGTGCAAAATGAATATCTTGGGTTAGGGGGGGATGTTCCAGATTTAATTCATAAAAGAGATTAATGGAAAAGGTATCATTGAGTTGTACCACGTAGTTTAAGCTCTGTTTGAACGTATACATGAAGAGGGAGTAAGCGTCCATCTCGGTATTTTTCCACTAGTAAGTTCACTCCCTGAGTTCCCATCAACTCAGAGTGAATACGAATTGTAGACAACGGCGGAAAGGTAAAGCGAGCAGTAGGAATATCATTCATACTAATCAGTGTAATATCCTCTGGTATCTTTAAGCCAAATTCATGGATTGCACGTACTATGCCAATCGCGATGGAGTCTGAATCAATGAATACTGCTTTCGGGAAGTCACCTTTGGCTAGCATCTCTTTCGCTAAGTTATAACCGGACAAACTAGAGCAGGCACAATAGTGTATATCATGTTCTGCGACCACGCCTTTTAGATAGCCATAGTCCAAAAACACATTTTCACGAGTGTCAGCTGCGTCGTGCTTGTCTTGACCGCCAATATAACCGATGCGGCGGTGGCCTCGTTGTACAAAGAAATCAACTATTTGCCTACTGATTCGAATAAGGTCGACATCAACGCAATCATAAGGGCAGGTTGGATCTGAAAAGTTTATGTAGCAAATGCTATCGGCTAGACGTTTAGGTAATTTATCTACTACCTTTTGGTCGACATTTCCGACTAAAAGGACACCTGTTATCTTTTTCGTTTCAACATCAATTTCACTGTTATAGCAATTGGTTAGCGTAATACCTAATTTGTCGCATTGCGTTTCAATCCCATGACGAATTGATAAGTAGTAAGGGTCATTCACCTCTGTTTCTTGTTTGTAGTTATATAAGGCTAAAAAGTGATGTTTTTGCTTAGCTTCTTTGATGCCTTTCTTCGAGCTACTGGTGCGGTACTCCAGTTTTTCTGCAATTTCCAAAATGCGGTATTTGGTTTCTTCTTTAACGCTCAACGTTGGGTCGTTGTTCAAAACCCGCGATACGGTTGCAAGTGAGACGCCTGCTTCAATGGCGATATCTTTTAGCTTTGCCATGTAAATTTCCCGTTGGCACTGCCCAAGTGTGAGCTCAATAATCTGACTATTTTAAACAGCTACTTAGATATGCACAAACCTTTAGTAAGACAGTCCTAAACACTTTAAATCATCATATCAAGCCAAATTGTTTTCATGAAATAGACTCTATTGAGTAATAAATAAAGCCGTAAACGTAAGGATTATATTGCTGTAAAAATACTGAAAAACGCGACTGGTTTGGAAACTTGCTACTTGTGGTAACTCTAGTACTTAATAGGACTCGAGCTGTTTAGAGTTTAATCAAGCAAACGTTTTATTGTTCATGTTTATGTTTTGTGTCTCATTTTATAAACAAATCAATAGGAAAGTATTCAACTCTATTTATAATCTCCGCGCTTTTAAAAGCTGTCTAACAGTATGAAAAATTAGGAAATTATAATGAAAAAAGTATTGCCATTATTGGCTTTAGGTGCAGTGGTTGCTTCAGCATCAGTTCAAGCAAAAGGTAACTGGTATGTTGGTGCTGATTTGGTAAATTCAGATCTTAAAGTTAAAAGCTTGTCAAAAGATCTTTCTGCGACAGGTCTTAGCCTTGCTGTAGGTAAAGAGCTTCAATATTCAGAAAACTTCAAACTAGCTTTTGAAGGTGAGTACATATACTTTGGCGACTTTGAAGAAACATTTTCTTACATGGGGTGGCCGGTTAAATTTAGTGTTGATGCTTCTGCGTTCAATTTCAATGCGAAGCCTAAATACCAATTTGCAGGTACAGGCTTCTATGTTGGTGCGATTGCTGGCCTTGGTGTAATGAGTGTTTCTTATGAAGTGAAATCATCTAGCACTGTTACCGATGATGGTCGTGATGTAGGCTTTAACTACGGTGTTGAGGCTGGTTATGAGTTCGCTTCAGGTTTGGTTGTATCTGGTGGCTACCGTGCTTCTTCGGTAAGTATTGATGCCGAAAACGGTGGCAGCGAAGATTTTGATTTTGACAGCCTGTACGTTGGTGTTGATTACAAGTTTTAAGCTCGCGTAAGCAAAACATAGATACTAAAAAGGAGCCGTTAGGCTCCTTTTTTTATTAGATTATCAATCAACTCATAATGGTGATCTTGTACGCCTGCAAGGTTGCCATATTTGGGTTGGTGGCGGTCATTTTCTTTCGCGTGTTGCCAGCCAATGGTGTGACGCACAAAATGCTCTGCAAACGCGTGGGAAACTTCCAAGCAACCTGCCAGTACGGTATCAACATAACTTTGCATGATTGGGCTCTTTTCGCATGGTGGTAGTGGCTCGTCTTTTACGTAAACCCAAATGTCATGTTCTTGGTTAAAACTCGCATCTGTTTCGATTTGATCTGGCTGAAGTTGAATACGATGATAACCTCGCTCACGGCGGTCGAATTCTGCGAGCGCTTCTTCATTTACTTCGAGTAAAACGCCATTAACCTGTCCATCGCCTTGGTTCACCACTAATGGAGAGAGGCTGTAGCTGTCGTCAATCTTCCCCCAGTAGCGAACCAACCCATGTGCTATGACGGGAATGGCTTCTCCCGTTTGTCCGGTTAACTTACGCGACGCAGAATTAATCAAACTGCCATAGCCAAATATGTACATTGTCGTTGCATCCCTTAACTGATAGTTGTGCCTCTCATGTTTATACCTAACCCGCATCTGAAGCACAACTTTACCTCTTAAGTATAATCTTAATTATAAACATGTATTTTTTATACATGTTTATGATAGCATCAATATGTAGTTGAGTTAACCAGCATCGAGAGACGCTTGAGGGCAAGATAATGCTGAATATCACCGATAAAAAAGTAGAAGAAAAAATCCCCGCATGGCTGCGATTAGGCTTTCGGCCGTTTTTTCTGTTTGGGTCGATTTACGCCATTGTTGCGATTGCGTTGTGGGTGTGGATGTTCCAAGGCGGACAGCCAAACGCATTAGCCGTGCCTGCATTGTGGTGGCACGTACATGAAATGTTGTTCGGTTTTTCGATGGCCATTGTAGTTGGCTTTGTACTGACCGCGGTACAAAACTGGACTGGCATTAATGGTACCAAGCATTACATGCTTCTGGCTTTATTTGGCTTGTGGTTAGTGCCCCGCATATTGCTTTGGACACCAGCACCGTTATGGTTAACCAGCAGTATCGAAGCGGTATTTTTACTGTTTGTCGCCTATGAGGTGGGCATTCGTGTGTATCGAGCCAAAGGTTGGCGTAATTTGTTTTTCGTTCCACTGTTTCTTTTAGCCATCTTTGCGAACTTTGCAAGCTACGCAACGATAAAAGGTATGCCGCCCTTTAGCTCTTCAGCGGTGTGGCAAGCAATGCTGTGGTGGTTTACCTTGCTGTTGTCAGTGATGGGCGGACGTGTGATTCCATTTTTTACTGCGCGTCGATTTAATTTCGAAAAAGCGCAACCATTGGCTTGGTTAGAGTGGTTCGCGAACTTGCCATTGGTAATGCTATTTGTGCTGAGCTTTTTCCCTGTGACGTTTGCAGAACTAGGTAGTCCTTTGATGCTATTTGCAGGTGTTGCTCAGTTGGTGCGTTTTGTTCGCTGGAAACCTTGGTTAACCCTGAGCGAGCCTTTAGTGTGGTCGCTGCATGCTGCGTATTTGTGTTTACCACTAAGCTTAATTTTGCGAGGCGTCTGGGGAGATGCATTTGCCAGCCATAACCTCATTCACCTGTTTGCGATAGGTGCGTTAGGCGGTTTGATTTTAGCGATGATTGCACGGGTGACGATGGGACATACTGGTCGCATGATCTACAAAGGGCCAAACATGAGCCTTGCGTTTACAGCGATTACCGCGGCAGCTTTGGTTCGCAGTTTCGCCGTGATCTTTGACCCAGCGAACATGATGCTGTGGATTGATATCAGCGGCGGATTATGGATTGTTGCGTTTGGGCTGTTTGTGTGGCGCTTTGGTGTGATGCTTGTGACCCCTCGTGTGGATGGTCACCCCGGATAAGATTCTAATGTGAGTAGAGAAAAGAGGAGCCGCGTGCTCCTCTTTTGGTTTTTGTTCTTTATAGGTTTAGTGTTTATTCGTCTTCGTCGTCCGCTTTATTCGTGAGCCCCAAGCGTTTAAATAGCCACCACTCTAGACCAAAAATGACAATTAAGGCGATGCAGAACCAGGTGAATGCCATGGTGGATTCCACGCCTGGCATTCCACCAACATTGATACCGAGTAAACCTGTTAAGAAGCTGGTTGGTAGAAAAATCGTTGCTACCAAAGTAAACAGGTAACTGTTTTTATTGGTTTTCTCATCACGATGATGTTTGATCTCTTCTTGGAAAAGCGCCACTTCTCCAAGATAAAACTCAAGTGTTTCATTTATGCGCGTAATATTATTGTGTGCGAAGCGATATTGATGAGGTCTCAAAGCAATCAATTCTGATTCTGACTCCACAAGATCACGGATAGCGTACTGCTGAGGGCGAATAAAACGCTTGATAGAAATCAGTGCTTTTTGAGTCGCCATATGTTTGTACGTCGATTCATCATTCACGTCGAACTGGTTTAGTGTTTCTTCAATTGTATCAAGGTAAATGTCTATTTTACTGTTTAATCCTTCAATGATCTGATGAAGTAAACTAGCAAGACTTTTTGGGCCTTTGTGTTCCGCTAATGCTTGGCGAATCTCCATGATCGCGCGTGATGGAATTTTACGAGTTGAAATGAGTGCGCCTTGAAAGTAGAGAATTCGAATACTAAGCATATCTTCTGGTGATGCATTGCCGTTCATATTGACGCCTCGTAAAATCAACATGAAGTTCTCGTCATCTAAAGGATGGAAAGATGGTCGGCTTTCGTCGGCTAATAGATGATCAACCGTAGCTCGAGGTACTTGGTTTTGCTCCAGCCAACCACGAATATCAGGATGCAGCCGTTCGCAATGGTACCAATGCTTAGCTTGAATTTGCTCTGCCGTGGTGGATTGTTGAGTTGCTTCTGGGGTTGAGAAGTCCCAATGTTCAATCATAAAACCCATTTTCTTTTCCTTGTTTGAGCCGATACCAAAATAACCTCAAGATACTTCTTTCGCGAGAATTGCATTGCCATACAGAGGCAATGCTCTGAGTACGGTACTCTGAAGTCATTGATGCATTATTTTTCAAATGAGTATGATTGTATTTAACGCCAAATGTCTATGAATAGTTGTTCTTATTTGCAATCGAGTGGAGCGCACCAAGGTGTTGTGCTTAAACAACAAAACAAAAAGCCTGCAACTAAGCAGGCTTTATTGTGGGGGGAGGGAGGGGAGCTGTTAGCCAACTTGAGAAAGATTAACCACTTTCTGTTGTAGCTTTTTCTTCAAATAGTCCGTTAAGGCCTGTTTTTCTTCCTCGTTCATGTAAAGACCAAGCTTAGTACGGCGCCATAAAATGTCTTCATCGGTCATTGCCATTTCATGGTTCATTAAGTAATCGATCTCACGTTGGTAAACACCACCGGCTTGTGTCGAGAACGTTTGTCCTAAGTCAGCTTCACTTGTTGTACCTTCCATTAAGTTCCACGTTTGGGTACCAAACTGAGTGACATAACGAAGAATCAATGCTTCTGGCGCCCAAGTGTATTTAGCATGAATTTGTTTCGCTAATTGTTCACGACTACAGCTGAAGTTACCACCAGGAAGGGTTTGGTTGGCCGTCCAGTCTTTACCCATTTCAGGTAGGAACGGAGCAAGTTTCTTCATTGCTGCTTCACCTAACTTACGGTAGGTCGTTAACTTACCACCAAAAACAGAAAGCAGAGGTGCATGGTCGTATTCCGCATCGAGCTCTAGCGTGTAGTCTCGTGTGATTGCTTGCGGAGAGTCAGATTCATCGTCACATAAAGGACGAACACCGCTGTATGTCCAAACTACATCTTCGCGAGTCAACTGGTGGACAAAGTGTTGGTTTACGATATCAATGAGGTAATCGACTTCGTCATCTGAGATCGACACTTCACGTGGGTCACCTTTGTATTCCACATCTGTTGTACCAATGATTGAGAACTTATCTAAGTAAGGAATCATAAATACGATGCGATTGTCTTTGTTTTGAAGAATGTAGGCTTGCGGTTCGTTGTGGATACGAGGAACAACGATGTGCGAGCCTTTGATTAAGCGAATGTTACGAGGAGAGGCTTGCTCTAATCCATCATCAAAGAACTGTTTTACCCAAGGCCCCGCAGCATTGACTAACGCTTTCGCTTTACGTTCGAAACGTTGGTCTGTCATCACATCGTGAATAGTAACATGCCAGATACCACCTTCACGGTGTGCTTTTTCCACGCGGCAGTAGTTACGCACTTCAGCATGGTTTTCGCGAGCCGCAAGAACGTTCAGTAATACTAAACGTGCATCATCAACCCAACAGTCAGAGTATTCGAAACCCGTTTTCATTTCTGGTTTTAGCAAGCCAGATTTCGCAAGGTTGACGGTTTTACTGCCTTGCAGCGTCGTACGTTTACCCAAGTTATCGTAAAGGAAAAGGCCACAACGAATCATCCAAGCTGGGCGTAGGAATGGGCGATGCGGTAAACGGAAACGCATTGGTAGTGCGACGTGTGGTGCTTTACGAAGAATAACCTCACGCTCTGCGAGCGCTTCCGAAACTAAACGAAACTCGTAGTGTTCAAGGTAGCGTAAACCGCCGTGTATCAGTTTAGAACTTGCTGAAGAAGTCGCAGATGCGAAGTCATTTGCTTCGTATAAGCCAACACTCAAACCTCGGCCAGCTGCGTCTGCTGCAATACCAGCTCCGTTAATGCCGCCACCGATTACGATCAAGTCTAAGGTAGTGGATGAGCTAGTAGTGGAAGCATTATTTTGTATACTCATAAATTTGACCTCTTGGTGAGCGAACGAGCATTTTAGAACATAATGTAATCCTAGCTCAGGTTTCGTTTGTGATCATCTATTATTTTCGTTTGTGAGCGTTTTGTGTGATTTAGACACAAAAAAACCTCTGTCTAATTAAGACAGAGGTCATTTGAGGGGGAGTTATACGATTGACGTTACTCGTTTTCGGAGTTTGATTCGTTAGCTTCAACCACTTCAAGTGGGATAGAAGCTTCCTTCAAAATTGACAAGATTTCTTCTGGTGGCTGCTTATTGGTAAAGATCATGTTGAGCTGTGCAATATTGCCTAGTTTCACCATAGCATTGCGCCCGAACTTGGTGTGGTCTACGGCAAGAAATACACTACGGCTATTGTCAATGATCGCTTGTTTGACCCGGACTTCGTGGTAATCAAAGTCTAATAGCGAGCCATCGAAGTCGATACCGCTAATGCCGAGAATGCCAAAGTCGAGACGGAACTGTTTAACGAAATCGAGGGTAGCCTCGCCAACAATACCGCCGTCTCTGCTGCGGACTTCTCCACCCGCTAAGATGACTTTGATTTCAGGGTTAGGGAAAAGAATGGTCGCAACATTGATGTTGTTGGTGACAACACGCAACTGTTTATGGTTTTTATTGAGCGCTCGCGCAACTGCTTCTGGTGTGGTGCCGATATCGATGAATAGTGTGGCACCATCTGGAATGTGTTTGACTACCTCGTCTGCAATGACATCTTTTTCATTGAAGTTGAGCGCTTTACGCGTGTTGTAAGATGTGTTTTCAGAACTGAGAGGAATAGTGGCTCCACCGTGATAACGACGAATTTTGTTGTCATCGGCGAGTTCATTGAGATCGCGTCGGATGGTTTGTGGGCTGACATTGAATCTTTCTACTAACTCATCCGTGCTGACATAGCCTTGTTTTTTCACCAGCTCAACAATCTGCTGGTGTCGAGGTATTTGCTTCACTTACCACTCCCTTGTGCATTGGTAACGGCCAATGCTTCAAATTCGAAGCTCTATTGTGCTCGAATTTGCTCGTTGTGAGAAGTAAGCGAGTTCAGGAATCGGGGATAAAGCGCAAAAAGAGCGCACAAATGGCGCTCTTTTTTTCTTATGGAGATGAGATTAATCTTCTTCGTCGTGAAGTTCAGACCAGGTTTGTGCACATTTCACTGCACGTTTCCAGCCCTTGTAACGACGATTGCGTTTTTCTTCATCATCGTGTGGCTCAAAGGTGCGATCAAGTACCGCTTTATTCTGCAACTCATCAATGCTATCCCAGTAACCAACTGCAAGGCCGGCAAGGTAGGCTGCACCAAGAGCGGTAACCTCAGTTACTTGAGGGCGGTGTACTTCTGTGTTCAATACATCGGATTGGAATTGCATTAGGAAGTTGTTCGCTACTGCACCACCATCGACGCGAAGGTTCGCAAGCTTAATGCCTGAGTCAGCTTGCATCGCATCCAGTACGTCACGAGTTTGATAAGCGATGCCTTCCAATGTTGCACGGATGATATGGTTTGAATTCACACCGCGAGTAAGGCCGACAATCGTGCCACGTGCGTAGGCATCCCAGTATGGAGCGCCTAAACCAGTAAATGCAGGCACGACATAAACGCCGTTTGATGTATCCACTTTTGTCGCGAAGTATTCAGAGTCTTCTGCACCGTTTAGGATTTTCAATTCATCGCGTAGCCATTGGATAGAAGCTCCACCCATGAATACGGCGCCTTCAAGTGCATAAGCTGGTTCGCCTGCAGGACCACAAGCCAAAGTAGTTAGAAGGCCATGTGTCGAAGTGACTTTTTCTTGGCCAGTATTCATTAGCAAGAAACAACCCGTACCGTAAGTGTTTTTCGCTTGACCCGCTTCAACACACATTTGGCCGTAAAGCGCCGCTTGTTGGTCACCTGCGATTCCAGAAATAGGAATACGAGTACCGCCTTTACCACCGATGTTGGTTTTACCGTAAATTTCCGATGAGCGCTTCACTTCTGGCATCATAGATGCTGGGATGCCAAGCTCATCTAACATTTTTTGATCCCAACATAGATCGTTGATGTTAAACAGCATGGTACGCGATGCGTTAGTGTAGTCGGTTACGTGAACGCGACCTTGAGTCATCTTCCAAACTAACCAAGTATCGACAGTACCAAACAACAGCTTGCCTGCTTCTGCGTCTTCTCGTGCGCCTTCAACATTGTCCAGAATCCATTTAACTTTGGTACCTGAGAAGTAAGGGTCAAGCACCAAACCAGTGTTGTCACGTACATAGTTTTCGAGACCGCGTGCTTTTAAATCTTCACAGATATCAGCAGTACGGCGACATTGCCATACGATCGCATTGTAAACGGGTTTACCTGTTTCTTTGTTCCAGACGATGGTCGTTTCACGCTGGTTAGTAATACCGATAGCCGCTAATTGGTCGCTACGGATGCCAGACTTAGCTAGAGCTTCTACTAAAGTAGAGCTTTGTGTTGCCCAGATCTCCATTGGATCATGTTCAACCCAACCAGCTTCTGGATAAATCTGAGTAAATTCGCGTTGCGCGACGCTTACGATGTTCGCATCGTGATCAAGAATCACTGCGCGAGAGCTTGTTGTACCTTGGTCCAGGGCAACAATGTATTTTTGCTCAGTCATGGTAAGAATCCTTTTGTTTCGTTATTTATATTTTAGTAAATGTTCGAGTTACGTCAGTTTTAAGCTCTAGCTTCTTCTGTTTCTTCTTCCGTCTCACATTGGTTTGGAATCGTACAACCGTGGCCTTGTTGTGGAAGGTAAGCGGCAATCGCTTTTGGATACAACCAACCACCAAAACACGCACCTGCAATCGGAGCAAGTAAAGGCACGATAAAGTAAGGAATGTCTTTAGCACCTGTCAGAGCGTAATCCCAACCTGCGAAGTAAGCGAACAGCTTCGGTCCAAAGTCACGAGCAGGGTTCATCGCAAAGCCTGTTAGTGGGCCAAGTGAACCACCGATGACGGCAATCAAAATACCGATCAATAGAGGGTTCATTGCGCCACGTGCTGCGCCGTTATTTTCATCGCCCAGAGCCAGAATCGCAAACATCAGCACAGCAGTGATAACGAATTCCACAGCAAAAGCACCAAAGAAAGAGAGGGAGGCATGCGGATAGGTTGAGAAGATACCAGCAGTTGCTAGTGCATCTTGGCTGCTGCGAACGAAGTTATGAGCGATTTCGTAGTCGGTGAAAAGGTTGCTGTATAAGCTGTATACCAATGCAGCAGAACAGAATGCCCCAAGCATTTGAGCGATAATGTATGGCACCACTTTCGCCTTATCAAAACCATGGAACATAGCAAGTGCGATGGTAACGGCAGGGTTGATGTGTGCACCAGAGACGCCAGCCGTACAGTAAATAGCGATGGCGACACCGAAGCCCCATACAATACTGATTTCCCATTGTCCAAATGATGCGCCTGTTAGAACTAAGGCTGCAACACAGCCTACGCCGAAGAAAATAAGTAGTCCTGTACCGATAAACTCGGCCAAACATTCTCCGAGCAGAGAGGGGTGTTTGTTCGTTGTCATGTTAAAAGTCCTTTGATCATTTTTGCCTGTCTAGCACGGTACTATTGTGCATATATAAACGTTTGCGAAAACAAACGAGCGTTAAAAATGAGCGTTTGAGCATAAATTTGTTAATCAAAGTCTTCGTTTTTGTTAAATGGCGCATCTTTTAACCGGAAAAGAACACAACGAAAATAATTTATTTGTCACGAGGCCAGTGTTGAGAGCGCTCAAATTACCGATGTGAAAAAGAATGCACAACTGGTAAGAGGAGTTTTGTGAAGCTGCTACGTGCTTGGAGATTTATTACACAGAACTTGTGCAGCAGTTAACCCTAAAGGAGTAGGAGAATGTCAAATGTATCAAGGGCTAGCAGTGATATAAAAAAATACGCTGTCATGTTTGGACTTTTAGAAAAATCGTCATCCCATTGATACCAATAGGATGAGTTGAGAAGAGAATAAACGCTGTTAATGTCTTGTGTTTGTGAATCATTGCTTCGGCTTGTATTCAAATAAAAATTGTTTTTTTTATTTCGTTTGATGCTAAACGTGATCGTTTTTCAGCTTTTTAGTTATTAGTTGGTTCGGAGCGAGTAGGGCAGGCGTAAATCGCCCTTTTTACGGTTAGTTTATGTTCTAATTCGAGCCTTTGTTTCAAAGGTTTCGAATTGGAATGCTCAAGTGAGAGGTTTGAATGTCAGTTTCATATTAACGAATCTTGAGTAAAGTTGAACGATGATCTAATTAATGCTCATATAATTTACTGTATTTACTTATATTTAATCCATGTGCAACATTTGTCACAGAAATAAAATCCTAACTCCATACAATTCATGAACTTTCGAACGAAGATTTATTTTGTTTCGTTCGCTCCTTTTGTGTTTTTACCATCGCATACAAAATAATGAGGTTCCTATGTTTGGAATATTCAAACCTAAGGCGCACATTGATCGTCTGTCCCCTGGCAGCATCGATAGCACCTACTCTCGCCTCCGTTGGCAACTCTTTATCGGTATCTTTGTTGGCTACGCCGGTTACTATCTAGTTCGTAAAAACTTCAGTTTGGCGATGCCTTATCTTATCGAGCAAGGCTTTAGCCGCGGAGACTTAGGTGTCGCCTTGGCAGCTGTTTCCATTGCATATGGTCTCTCTAAGTTTCTAATGGGCAGCGTTTCAGACCGCTCCAACCCTCGCTATTTCCTTAGTGGCGGCCTATTGATGTCTGCATTAGTGATGTTTTGCTTTGGCTTTATGCCATGGGCGACTGGTAGCGTCACTGCGATGTTCATTTTGCTTTTCTTAAACGGTTGGTTCCAAGGGATGGGGTGGCCTGCTTGTGGCCGAACCATGGTGCACTGGTGGTCACGTAAAGAGCGTGGTGAGATCGTTTCGGTTTGGAACGTGGCGCACAACGTGGGTGGCGGCTTGATTGGTCCACTATTTATTCTTGGCCTATGGGCATTTAACGATGATTGGCGCACTGCATTTTATGTTCCTGCATTTTTCGCCACGTTGGTTGCTGTGTTTGTTTGGATGACGGTTCGCGATACCCCTCAGTCTTGTGGTCTGCCTCCGATTGAAGAGTACAAAGACGATTACCCAGATGACTATGACAAGTCCCATGAACAAGAAATGACAGCGAAGGAAATCTTCTTCAAATACGTCTTCAACAACAAACTTCTTTGGTCGATTGCAATTGCAAACGCATTTGTTTACCTAATTCGTTACGGCGTACTGGACTGGGCACCGGTTTACCTAAAAGAAGCGAAGGATTTCTCGGTAGATAAATCGTCATGGGCTTATTTCTTATACGAATGGGCTGGCATTCCAGGAACACTATTGTGTGGTTGGATCTCTGACAAATTGTTCAAAGGTCGTCGTGCACCTGCTGGTATCTTATTTATGGTTCTAGTGACAGTTGCAGTGATGGTTTATTGGTTTAACCCTGCGGGCAACCCAACAGTAGATATGATGGCGCTTATTGCAATTGGCTTCCTAATCTATGGTCCGGTTATGCTGATCGGTTTGTACGCACTTGAACTCGCTCCGAAGAAAGCCGCAGGTACTGCCGCTGGTCTTACTGGTTTGTTTGGATACCTGGGTGGGGCAGTTGCCGCAAACGCGATTTTGGGCTACACCGTAGACCACTTTGGCTGGGATGGTGGCTTTATCATCTTAGTGGGTTCTTGTATTACTTCTATCGTGTGTTTGATGTACGCCTTCTTAGGTGAACGTGCGCACCACGAGCAAAAAGAGCGCGAGAAGGAAGCGCTAGCGTAATATTTATTTAAAGAGGCAGTGGAATACTGCCTCTTCGCTTTATCAAGGAAATAACAATGAAAACAAAGTCAGTATGTCTTACTTTTTTAGCACTTAGCCTCTCTGCTGGTGCGATTGCGAAGCCGCTTGTCATTGCGCACCGTGGCGCATCGGGCTACTTGCCTGAGCACACGCTAGAAGCCAAAGCACTTGCTTACGCAATGAAACCTGACTACATAGAACAAGATGTGGTAATGACGAAAGACGACCAGTTGGTCGTGTTGCATGACCATTATCTCGATCGCGTAACGGATGTTGCGGAGCGTTTTCCTGATCGTGCACGTAAAGATGGTCGTTATTACGCGATTGATTTCACTCTGGCGGAAATCAAATCCTTGCGAGTTACCGAAGGGTTCAACATCGATGAGAAAGGCAACAAAGTAGCGGGCTATCCAACCCGATTCCCTATGTGGAAATCTGACTTCACCGTGCCGACGTTTGCTGAAGAGATTGAGCTGATCCAAGGCTTAAACAAAACGCTGGGTTATGACATCGGTATTTACCCAGAAATTAAAGCGCCTTGGTTCCATCGTCATGAAGGTAAGGACATTTCTAAAGCAGTACTTAAAGTCTTGAAGCAGTACGGTTACGGCTCTCAAGACGACAAAGTCTACCTTCAGTGTTTTGATGCGAATGAACTTCAACGCATCAACAGTGAACTCATGCCTGCAATGGACATGGACTTAAAGCTCGTTCAGCTTATGGCTTACACGGACTGGAACGAAACTATGGTGTACAAAGGCGACAAGGCAACACCATACAGTTATGACTGGATGTTCGAAGCCGACGGAATGAAGAAAGTAGCGAGTTACGCGGAAGGAATTGGACCTTGGAAGCCGATGCTGGTGGATGATAAGTCAACCAAAGACAATATCATCATCAAGCCGTTGATGAAGGCTGCAAAAGACGCTGGCTTGCAAGTGCATCCATACACGTTCCGCGCCGATCCAGGACGCATTCCAGCGTACACTGACAGCTTTGAAGGCATGATGGATGTGTACTACAACCAAGTAAAAGTGGATGGTTTGTTTACTGATTTCCCAGATAAAGCGGTCAGCTTTTTAAATCAGTAATCACGCATTTTTCTTTAAGCTAAAAAATCCCCCAACAGTTTCCTGCTGGGGGATTTTTCTTAACTATTTATTAGTTGTTTTTATGCAGTTCGCTGTTCAGTTCAACCGCGCTCTTGTTAGCAAGACATTCGATTTGACCTGTTACAGAGTTACGACGGAACAGTAGGTCAGAAACTCCAGCAAGATCGCGTGCTTTCACCAGTTCGACTTCTTGACCGTCAGAATCTAGCATGCGTACTTTAGAACCAGCAGTTACGTATAGACCTGATTCGATAGTACAACGGTCACCCATTGGGAAGCCAAGACCTGCGTTCGCGCCTAGTAGCGAGTTTTCACCTATAGAAACCACAACTTTACCGCCGCCAGATAGCGTACCCATGATAGATGCGCCGCCGCCGATGTCAGAGCCGTTACCAACCACTACACCAGCAGAGATGCGACCTTCAACCATGCTCACGCCAGTTGTACCTGCGTTGAAGTTGATGAAGCCTTCGTGCATTACCGTTGTGCCTTCGCCAACGTGTGCGCCAAGACGTACGCGAGAAGTGTCAGCGATACGAACGCCAGTTGGTACCACGTAGTCCACCATTTTAGGGAACTTGTCTACGCAATCTACGCTTAGTGCACGACCCGCTAGGCGAGCTTCGATTTGACGCTCTGCCAGTTCAGGTAGGTCGATTGGACCTTCGTTAGTCCATGCGATGTTGTGTAGTAGACCGAAGATACCGTCTAGTACCGTGCCGTGCGGTTGAACTAGGCGGTTAGAGATAAGTTGAAGTTTTAGGAAGCCTTCAGCAACGCTTTGTGGCTGCTCGTCAGTTGCAAGGATAACCAGTACAAGTGGTTGTGCTGATTCTGCTGCTTTTGCTGCGAAAGAAGCGTTTGCCGCATCGCCGTTTGCTTCAAATGCTGCTGCCAGTTCTGCGCTTTGTGCTGCAGAGATCTCGATAGCTTGGTTGCCTTGCTCGTAACCTGCTACTGCTGCTAGTGCGTTAACAAGCGCTTCGCTTGGGTTAAGAACTGGGTTTGGGAAAAACGCTTCGATGATTTTGCCGTCGCGGTTTTTAGTTGCCGTACCAAAGGCTAGAGAGAAGAAAGCCATAGTTGATCTCCATGTGTTGAGTCTTGTGTCTCGTCTGTTCACTGACAAGAAATAATTAAGTTGTCAGTCATCATAAAGAGAGTGTTGGGGAGTTTAAAGAGGGGAAATGGAGAAAGTCCGTAGATGGATACCTTTTGTCTTTTTAGAGATATGTTTGTCTGATGAGAAATGTGGCTACGAGGTGGTCTATTGGGGGAGTTTTGCTGAAACGATAGAAGGCAGTTTCTTGTCTCGGCTCTAGAAAGAAAGGGCGTTTTCCTATTCTGGCGAGTTCTTTCGAGATACAGAGGTATGTTTTTAATTGTTTAGAACAAGGTGTCGTATAAGTTCAAATAAATTTGGCGCAAGCTTGAGGCGGCTCGGTTTTGAGATAAATAATCCTTTATATTCATATTGATTCATATTAAGGTTGATCTACGTTTTTAAGCATTTTCAATGAGATCAGTATGGGTAAAAAAGTCGTTACGGTTACAACGTCTGAGCTGGAAAGAGATTTGTTTAATGTGACTGGTGATAAGTTATTCGCTTCCAAGCAAGCTTCGCAATTTCAAATATTTTATGCAGGTTCAGTGATAGATTCTATTAAGTATAAGAGAGGGGTGATATCCAAAGATGATCTTTTACTTAATCAACATATAAGGTGGGAGCATAATAAGGCCCATAGTTATCGCTTGGCCAAAAACATCCTTAAAAAAACAGGGCAATGTCGTCCTAAGAATGTAGCTGCTCATCATATTGTATCATGGAAAGACATTAGAGCTGCAAAGTCCAGAATGAGGCTATCAGCATTTCGAATCGATATAGATAGTGCGGAAAATGGTGTATTTTTACCAAGATGGAATAAACATGTGCCCCATTCGCAAATGGTTGAAGCTTATTCTCACTCCTGTATCCATACTTCATTTTACTATTTGAACGTTGAACATTTACTTGAAAATACGATTGCTCAGGATGCAGATAGAGAAGATATCGTTGAGGTTTTAGAGGATATTGGAGACGACTTGAAAATGGGCATGTTTCCAATAACCAGAAAAATAAGGGCGAATGAAATTGCAGTTTAAAAAACAAACTTTTACTAAGGTATTTGGTATTCAGCCAGATGTGGATAAATATTTATATCTAGAGCACACGAGCCTATTGGGTTTAGACGACGTGAATAATGAAGTTTTACCAATATTCAATGGAGCTTCAAAAATATCAACTTGGCAACCATTGACACTTGATTGGCTCCGGCATGATGATTCCGATGACTTAATAAAACCAATGATTGCTGCCTGGGGTAGCTGTACGTACGTAGTTCGCCATGATATTGCGAGCTTGTTCAAAGATACGCTCGGAGATTGTTGTGAATTCCTACCTGTAAATGTGGATAACTCCATTTGGTATGCACTTAATGTGACTTCTAAATTGGATGCATTACATACTGAACTGTGCGAGATAAACTACAAGCCAAATGGCAGAGTTCATAGAACTAGACCATATAAGCGTTTTGTTATTGATCGTGCTAAAGTTTCAACCCCGAGGCTCTTCAAATTAAGTGGTTCTCCAATAAGCATCTATACTTCAAATATCGACAATAGCTTTTTAAATCTAGTGACTAAAAACGAGTTTACCGGGGTTAGTTTTTATGAAATAGAGAGTGTTTAACTTCAGGAATAAAAAAACGCCGCATAATGCGACGTTTTTTCTAAACAAATGAGAGGCTTATGCAGCGTCTTCTTGCTCGCTATCTTCTTCAACAGCTTCAAGCTTCTTTGCTTTTTTTGGTGCAGGTTTACGTTTTGCACCCAGAGCGTAAAGCACTTCTTCTTTGTTTTGCGCAAGGTACATTGCAAGATCTTCTTGCTTACCTTCGTCTTCTAGAAGTTCACTTTTACCCAGCAGTGAGAATAACTCGTCTGCCATATCCAGCATTTTGTCGTATGCGTCAGCTTCCGCTTTAGAGGTAAAAGTCATTTTCTCTTCTCCATTGCGTTCTACCACGTACTTGACGATTACAGCCATGGTTGGTCCCCTAATTTGGTGTATTGATACTGGCTTTTTATACAGTTTTTGACCAATCAAGTCTAGCGACAAGCCTCAGAATGAGAGACACGTACAACTAACTGACTAGCATTTAAACTATCTTGGTTTCACTTTGCGGATTTGTCCGCCAAAGGAAGGTTTGTTGGTCGCTCCCAACCTTGGCAAAATTCGATAAACGTTTTGAGCAATGGGCTTTGATATTTCTCTTTATGAACCAGTAACCAGAAGCGACGTTTCATATCTAAAGGCATGTCGAGCAGTTTTACGCGGCCGTCACGAATAGCAGGTTCTGCAGACAAACGTGACAAACAGCCCAAGCCTAACCCTGCCGATACTGAGTTGATCAACGCTTCGGTGGTATTGAGCTGAAAAGCTTCATGCCAATGTTCCAAGCGCGGCGCGACAACGCGCATAAAAAATTCGCGTGAACCAGAGCCTGCCTCTCGCAATATCCATTCACTGTTTTCTAGCTCGGTTAAGTTTACTGGCCCTTCGTGCGCGGCTGGGGAATTGGGCGCGCAAATCACGCACATTTCATCTTCGCTAAACTGGGTAGACTGCAATTCAGGGTGAAGTGTTTTGCCTTCAATGAGGGCTATGTCTAACTCGTAATCGGTCAGCATGTCGCAGATTTGTGCGGAGTTAGAAATGAACAGACTTTGAGAACGATGGTTCGTTTGCTGACGAAATTCGCTAAGCAAATAGGGCGCGACTTGGTTGCCAATGGTGTCGCTGGCACCAATGCGAAGTTGGCCCGATAGCGCTTGGTCACCATCGAAAATGCTCTCGATGTCCTTGGCTCGGTTGAGTAATTCATCCGCCAGTGGCAGTAGTTTTTGACCTTCTTGGTTCAAAATCAGTCGGTTATTAACACGATCAAATAAGTGATGGCCGATCTGCTTTTCTAATTCTGAGAGTGCCATGCTCACTGCGGCTTTCGATAAAAAGAGACTATCAGAAGCCGCTGTGAGCGTTTTGTGCTGCGTGATCGTCGTAAACACTTTCAGTTGTTTAAGAGAAATGTGACTTGCCATACCCCACCGTTAAGTAATTCTGAACGTTTGTTTTAAATAATTAGATATATCGGAACGAAGTGCAAGCGTATTATACGTCTCATCAAGAGTGAGTCTGGTTGAGGTCATCATGATTCAAAGAACAAAAGCAAAAGTAATGGGAGCGCCAACTCCAATGGCGGGTTTGGCTCTTGGTATTGCAAGCTTGGGCTGGAGTTGGGAAAACTTCGCCGAATTACATGGCTACGGACAGTGGATTAGTGCGGGTATCGCGAGCATATTGTTGGCTATATTGGCAACCAAGTTTTTGCTACATAATCATCTATTGAGACAAGATCTTGCTCATCCGGTTGTGGGCAGCGTGGTTCCGACATTTGCGATGGGCACTATGGTGGTATCGAACTCTCTCGGCCATTTTTACCCATTAGCTGGCGATGCGCTTTGGCTGATTGCGGTGGTTTTGCACATCGTATTCTTGGTGAGCTTTGTTTACCATCGCGCCAAAGATTTTGAATTGCACCACATGGTTCCTAGTTGGTTTGTACCGCCTGTGGGTATCATCGTTGCGGATGTGTCTTTCTCTGGCAACCCTATGTTAGCACCAGTGGCACAAGGTGCATTGATGTTTGGTATGGTGGCGTACGCGATCATGTTGCCGATGATGATTTACCGTTTCATGTTTACCCATGAAATTCCGGATGCAGCAAAACCAACCATGGCAATTATGGCGGCGCCAGCAAGTCTATCATTGGCAGGGTACTTAACGGTCACTGCGACACCATCACCAGTGATCATCGCTATGCTAT
The DNA here is from genome assembly GCF_000742455.1 of Vibrio sp. OY15. Taxonomy (NCBI): domain Bacteria; kingdom Pseudomonadati; phylum Pseudomonadota; class Gammaproteobacteria; order Vibrionales; family Vibrionaceae; genus Vibrio; species Vibrio sp. OY15. The sequence goes on along the minus strand of NZ_JPIL01000003.1, from coordinate 110,267 downwards.
TTGGTATCGCGGTATTGATGACAGCCATCATATATCTCGCGTTCTTTAAATTGCTTAGACTGCCATTTAGCCCAGGCTATGCAGCGTTTACCTTCCCGATGGTGATCGGTGCGACGGCGCTGTTTAAAATGGCGAATTGGATGGAGTTGCAAGGATTGGCTGCGCACTATGTTCAACAAGTGCGAGGCTTAGCTGGTCTTGAGTTGATTGTGGCAACATTTGTTGTCTCTTATGTGGCTTTACAATACATCAACAACTTATTGATTCAGCCACGCTTGATGCACGCTCATCACGCTTAAATAGCAGATAGGAAAAAGCCTCTTGGTCTTACAACCAAGAGGCTTTTTTATTTCAATCGGCGTCGATGTTGGACACTAGCCTTTTTTGTAAAATCGCGACATCTCATCCAGAGAATGACGAATGATATCGACAGGAATTTTCTGTTCTTTCTCGACTTTTAACTGGCGATTCAGTTGCTGAGAGTGCCCGCCAGGGTTGACCACAAGCATCAGTTCTTTGCCGACCAATGCATAGTTGTAGTAGCTGCCTGCAATATACCAATCGCGAGAGGCAGAGCTATCAAACAAGTTATGACCAACGCTGTATGAACTCGTTGTGCCTTGAACGTCAAACAGCGTATTCATCATGGTTGGCACGACGTCAAAATGGGTCGTGCGGTAATCAACTTGCTCTGGCTGACGATTTGGCATGTACACGTAAAGAGGCACATGTACTTGAACGTCACTGTAGTTACCCGTGTGGCCCCAATAGTTCATCTTATGGTCGTTAAACTCTTCACCATGATCTGATGAAATCACCACAATGGTGTTGTCTAAGTCGACATTTTTCAGCACATCACCAATCAAGCTGTCGATGTAGTACAACGAGTTCTTGTATCGATTGTGGTAAAGCGAAGCGTCAAAATCGTTGTTGAGCAAAATGTGGTCAACGCGTTCCCAGTATGGTTTGAATTTCGCAAATTCAGGTTCAGGAAACACCGTGCCGTGGGCGGCATCGTAGAACAGAAAACCAAAGTACGGCTTGTCGCTGTCCTGCTTTTGGAACTCGATGAACTTGTCTGTTATCTGCTGATCGCGCTCGACAGTTGTTTCTCCAGTTTGTTTCAGGGTCAAGTCCGACACTTTTTTGAATACCGTGCGAGAAAGTGGCGGGCTGGTGAGCGGTGCTGAGCCAAAAATGCCCATGCGGTAGCCTTCTGCTTGCAGCGTATCCATAAACACAGGAGAGCGTTGACTTGCGTAAAAGCTTTCCCAGTAGGTCGCTGGCAAGCTGTAAAACAGGCTGAAAATACCCGCTTGAGTTGAGTTGCCGCCGCTCATATGTTGTGTGAAATTCACCGTTTTTTCGGCGAACTTGCTGACATTTGGCATGACTTCCGGCGTCGCATCACTGTAGCGCCACGCGTCAACCAAGATAAACAAAACATTGGGCTGTTTCTCTTTGCTTTGCACTTGAATCGGCGCAAGCGGGTAGTTGAGTGAGCTACGTTCAATGTTGGTTAACTCTACGCGGTTCTTCGATGCAATGTTCTCATCCACTAGGTCGTGTTTGTAAATAAATTTACGAGCCGTCAGCGGGTAGTAAAGTGGCCAGTTATTCGAAAACTGACTGACTTCATCGTCGTAAAGTGCGTTTTTGTACGCATGAATCATCTGCGTGCTAAGCAATACAGCAAACCAGACGCTGATCAAAACGAACTTAGCTCGGCTTTGTGCCAGTTGATTACTTACCCAAACGGTACAAGCGAGCCCGATCACCAGAACGGCAATTTCACTGATGAAGATTAGCCAACTCATCCACGAAATATCGAAGACATCATCACCACCTTCGAAAAACATACGGATTAATAGAGCGTTGATGTGAAGTTTGTATTGCTGAAAAACGAGAATATCGACTTTAAACATAATCAATAGACAGATCGCGATAGCGATCACGATGCCTTTGAATACTCGAGTCGGTAGAAAAGAGAGCAATAAACTCAACAACATAAATGGAAGAGCGATCAAGCCCAGCCAGCCATATTGAGTCGAAACCAAATAGTAACCTTGCAACAAGGTTAGCGGTTCATTCTGATTGTTAGACAACACAAAAGGATAACAAGCGATCGACAGGTACACTGCAAAGCAAGCAAAAAAAGCAATCAGCCAAGCGCTGTTGGAAGACAGTTTGCGAAACATACTTTTTGTTTGTTTATAAATTATGGGTAGAGGGAGTATAAAACAGTGTTTTTTATTATGGAATAGTTGCGACGAATGTCACATTTTGTATGGAAGTGTCAGACTTGATTGACATGTGAAAATTCAGAAGATTCATACTCTATTTGAGTGATATATAACCTTTTGTTTTTTCCGAACGCGAGATCACTGCGGGTTTAAATGGGGCTGTGCTAAGCTAGCTAACAGTTTCAATCGGCGCTCGGTATTCCCAATTTGTTTACTGTTTATCACTCCAACCAAGTTGACGTTCTTAAATCACTCCTTGTCGAACTGATTCGAATCAGTCCGCTGGAAAACCCGTTCGAAAAAGAACAAATTCTGGTTCAAAGTCCGGGCATGTCCCAGTGGCTAAAAATGGAATTGGCCAAAGAGTTTGGTGTTGCCGCGAACATTGATTTTCCGCTTCCTGCTACCTTCATTTGGGAAATGTTTACGCAGGTGTTGCCAGACGTGCCAAAACGCAGTGCGTTTAACAAAGAAGCGATGACTTGGAAGTTGATGCATCTGCTGCCGGGGCTTCTCAACCAAGACGTGTTTTCGCCGTTAGCGCAGTACCTCAAAGATGACAGTGATCACTCTAAGCTGTATCAACTGGCTGAGAAAATTGCCGATATTTTCGATGGTTACTTGGTGTATCGTCCGGAGTGGATCGCAAGTTGGGAAGCAGGGCAGAGTGTGCCAGAGCTGGAAGATGAGCATCCGTGGCAGCCGATCTTATGGCAAGCGTTGTATGATCACACTGTGTCATTAGGACAGTCTCCATATCACCGTGCCAACCTTTATGAGCACTTTATCGACACGTTAGAGAGTTTTAACGGCAATTTTGACCATTTACCCAAGCGTTTGTTTGTTTTTGGCATTTCTTCGTTGCCGCCTCGCTATATGGATGCGCTAAAAGCAATTGGTGAACACATCGACGTGCATCTGATGTTCACCAACCCGTGTCGTTATTACTGGGGTGAAGTTCGAGATCGCAAATATCTGGCTCGTTTGGCGGCGAAACATCGTCAGCACGTTGTGTGGCAGGACGATCACTCGGAAGTGCAAGGTGAAACTGAGCAACTGAAAGGATCACTGGAAGATAATGTGATCGATGAGCTGCACACCGATGTGGTCGGAAACAGTCTGTTGGCATCCATGGGTAAACTCGGGCGCGACAATATGTATCTGTTGTCTCAGCTGGAATCTCATGAAATCGAAGCCTTTGTTGATGTTGAGCGCGACAGTCTGCTCCATCAATTGCAAGCGGATATTCTCAATCTTGAAGAACATCAAGATGATCAACAGATTGAAAACAGTCATCACAAACAAGTGGTTAGCTTGGGTGATAAATCACTGAGCCTACACGCTTGTCACAGCCCGATGCGCGAAGTTGAAGTGCTGCATGATCAACTGTTGGCGATGTTCGATGCTGACCCAACGTTAAAACCGCGCGATATTATCGTGATGGTCGCGGACATCAACGCTTACAGCCCTGCGATTCAGGCGGTCTTTGGTAACGCGCCGGGTGAGCGTTTTATTCCATATTCGATTTCTGACCGAACCGCCGATCAAGAGAGCCCAATTCTGGCTGCATTTATGCAGTTGGTGAACTTACCCAATACGCGCTGTTTGGCATCAGAACTACTCGAACTTCTGGAAACTCCAGCGATATTAAAGCGTTTTGAACTCAGCGAAGATGATTTCTTACAAGCCAAACAATGGGTTGAGGAATCGGGAATTCGCTGGGGGTTGGATGCCAATACCGGACGCGAATTTGAACTGCCGGAAACTCGTCAAAACACATGGCAATTTGGTATTCAACGCATGTTGCTTGGCTACGCGATGCCAGAATCCGCTGGTTTGTTTGAAACCGAGCAAGGCAGTTTGTCTCCGTACAACGAAGTGCAAGGCATGGGCGCAGAGCTGGCGGGCAAGTTGGCACACTTTATCCAACAAATTAGCACTTATCGAAGCAAACTTTCTCATGTTCAGACTATTGATGGTTGGCGAGAGACTTTAGTTTTACTGCTGGATGACTTCTTCTCAGTTGAGTTAGAAGGCGAAATGGCGCTCAAATCCATTCGCGATACGCTCAGCCAACTCAAAGAGCAATTAGCTGATGCCGCATTTGATGATGCGTTATCGCCGTCGATCATCAGCCAATACCTTCAAAACAAATTATCTGGCACACGAGTCAGCCAGCGCTTCCTTGCTGGTCAAGTGAACTTTTGTACCCTGATGCCGATGCGCTCTATTCCGTTTAGAACCGTTTGTCTACTGGGGATGAATGACGGCGTGTACCCACGCTCCATGCCGCCAGAAGGCTTTGACTTGATGACAGGAAGAACCAAACCGGGCGACCGTTCGCGCCGAGATGATGACCGTTACCTATTCCTCGAAGCGATGTTGTCTGCACAGCAAACGCTCTACATCAGTTATGTTGGCCGTTCAATCCAAGACAACACCGAGCGAGTGCCTTCGGTTCTGGTTTCTGAGCTGATGGAATACTGTCACCAAAACTATTGTCTAAGTGGTGATGAAGCGTTGCCCGTTGATGAGTCTGGCGACAACTTATTAAATGCGTTAGTGAATACCCACGCCATGGTGCCGTTTAGCCCAAGTGCGTTCCAAGGCATGCACGCCAGCTACGCGAAAGAGTGGATTCCAGCGGCATTGACTCAAAGTAGTCAATCGCAAGGCTATGTTCGTCGTGATTTTAATCGGGCATTAGACGACTATCTGTTAGGAGCGACGTTCCCACTTGAGCTCGACTTAGTCGAGTTGCAACGTTTCTGGCGCTTACCTGTGCAGTATTTTTTCAATCGTCGTTTAAAAGTAATCTTTGAACCGCCGCTACCGGTGATGGAAGACGACGAACCCTTTGTTTTAGGTGGTTTGGAAAGCTATCAAATGCGTGATGAGCTGTTAGAAACCTTGCTTGAAACGACATTGATGCAGCCAGAGAAAAAAACAGAGGTGCTTAAACACTTTATGAGTCAACAGCGCGCGCAAGGCAAACTGCCGGTGGGGGCGTTTGGTGATATCGAATTTGAAACTAACCGAGTTCAGGCGGAAGAGCTGGTGGATAAACTGGCGTTTTTATCTGGTGCGCCTCAAGACGATTTGGAAATCGACCTGACGTTTGATTCCTTGTTTGAGCGAAATGAAGGCGAAGAGAAAAACGTTCGCCTAACAGGTTGGCTAACTCAATGCTACCAATCCGGTTTGATTCGCTATCGAAGCGGTAAGATTCGATCGCAGGATTACCTTGCAGCGTGGATCGATCACCTTGCCATGTCGGCGTCGGGTCATGCTAAGAAAACCCACATCATTGGTTACGATCGTAAAGAAGGCGCGCTGCATTTGATCTACCCAGAAATTGCCGATGTGCAGTATGCCAAACAGCTACTGACTGAATTGGTTCGCTTGTTCTTCGAAGGCATGACTAAGCCTATGCCTTATTTCCCGAAAACGGCGTTGGCTTGTGTTGAAGCGGGCTTTAGCCGCGGTCAGTGGGTCGATGACGAAGAGAAATCTTTGAAGAAAATGGCTGACGCATTCAATGATGGCTTCATGAGCCCGGGCGAAGGCAGTAATGCGTACATCTCTCGAATTTGGCCTGCTTGGAATGATGAGTTGGCCTCAGAAGTTCGTTTGCTGACAGCATTAGTACTGCAAGGTGCGCGCTTAGCGGTTCAAGACGCTGATAATGTAAAAGCGTGATAAAGAAAGTTGGATAAAGAGAAGGAAGAGTAGGGTGGCCGTCAGAAAATCATTATTTTTTGTAGGGCGTTCGCTGTACGGCCACAAGGTCAGAGGGACCATGATACTTTTGTTTAATTCATTTGAGTTGTGTCGCCAAAAAGGTTTGGCTTATCTCGTGGGGCGCATACTAACGGTACGTCTTATGGATAACCGTGAGAAAGATCTCACAAAGCTCTAAATTATCCAACTTGTTAAACATATTAATAGAATTTTTAACTATAGATCACATTTATTAGGTGATACGTCCTAGTAAATAATCCGGAGAGATTCAGCGTTATGGATCAAATGTCAGGTGCAGAGTGTCCTCTACATACGTTAGACCGCACAGAGCAACCTCAACCAACGCCACTAGAACCGATGACGTTTCCTCTGCATGGTGCGAGGTTAATCGAGGCATCAGCAGGTACAGGTAAAACCTTCACTATTGCAGGTTTATATCTGCGCCTTTTGCTTGGTCACGGCAGCGCGGAAACTCGACATCGCGTACCGCTTACGGTCGACCAAATCCTGGTCGTAACCTTTACCGAAGCGGCAACTGCGGAATTACGCGATCGTATCAGGGCAAGGATCCATGACGCGCGAATCGCGTTTGCGCGTGGACAGAGTTCCGATCCGGTGATCCAACCTTTGCTTAATGAGTTTGACGATCACAAGCAAGCCGCAGAAATTTTATTGCAGGCAGAGCGTCAGATGGACGAGGCGGCGGTCTACACCATTCACGGTTTTTGCCAACGTATGCTAACGCAAAATGCGTTTGAATCTGGCAGCCGATTTAATAACGAGTTTGTGACCGATGAAAGTCACCTAAAAGCGCAAGTTGTAGCCGATTACTGGCGTCGCAATTTCTACCCGTTGCCATTTACCGTGGCTGGAGAAATTCGCCAGCTATGGGGCTCTCCATCTGCGTTGTTGTCTGACATCAGCAATTACTTAACTGGTGCGCCGTTAAGCCTTTCTGTTCCAGCAATGAAAGGCAGTTTGGCTGATCTTCATACTGAAAATTTGAAAAAAATTGATGAATTAAAAGCACAGTGGCGAGAAAGCCAAGATGACTTCTTAACGCTAATTTCAGATTCAGATATTAACAAACGTAGCTATACCAAAAAGTCTCTGCTGACGTGGTTGGAGGCGGTAAACGCTTGGGCGGCAACGGAAACTACAGGTTACGATTATCCAGACAAGCTGGAGAAATTCGCGCAAAACGTCTTGTTGGAAAAAACACCGAAAGGCAGTGCGCCGCAGCATGCGGTATTTGAAGTCATTGAAACATTTCTTGCCAACCCAATCAGCTTAAAAGCGCCACTGCTTGCTCATGCGATTGAACATTGTCGTGTGATGCTGGCTAACGCGAAAAATCAAAAACAGTGGCTCTCTTTCGATGATTTGCTGACACAACTTTCTGCTTCTATCGATACGGACGAAAGCAAGCTTTTAGCTGCGCGTATTCGTACTTTGTATCCTGTCGCAATGATTGACGAGTTCCAAGATACCGACCCGCTTCAATACAGTATTTTCAGCCGTATTTATCTGAACAACCCGGAATGTGGTTTGTTTATGATCGGGGACCCCAAGCAGGCGATTTATGGCTTTCGTGGCGCAGACATTTTCACTTATATCAAAGCGCGTAACCAAGTAAGTGCCCACTACACGTTAGGAACCAACTGGCGTTCTAGCGCAGATATGGTGCAGGCGGTAAACCAAGTATTTGCTTTGCCAGACAGTCCATTTATCTATGATTCGGATATTCCGTTCTTACCCGTTAGGTACAGTCCCAATGCCGAAAAACGCATTTGGACTATGGGTGGCCAAAAGCAACCCGCGCTGACCTATTGGTTGCAAGAAGCGGACGATAAACCGCTACCAAAAGGCGAGTATTTGACTCGAATGGCAGAGGCGACTGCAAGCCAAATCCAAACTATTTTGACGCAGGCTCAACAGGGGCAAGCGTGTCTGGTGAATGGCGAAAAACAGAAAGCGGTTCAAGCGGGCGATATCGCGGTGTTGGTTCGAACAGGTAGTGAAGGTCGAATGATCAAACAAGCGCTGGCTGAACAAGGCATTGCCAGCGTGTACCTGTCTAACCGAGACAGTGTGTTTACCAGTTCAGTGGCGCAGGATCTACAGCGTTTGCTGCAAGCGGTGCTGACTCCAGAAAATGACCGTGCGCTGCGTGCAAGTCTTGCTTCTGAGCTGTTTGCCCTCGACGCAGCAAGTTTGGATGCACTTAATAACGATGAAGTGGTGTGGGAAAACGCCGTAAACGAATTCAAAGAATATCGCAAACTTTGGATTCAACGTGGTGTGCTGCCGATGTTGCGCGCGGTGATCAGCAAACGCCATATTGCCGAGCGATTACTAGAAGAAGGTGCGAGTTCACAGGGTGAAAATGGTGAGCGAGTACTTACCGATTTAATGCACATTGGTGAACTGCTTCAACACGCCAGTAATGAACTGGATAGCGATCACGGTCTGCTGCGTTGGCTCGCTCAGTCTATCAGTGATGCGGAAAACGGTTTGGGTGGCAGTGATGACCAAATCCAACGTTTAGAATCGGAACGTAACTTAGTGCAGATCGTAACTATTCACAAATCAAAAGGCTTGGAGTATGACCTCGTATTTCTGCCGTTTGTGTTCAGCTATCGAGAAGCCAGTGAAGCCAAATATTACGATGCAGCCAATGACCGCACGGTACTGGATATCACTGGCAACGATGCGTCCATGAAGCAAGCGGACAAAGAGCGTTTGGCGGAAGACTTACGCTTGATATACGTGGCACTAACGCGTGCTGTTTATGCGTGTTTTATCGGTGCCTCACCGTTGCGCAATGGCCGTTCGACCAAAGAGCCAACTGGTGTACACCGCAGTGCGATTGGCTATTTGATTCAAAATGGTCAAGAAGGTGGCATTAACGATTTGCACCAAGGTTTAACAAAGCAACAAGACGAGCTTGATTGTGTCGTTGTGGCCGATCCGCCGCAGCAACTCGAAGATAAGTACGTAGCGCCACAAGAAGAAATACACGATCTTAGTGCGAAAGAACTGCAAAACCCTATCGACAGAAACTGGCGCATCACCAGTTATTCTGGCTTGGTCAAGCAAGGCTCTCATCACGCCGAGCATGATGCCACGATTGAGATTACAGGTTTTGATATCGACTCATCTGAAGAACAAGACGAAGCGGATTTGGTGGAGCCAGAGCGTTCGATTTTTACCTTCCCTCGTGGTGCGCGTCCGGGTACGTTCCTGCACAGCCTGTTTGAGGAAATTGAATTTACTCAGCCAGCCACGACGGAAGAGAATACACAAATCATCCTTGGCTTGATGGAAAGCGAACAGCTCGATGAAGAGTGGTTGCCCATTTTACAGCAATTGATTGATACCGTACTCGCAACGCCGTTGGATGGTAAGTCTTTGCTGCTGAATCAAAATGCACCGTCGCAACGTTTGGTGGAGATGGAATTTTTGCTGCCGATTGAAGTGTTGTCTGCACCGGCGTTAAACCGAGTCATTCAACGTCACGATCCGTTGTCGGCGAAAGCGGGGGATTTAGGTTTCCAAACCGTGCAAGGTATGCTCAAAGGTTTTATCGACTTGGTGTTTGAACATCAAGGTAAATACTACGTGCTTGACTGGAAATCGAATCATCTTGGCGACGATGTGACGAGCTACCATGGTGAGGCTCTGAAATCGGCGATGGCGGATCACCGCTACGATTTGCAGTATCAGATTTATGCGTTAGCACTGCATCGTTTCCTACGTAGCCGATTGGCCAATTATGATTATGAACAGCACTTCGGTGGCGTGTATTACTTGTTCTTGCGCGGCATGGACGGGCAGAGTGACCACGGCATTTTTGCCGCGAAACCAACCTTAGACTTCTTACAAGAGATGGATCGTTTGATTGATGGTCAAGCACTTGAAACGCGCTCAACTCAAGCCGGGCAGATGGAGCTACTTTAATGACGACAAATCGCAATCTTCATTCTGACCAAGATAGTCTATTGGTAGTGCTGGAACGCTTGGCGCACAAAGGTGCTATTCGTCAGCTCGACTACCAATTCGCCTGTTTTATTGATTCTCAAACGCATGATGAACAGTCGGATAGCCAAGCACTGGCGTTTATCGCGGGTGTTGTCAGTAGTGAGCTCGGCAAAGGACATATCTGTCTGTCTCTGTTCGATGCACAAGGGCAATCTACGGATTTAGCCAGTAAGCTAGGGCTGTTTGGTGAGTCGGCATTGGCGCTCAATACACAGTTGCAAGGCATAGATTGGATTCAAGTATTACAAAATTCCAGCTTGGTCGGCGCGCAAGGAGAAGCCTTACCGCTGATGTTCGATGGCGAGCGTCTGTATCTGCACCGCTATTGGCATTATGAAGTGACACTGGCGGAAAAGCTCAATCAGTTGGGCGCCGCAGTTAACTTGCAACCACAAGAGTTTGCGCGATTATCCAAGTTGCTCAACCATTTATTTGCACGCCAATACCATTTTCTGTTTAACGCGTTAGGCAAAGCAGTAGAAGCGGGAAGCAGCAACCAAGTGTTGCGTCAACAATTGGTGTGTGACCACCTTGATGTGGTCGCAAGCGAATCGTTGGATTGGCACGCCATTGATTCCGTGCTTAGCAATGCGCGCAAGGTTCAGGATTTACAAACACTGGATGAACTCGTGCCACTCTCGGCTTGCGTGAACTGGCAAAAAATTGCGGCGGCAGTTGCGTTAACCCGTCGATTTGCTGTGATTTCTGGTGGCCCAGGTACGGGTAAAACGACGACAGTAACCAAATTGCTTGCTGCTTTGATTGAACAGGCAACGCACGAGAAAAATCTGACCATTAAGCTGGTGGCCCCGACGGGGAAAGCGGCGGCGCGATTAACCGAGTCCATTGGTAAAGCAGTGCAAGAACTGCCAGTTTCTCCGGAGCTAAAAGCCAAAATTCCGACTGAATCGAGTACCTTACATAGGTTGCTGGGCGCGATTCCTAATAGCGCAGAATTTCGTCACAACAAGCAAAATCCACTGCATTTGGATATTTTGGTTATCGATGAAGCGTCGATGGTCGATTTGCCAATGATGTATAAAGTGGTCGATGCCTTACCGAAACATGCGCGGCTGATTTTGCTAGGTGATAAAGATCAACTTGCTTCAGTTGAAGCAGGGGCCGTGTTGGGTGATATCTGTTCGTTCCACGCATTGGGTTATGGAAAAGAGCAGGCGTCAGCCATTGCAAAACTGACGGGGTTCGATACTTTAGCCCATACGGGTAACAGTGCATCTAGCATTGCCGATAGTTTATGTATGCTGCAAAAGAGTTACCGATTTGACGCTCGCTCAGGCATTGGTCAGTTGGCAAAAGCGGTTAACTCAGGTTCTGCAGCGAGCGTAGATAACGTCTGGGCGCGTGACTTTTCTGATATCGAACATTTCGCGCTAAGTAGTCAGCACTACAACCAAATGATGCAGACGTTGGTGCAGGAATACGGTCGTTACCTCAAACGCATTGGACAACAGGAAACCGATCCTGAAACCGGAGAGCCAGAGTCGCTAACGCGTAAAGCCAAAGCGGTATTAGATACCTTCAACCAATGCCGACTGCTTTGCGCGATTCGTGAAGGTGACTTTGGTGTTGCTGGGCTAAACCAGCGCATCGAGAAAGCGCTCGCGGCGCGCAAGTTCATTCAGGTTCAGGATGAAATTTGGTATCACGGTAGACCTGTCATGGTTACGCGTAATGATCATGGTCTAGGTTTGTATAACGGTGATATTGGTATTTGCATGCGAGATGACAGTGAAGAAGAACCGCGTTTGAAAGTCTTTTTCGAGTTACCTGACGGCAGTGTGAAATCGGTCTTGCCAAGCCGAGTGCCTGAACATGAAACGGCTTACGCCATGACCATCCATAAATCGCAAGGCAGTGAATTTGATTACACCCTGATGATTTTGCCACCAGACTTTAGCCCGATATTAACTCGTGAGTTGATTTACACAGGCATTACCCGCGCGAAAAAGCGTTTAGCTCTTTACGCCGAACTCAACGTTCTGAAGCGAGGTATTAAGGTGAAAACGACTCGCGCGAGTGGGTTAGTACAGCGGCTTACTAACTGATTATGGACTTAGTTTACAGTCAGTTTTACCTTTGTTACATGTCAAACTTGGTGATGAGTTGTGTTTTAACAATTCTCTTTCTGAAAGAAAAGTCATTTCAATTGATGTTTTTGAATCTGAAACGTTAACATTATGCGCAATTGTGAGCATAAGGATTTGAATGGAATGAATACAACTTATTTTAACAGCGTTAATAGGTATAGCTACATATATAGTGTTAAGCCTGGTGATACTCTTACGAGAATTATATGGAAGTTTTATCATTTTAAGTTTGGAACAGATGGCTATAATTTTGCTGTTGCTCAAATAAAAAAAGACAACCCAAAAATTTCAGACCCTAATTCGATTAAATCTGGTCAATCTATTTACTTGAGAAAGTTGAACGTTTCAAACACCAAGCAATCTGAGTTTTCTTCTAAAATTGCCATTTCAGATCATGATCAAGCGCAATTTGAATCAACGATGAAATCTATGTCGCAAAACGAAAAGGAAGCATTTTGGGCTCTTTCTTGGCTTGATGACAATTGGGGGCCTGCGAGCGCAGGTATCGGTGCTACTTTTGCGTCCATGGGGGCTTTATTAGGAGATAGTGAAAAAGGAAATGTCGCAGAGCTAAAAAAGCTTGATGGTTTATATAGAGATTATAAATCAGGAAAGTTTTCGAAAGGGCAATATGATTACCGCAGGAAAAAACTATTAGAGAATGTAGCAAAAAACCTTGGACCAACTGAGAAGCTTCTCTTTAATGGTAAGAAAGCTCGAGAGGCTATGAGGATATCTCGAAACGGCGGGGTTATGACTACCGCGGCGCTTCAGAAGAATACTGATAGGTTAGCAAAGTTATCAAAAGTAGCAGCTAAAGGTGGCACTGTATTGACTGCAGTTAATATTGGTATTGCCTGCGATCAGATAGCTAGAGCAGACTCTAAGGCAAAGAAAAACGAAATATTGGTGGAAACTGCAGCAAGTACAGTTGTAGGTACTATGTCTGGTATTGCAATATCATTATTTGTTGTTGCTACACCCGTTGGTTGGGTGGGAGCTCTGGTATTGGGAGTTGCTTCATCTGTCGGAAGTTATTATTCAGGAAAACAAGCTGCAGCGGTATATAAAGAGCACTATTCTCACTTAGACGTAGTTGAATCGACAGGTGTAGGTAATATATGCAGTTATTAGATTGGTCCTTTCTAACCTTCTTTATCGCCGGAGGAGTCGCGTTTTTATGGTTCGTTATTATCGGAGCAATTTTTATATTTTTTATACCGCCAAAGGTGAAGCGGTTTGCTTTTAATCCGAAACATTATTCAGAAGTAGAGTTAGCCTTAGTCTCGGGTTTTCACTTTGGTGCTTTAGTACATGGTGTAGGCTTAGTTGCGGCGGTCGCTTTACCAACTTTAGCGAGGAGAAGGGGCTTTGCTGATATTCATCAAGTTTGCTCCGGTCTATTCATCGGAATTTGCCGTATTTATATAAGCGTTTTATTGCTTCTAGCTATGATCACTTTAGGCTCAATGGTGGTTTGGATGTCTATTACTTGAGAGCTGGAATAGAAGGTCGGTGAAGTTTGCAGTTATTAGAAGTTTCTTTTATTACATTTTTTGTTGCAGGTGCTTTGTTAGTTTTTTGGTACCTGATAGTAGGTATTTTGCTTATTGTTATCACGCCGCAAAAAGTAAAGCGCTATGCGTACACTAGTGAGCATTATACAGATATTGAGCTTGCTTTAGTTTCTGGATGTCACTTTGGGGCCTTAATACATGGATTAGCCCTTGTTGCCGCAGTTGCATTTCCTAAGTTGGCCAAAAAAAGAAAGCTAACAGATATTCGTAGAGTTTGCCCAAAGTGGTTCATAAGTATTGGGGTAGTGTACTGGACTATTTTAATCTTTATCGTAGTCACTATTTTTGCATCTTTGTTGGCTATGATTTTTTTTTGAATTGATTACGTACGTAAAAGAAGACCGAGCTTATGGCTCGGTCTTCTTTTATGCATGTTTTGCAAACGCATTGGTAAAAGACACGCTGCGTATTTTGTATTGCTGTTGATAAGCAAGAATAAAATCTCGGACAGCGTCATTTACGGGGAAAACACAGTGGACGTCTAGGCCTTCTAAAAACTGATTGTCAGCCATATCCCAGAAGCTTTGAAGCGAATTACAAATGATTGTTCTCATAACAGTGCTCGTCTCGGCTTATTTAAAGTCAGATTAACAACTGTCCTTGGTGTGCAATACGGAGCTAACTAGTTTTTCAATTGCCCAGTATTTTAGGGTGAAGGCTACATTACATCACCTAGATCCATTCGTATTGGTTAAAAACCAATCACTAGCGAGCAGAGTATAGCCAACCAAATGTATATTTAAAAGATAAAATTGGAACGAAAATTAAGCAATGGTTTGCGCATTTCTAAGTTGGTGTTTACATGATGACTCACTAGCTCGAAGCAGGATTTATGTGAGGCTTTACTCCAAAACAAACTTGATGTGTGGGATTGAGCGTCAATGAGCTGAATCCCGCACCTTGAGGTGTTGGTATAGCGGGACCTTAAATTTCTCTTCCTGATTTAAGGTTAAGCTACAAATCTAGCGCTAAGATTTTTGACTTACGCTGGAAGTTATATAGCCCTTGTTTGGCTCCGGGCAAATAGTCGACACTGACTTCGTAAAAACCTTGCTCTCTGAACCAATGCAGACTGTGTGTCGTGAGGACAAAAATCTGATCAATGGTTTCGGATTTAGAACGATGTTTCATGTAGTTGAGCAGTAACAAACCTCGGTTCCCATCACGATAGTCAGGGTGAATCGCTACGCAAGCCATCTCTGCTTTGCGCTCTTCTGGGTATGGATAAAGGGCTGCACAGCCAATAATCAGACCGTCCTTTTCGATAATGGTAAACTTTCCAATCTCTTGCTCTAGCTGCTCTCGAGAGCGCCTAACGAGTACACCTTGTTCTTCTAAAGGACGAATGAGGTCTAAGATACCGCCAATATCGTCAATATTGGCTTGCCTCACTTGTTCAGCGCTCGCCATAACGACTTGGGTTCCGATACCGTCGAAAGAGAACAACTCCTGAATTAGGGCTCCATCTACTTTATAACTGATCAAGTGGCTGCGAGGTACTCCGGCACGGCAAGCGGCAATAGACCCTTTAAGAAAGCGCAGTGTCCCAGTGTTGTAATCTAGGTCAGGAGACGTATTTTCAGAGAGCGTTTTGATGACATGCTCCGCCTCAATTGGCAGCAACTCGGCGACAGCATTACCGTTGTCATCAATGACACCTTGTTCTGAACAGAAACCAATCAGTTTGTCTGCGCCTAATTTGATCGCCAGTTGTGTCGCAACTTCTTCAGAAAGTAAGTTAAAACACTCGCCAGTCACAGAGCTCGCAATGGGGCCAAGTAGCACAATAGAGCCTTGATCAAGAGTGCGGTTGATAGCATCGGTGTCAATGCGGCGAATACGTCCACTATGGCAATAATCCACCCCGTCATCAACGCCGAGTGGCTGAGCAATGATGTAGTTTCCGCTAACGACATTGAGCTGGGTGCCTGCCATCGGAGTGTTGTTGAGGCTCATTGATAGGCGCGCAGTAATCGCAAGTTGAAGTTGTCCGGCAGCTTGCATAACAACAGATAAAGCCGATTCATCCGTAATGCGGATATTTTTGTGGTAAGGCGTAGTGAGGTCTTGTTTTTCTAGCAGCTGATTAATTTGAGGACGTGCACCATACACCACCACGACTTTAATTCCGAGGCTGTGCATGAGTGCGATATCATTAATAATATTGCCAAAATTTTTGTGTGCGACGGCTTCTCCGCCCAGCATGATCACCATGGTTTTTCCGCGGTGAGCATTGACATAAGGTGTTGATTGACGGAATCCTTTTACGAGAGCAGTACTACGAATTTTCACTACAGCCATCCCTTTGTTTAATTATGTTAAAATAATGCCTTTTTATTCACTCGGTGGCAAGGTGAAATTTTGGAATAAAGCACAAACATATTGAGGTAGGTTCTTGGTCCCGTTAAGAGGGAAGGTTACAATGGTGGCGTCTTTCCTCAATACGTGAACCTCATGTCTTCTGCTGTTAATAAGAATGCTGCGATCACTGCTTCAAATCTGTCAAAAACGTCATCTAAATCAATGCTTCGTAAGTGGCTAGAGCGTTCTCTCATGCTTATAGCGATAGTTGGAACCGTTGTCGTGTGCATGCTGTATAGTGATTTGATTACTCGAACCATTAATCCGCCCATTCCCAAATCGACAATTTATGGTCGCTGGGTTGAGCAAGATGTTGCGCCTTATGCTCGTGAAGAATTTGTGTTGAGTGAGCGCGGTGTTACCGTAAATGGTTCTACAGTGGCGACCAGTTTTGAATTCGATGGGGATTCGTTTTCGTATCGAGTGGGTTCAAATGAGCGGCACTTCAATTTTGTGGGTAAGCAGCATGCAGAAATGAAGCTGGATGCCAATGCACATTATCTACCTGTATTCCGTTTAGAGGGGCGTGCAAGGATTGCGGTAAGATAGTCGTTTTTATCTTTGTCTGTTAAGCAGAGATCTCTTGCGTCTGTGAGTCACATGGATGATCACAATTTCATCTCTCAATCAGTAAATCTTACTTTCAAACATAATCCGGACAATTCCGTAATTCTTCCGCTGCTATCATGTTGTATTAACTGAATGAATTCACAACGAGTAAACGGATTGGCTTAGCGTTGAAACATTTTGTCGTTGCTTTTCAATTGCACCGTATGCATTTGTTTGCCATCCTTTTGCTATTCTCTTTTACGGAAAAGACACGTGTTAAAAAAACTCCTTCCTATTATCTCTTTGAGCCTACTCTTTGGCTGTGCTCAACAAAATGATCGTGCTCAGCAATATCTTGATGGTGAGTTTCCTCAGATCCTCAATCAAGTGGATGTGGTTGAGTCTAACAAACCACGCGATTTTACTGAATTTAACAAGCAAGCAGAGCAAGTGGTGATAAAGTCACCATCCATGGCGAAGATTTACCAACCGCTATATCAACGATTAAGTGAGTGGGCGCAACAAAGCGGAGATACCAGCGCGTTGAGTGCGTTTGGCATTCAAGCTGCGCAATTAGGCGGTGGTGATCAAAAAGGTAATGTACTGTTTACCGGATACTTTTCTCCCGTGATGGAGCTGCGTCATACACCAAACGACATTTTTAAGTACCCAGTTTATGGCAAGCCAAACTGCTCATCAGATTGTCCGACTCGCGCGGAGATCTACAACGGGGCATTAGATGGCCAAGGTTTAGTGCTAGGTTATGCGCCTAATCGTATTGACCCGTTTATGATGGAAGTGCAGGGCAGTGGCTATGTGCATTTTGAAGATGATGATACGTTGGAGTACTTCGCGTACGCAGGGAAAAATAATAAAGCTTACGTTAGTATTGGCCGCATTTTGATTGAACGTGGTGAAGTGCCGCGTGAAAAAATGTCCCTCAAAGCAATCAAAGAGTGGGTGATGGACAACGACGATGCGACAGTGCGCGAGTTGTTGGAGCAAAACCCTTCTTACGTCTTCTTTGCGCCAAAAGAGGAAGCGCCAGTAACGGGGTCGGCTGGTATTCCTTTGTTGCCAATGGCGGCGGTCGCGGGTGACCGTTCTATCTTACCAATGGGGACACCAATCTTGGCGGAAGTACCATTGCTGAATGCGGATGGTACGTGGAGCGGTGCGCATCAACTGCGAATGCTGATCGTTTTAGACACTGGTGGTGCGGTAAAACAGAACCATTTGGATCTGTATCATGGCATTGGTGCGAGAGCAGGAACGGAAGCAGGGCACTACAAGCATTTTGGTCGAGTTTGGAAACTTGGGCTGGAAAACTCACCAACTCAAGCGCCTTGGGCTTTACCGCCAGAAAAGCTACAATAGTCGTCCAAGAGAGAGGAACACTCTCTTATCTAGACATTTCATCAAAGAGTGCGTATAAATCGCACTCTTTGTTTTTCTATCGATCATCTGGACTTCAATATGCGTGAACTCGATACCCCAGCATCTGACAGCTACAATCAACGCTTTGGCGGCACTCGTCGTCTTTATGGCAACAGCGAAGTAGACATTCTTCGCGCTGCACACGTTTGTGTGATTGGTATTGGTGGCGTAGGTTCATGGGCGGTGGAAGCGCTGGCTCGTACGGGGATCGGTGAGTTGACTCTGATTGATATGGACGATGTTTGTGTCACGAATATTAACCGCCAAATTCATGCGATGACGGGCACCGTTGGCCAAAGCAAAATTGAAGTTATGGCCGAGCGTGTCAAATTGATCAACCCAGAGTGTAAAGTCAATCTGATTGATGATTTCATCACGCCAGACAATCAACATGAGTACTTAAGCAAAGAGTTTGATTACGTGCTAGATGCGATTGACAGCGTAAAAGCGAAGGCGTCTTTGTTGGCGTATTGCCGCAGCAACAAGATCAAAGTGATCACTACGGGGGGCGCTGGTGGTCAGGTTGACCCAACGCAGATCATGGTCGCTGATTTAACGAAAACGATCCAAGATCCTCTAGCGAAGAAAATCAAAGACACCTTGCGTCGTCATCATAACTTCCCTAAGAATCCGGCTCGTAAGTTTGGTATTGATTGCGTGTTTTCAACCGAGCAGCTGAAGTACCCTCAAGCAGACGGTTCAGTGTGTGGTGTGAAGTCGACAGCGGAAGGCCCAAAACGTATGGATTGTGCTAGCGGTTTTGGTGCGGCGACTGTGGTAACTGCAACGTTTGGCTTTGTCGCGGTATCGCGAATCGTTGAGAAGTTGATTTCAAAATATAAGAAGTAAACTAGAAGAAGAGCGCATCATGACAGATTTTCCCGTTTCTCCATTTGGTACAGATATCACCAGCGAAGACATTGTAGCGACTATGCAGCAATTTCAAGGCTGGGAAGATCGCTACCGTCAGGTTATTCAGTGGGGTAAAAAGCTGCCACAAATGCCAGAAGAGCTGAAATCAGAACAAGTTACCGTTTCGGGTTGTGAAAGCTTGGTGTGGTTAGTGAGCAAAGAGCAAGATGGCGTTTGGCATTTTTGTGCGGACTCCGATGCGCGTATCGTCCGTGGGTTGATTGCCTTGGTGATGGCAGCTTATGACGGTAAAACGGCCGATCAAATTCAAGCATTTGATATTGATGCTTATTTTGATCAGCTGGGGCTTGTCTCCCATTTAAGCCCGTCACGTGGTAATGGCTTGAAAGCTATTGTAGAGCAGATTAAGCAAATCGCCGTGTAACGAGTCATTTTCCCAACTCTTAAAAAACGCCGAATAGCCTAACTGTTTGGCGTTTTTTGTATCTGAGTTGAGATATTTTTTGCATATGGATAAAAAGTATGCAAATGGTCGACTATTTTAGCGTTAATTAACCATTCTATTGATCCTGGTTCATTATATTGCCCACTTGGTTTTTATAAACTCAATTGTATTTAAAATTTGTCTATATTAGATAATAGACATATGCCCCATTCGCTCCTATTCCCCAATGTGGAAACACACTTGGAAGCGATTGGGTTACTTAGATACAAATGCTAGGAACCTCCCTATATGCAATTCACCTTGGAACATGCGCAAGACGTGTTATCCGGAATGCCAGACCCCACTTTTATTCTGAGTGAAGATGGTATCTATATTGATGTTTTTGGAGGAACAGATAAAAAAGCCTATCACGATGGAAGTAATTTGATAGGTGAGACGCTGCACAGCGTACTCGAGAAAGATAAAGCTGACTGGTTTATCGAACAGATAAATCGGTCACTGAAACAAGACAGTATTGTGACGATCGAGTACAAGATGTGCGCCGACAGCATTCAGGGAATAGATGCTAACAGTGGGCCAAGAGGCGACCTATACTACGAAGGCAAGATCTGCCCACTCGCTATAAAATACCGGGGTCGTCGCGTTGTCCTTATTCTTACACGCAACATCTCCAATCGCCACCGAGTTGAAACCCTTCTTCGCCATCAAAGCCAAATAGATGCTCTCACCAATATCTACAACCGACGTGTTTTTTTCGAAAAGCTCACAGAAGAGGTCATTAAAGCTCAAGAGCCGAACTATCACTCCGCGTTGTTATTGTTTGATTTGGACTTTTTTAAAGTCATTAATGATAAACGTGGTCATGATGCGGGAGACCATGTCTTAGAAACGTTAGCTGATTTGGTTTCTCACTTACTCGTCAAAGATGAAATTTTCGCAAGAGTCGGAGGGGAGGAGTTTGCGATTATTTTGCCAGAAACTTCTCTGTCGGCGGCGAAAGAGGTAGGAGAGGAAGTACGTTCCCACATTCAAAATTGTCAGTTCGAATTTGAAAAGATTGAAATTCCGGTCACGGTGAGTGTAGGCGTGGTGGAAATAGGCAGAAATGAAACCACCAAACGTTTGTATGCGCATGCAGATAAAGCGCTTTATGCTGCGAAAAGAAATGGCAGAAATTGCGTGGCGACTCTGGATAGGCAGATGGAGTAACCTTGTTGGTTACTCCAAATCAAACCGTTGGCGTTATAGCATGTCGACGGCTTTTTCAACGGCGGCGATGAGTCTTTCCACATCGCTCGTCGTGTTATAAATACCAAAAGAGACGCGTACCGTGCCTTTCACATTTAGCGCATCCATCAATGGGTGAGCGCAGTGGTGTCCTGCTCGTACCGCAATGCCTTGTTGATCGAGCAGCGTCGCAATATCTTGGTGATGAACGCCGTCCATTACGAAGGTCAGTACAGAGGCATTCGGTTGATAGCCTAGAATATGGATGTCATCCAAAGCGCTTAGTGCTAGGTAGGCCTTATCCTGAAGCGCATGGAGATGAGTCTCTACTTCGTGATGGTCAAAACCTTGGTACCACTCAATGGCTTTCGCTAGAGCAATCGCGCCCGCAACGTTTGGTGTGCCCGCTTCAAATTTTCCAGGAAGTGCAGAAAACGTCGTTTTTTCGAAAGAAACGCGTTCAACCATTTTACCGCCGCCGTGCCATGGTGGCATGGCTTCCAAAAGTTCAAGCTTGCCGTATAAAACCCCAATGCCTGCTGGTGCATAAAGTTTGTGACCTGAGAAAACGTAGAAATCGATATCTGATGCCGATAAATCAAGTTGCTCATGTACGATGCCTTGCGCGCCATCAACTACAATAACCGCGCCAACGTTGTGCGCCAGTTCAGTGATTTTTTCGATAGGTTGGCGTGTGCCTGTTACGTTGGTTATTTGTCCGCAAGTAACAATTTTACAGCGGTCAGACAGAAGCGCCTCAAATGCACTGATGTCGAACTGACAATCTGATGTCATCGGAACTTTAATGACTTTAGCCCCCGTTTGCTCTGCCACGATTTGCCAGGGCACGATGTTGGCGTGGTGCTCCATCTCGCTAATTAAGATCTCATCACCTGGTTGTAACGTGCTACGGGCGTAGGTTTGAGCAATTAAGTTCAGTGCTTCGGTTGCGCCCCGTGTCCAAATGATTTCCTTAGAGCTGTTTGCACCAATAAAGCTTGCCACTCGTTCTCGTGCCGCTTCAAATTGGCTGGTAGCATTAGCCGTTAAACTATGACTGCCACGGTGAACATTGGCATTTTGCGCACTGTAGTAATGACTGATGACATCAATCACACATTGCGGTTTTTGCGTTGTCGCTGCGCTATCTAGATACACTAAGGGCGTATCGTTGACGGATTGATTTAGAGCGGGAAATTGCTCACGTACAGCATTTACGTCAAACATTATTCTTCACCAAGCTTGTGGTAGTGCAGAGTAGGCAGAGGGAGCATTGGTTCAGCAACTGACCATGCGTGTTTTTTACCTGAGAGTTGAATGATTACTTCCATCGCGAACTCTAAAGCTGTACCCGGACCTTGACTAGTGATCAGGTTGTGGTTGATATCAAAGGTCACGCGTTTGCTGCGCCACTTCTCTTCCGGGATATGTGACTGAAAGCTCGGGTGACAGGTCATCAGTGATTGTGGGAAAAGATCATGGTGTTGCAATACCAACGCCGGTGATGCGCAGATAGCAGCAACCAATTTTCCCTCGTAGATGTGCTGCTTAAGGATTTCTATCATCACCGTACTATCACGGAAAATTTCTGCACCACCAACACCACCAGACAGTGCTATGGCATCAAACTCATCATCAGCGATATCGACTAGCTTACAATCTGCCGTTAATGTGACTCCGCGAGAAGCTTTCATCGTCAATGAGCCATCAAAAGCAGCACTCGCTACTGTAACGTCATAACCCGCGCGAACCATCATGTCGATAACGGTGACGGCTTCCATTTCTTCGGTGCCTGGAGCTATTGGCACTAAGATTTTCTTACTCATTGTTCTGTCCAGCTTTGTTCTATTTGTTTGATGCGTTGGTAAAGTTTTAAATTCTCAGGCGTATTGATGCGATGTTTCTCGGCAGCCTTTAAAAAGTATCCGGTTATAAAATCAATTTCCGTTCGACGCTGATGGAATACGTCTTGTCTCATTGAAGAATAGTTCTCAGCTGTGGCGTTCACCACTTGCATTACCGTATCGAAAAGAGAGCGAAACTCGATAGCAATACCTTCTTTACTCATTACTTCAACCAGTTCTTGAGTGATGCTTTCGAGTTGTATCTTAAACTCGGGCTGCGCAAGCTCACCATTCTTACACTGCTGAATCGCAGTCAGTGGGTTAATCGCGCAGTTAATTGCTAACTTAGTCCATAACGCAGATTGGATGTGTGGATTCCAAATGACCTCTGGAAGAGCATGAAGCATAACATCTTGCAGAAAAGCGCACTGCATTCCTTTGTCATTATAACCACCCACTTGCGTTGTTCCGTGACCGGTATGCAGTACGTGTTGGTTATCTGGTTTGTATGCGCCGTGCGTCGTTGTTGCGAGCACTATCGGATTGTTTTGCACAACCTTCTCCACGCCAGAGGCAGTACCCATACCATTGTGCATCAGCATGATAATCGTGTCTGTATTGATATGAGGGAGCAAAGGCTGAATGGCGTCTTCCACTTGCCAAGCTTTTACCGTGATCAAAATGAGATCCGCTTGATTTACGGAGGAAATATCTTGATTACTGAATACGATTGCGGGTGTGTCATCCAACTGAAGTGATTGTTGTCTCTCTGAACTTCTTCCCCACAATGAAACATTGTGCCCGGCAAGCTGAAATTTTGTTGCCCAGAGTGAGCCCACCGCACCTGGACCGAGGATAAGGATATTCACCAAACGCTCTCATTAAAAAGGTTTGCTGCAAGGATAATGAGGGAAAAAAGGAAAGCAAATAAAAATGGCGCCGAAAGGCGCCATTTTTGATGAAACTTAGTGGTTCAATTAGAACTTGTAAGTTACAGCTACGTAGTGACCTACGCCTGAAGACTCAGATTTTGTCGAAGAATCCCATGGTAGACCAGTACCATCTTCGAAACCATATACGTCATGGTATAGCTTCAGACCGTAACCTACCGCGAAGCGGTCAGAGTGCCAGTAGATACCGTTGAACATAGCACCGCCATTACTAACTTGAGAATACTCGTCTTTCATACCAAATTGGTAATCGATGTAACCTTGGTAAGAGATGAATGAACCGTTCTCGAAGAAGTAGAATGGTTTGAACCAGTTAGTCGAGATTTGGAAACCGTTCCAATCTTTTTGGTTTGAGTCGTAAGTGCCGTAAAGGTTTAGACCCATTTTACCAAACCAAGGAACCATTACGTCAGAACCAAGACCTACTTTCTGAGTGTTAACACCGCCATTGTTACCGTCCCATTCAAAAAGAGTAGACAAGTAAAGCTCTTGTACTGGACCGAAAGATAAGTCTTTACCAGTAATAGCGTCTAGAGACATACGAGGGGCGAACTTCATAAAGATTTTACCATCTTTATCAGCTTTATCACTGCTGCTGTCGGAAGTTAGGTTGAATACGTCAACGTAGCCGTAAAGGTCGAAAATACCAGAGCGACCGCCAAATTCCATTTCTAGGTAATCGTGAGTTGATTCGTAAGGACCTTTCTCATTTATTGCGCCCATGATGTTGAACTGCATCCACTTGTAATCGTTCTTGTGGATATCGCCATCTGAGTAGTCAGCAGCCATAACTGGAGCTGAAGTAGCCGCTAGAAGGCTAAGAGCTAAAAGTGATTTACGCATAAGGGGACTCTCTATGTTTGTAATGATTCAGAACACGCAATCTGTGCTGCGCTTTCCAATTGGCGGGAATAATAGCGATAAAAATCCCAAATGAAAGTGATAAAGGGTGCAAAATTGAACGTTTTTGGTGAGTTATGTCACGAAATTATCTTTATTTACGGAACTTTTTGTTTGTTGCATTTGATTGCAATAAATATGTGATTTGGATCGTTTGCGTAAGCGATTTTATGACTTTTTAAGCCAGTCGATTAACCAACATAAATCGTTAGTGATCGGAGTGATAAGGGATTCGTATGTATCCGTGAATCAAAGAGGACGTTTGAATGAAAGAAGTCATGTTATTCCCACTCACTTCAGTTGTACTCCCTGAAGGTAAAATGAATCTGCGCATTTTTGAGCCACGATATAAGCGAATGGTAAAGGAATGCAGCCTACAAAATGTGGGCTTTGGAGTTTGCCTAGTAGGAAGTGAAGGTGACCCTAAAGACGTGGGTAACGTTTCATCTATCGGAACTTTGGTCAGGATCGTTGATTTTGAAACACTCAGTGATGGCCTTCTTGGTATTACAGTTGCTGGTGAGCAACGCTTTGTTGTCAAACGCGTCCGTGCAGATGCGGATGGCTTACGTCATGCAGAGGTTGAATGGTTAGACAATTGGCAACATCTAGACAACTCACCAGATTTCTTCTTTTTAAGCCAGCAGTTATCCCATGTTTATGAAGAGTTTCCTCAACTTGGAAGCCTCTACCAGCATCGTTTTTACGATGACTCTGCTTGGGTTACTCAGCGTTGGCTTGAGTTACTACCCCTAGACTGCAATCTGTTCGAACAGCTAGTCGGCGCAGAGGACTGTATTTCTGCGTTGCAATTTCTGACAGAAGCCATAGAAGCCCCGACTAACAAAGAGGCAAGGATATGAAAGGATTTAATAAAGCTGCGCTAACTATTGTTGCGACATTAGGACTGGCGGCGTGTGGCTCCGACAGTGACACTATCGAGTATTCCAATTTACAGGCAGTGCACGCGTCTTCTGATGCGCCGCTTGCAAATGTGTGGATCAACGATAAACCATCATTAACGAATGTTGATTATGGTGTGGGATCTGGCTACGTTAAATTGCGAGAGGGGATGAATTCGATTCAGGTCGATGTTCAGCTCCCAGGTAATGAAACCGCGACCGTAATACCTAAAACAGAACTAGATCTTGATTCCGACCTCAATTATAACGTGTTCGTTGTTGGCGATGCCGATGGTTCGCCAAACCCAGTTGAGCCTTTAGTTGTGACTCGCAGCGCCGATTCAATGGCTGATGCCAATAGTCTAGATGTTCAAGTTGTTCATGCAGCTTCAGGCGTTCCTGCTGTTGATCTTTATGTCACTGAGCCAGGTGTTGCTCTTGCTAGCGCGACTCCAATAACTAACCTTGCTTACAAAGCTTCTACCGACGTATTGAACATCCCAGCTGGTGAGTATCAAGTTCGACTTGCCGTAGGAGACAGCGTTGCTTTTGACTCCGGCACAGTACCTCTTGCGGCTAACTCCAACTTGACGATTGCCGCTATCGGCACAGGAGATTCGAATAGCACGTCACCTGTCAAACTCTTGGTGTTGGACGGTTCGGGCTCTTCTATAATTGAAGATATGGGCAGCCAAGCTGAAGTAAGAGTCGGACACCTTGTCGATGGAGCGCCAGTCGTCGATGTTAACGTTAACGGGGCGGCCTTCGCTCCTCTTGCCGACTTAGCGTTCAAAGAGATTCGTGGTTATTTGGATCTTGCTGCTGGGGATTACGATATTGATGTTTACGTGGATGGCACAACAACCAATCCGATCATAGATGTTGACGGGTTAATGGTTGCAGGTGGAATGGATTACAGTGTTTATGCAGTCGGTGTTGTTAGCCCAGCGATTGATATCGAAGCTCTGGTTGTTGAAGATATGAGACGCGCTGTGACGACTAGCGCGACATTGAATGTGACACACGCGGCGGCTAATCCTATAGCGGAAATGGTGGATATTTACCTCACTACGAGTGCAGGAATAGATGGAAGTGATCCAACTATTGCTAATTTTGCGTATAAAAATAGTGTACAAGGATTATATGTCGCTGAAGGTACATATTATGTAACGGTAACAGTGGCTGGTAACCCAAGTATTGTTGCGGTTGACTCAGCACCAGTCAATGTAATGAACGGTGTTGTGTACCAAGTCGTTGCCATTGATGATGGGAACAACGGTGGTTTCAACTTGTTGGTCGATGACGTGACCGATTAGGAAGAATGGGAGGAGGAAACTCCTCCCACAAATTAAGGCCGATTATGATGAGTGATAGCCCGAAAAAACTGGGGCGCAGTGATTGGAACGATTACATGGATAAAGTGAAGGCTCGAGACAAAGACGCGTTCGCTTTTGTATTCCGTTTTTACGCACCCAAGCTGAAGCAATTCGCTTACAAACATGTTGGTAATGAGCAAGTTGCTATGGAGATGGTGCAAGAGACCATGGCGACAGTTTGGCAGAAAGCGCACCTCTATGATGGTGAAAAGAGCGCGTTATCGACTTGGATATATACCATAATCCGAAACCTTTGTTTTGATTTGCTGAGAAAACAGAAAGGTAAGGAATTACACATTCATTCTGATGACATTTGGCCGTCAGAGTATTATCCACCTGATCTTGTTGATCACTATTCACCAGAGCAAGATATGTTGAAAGAACAGGTGGTTAAGTTTTTAGATATATTACCGAAAAACCAGAGAGATGTTTTACAAGCGGTATATCTTGAAGAGCTACCTCATCAACAGGTCGCGGAATTATTTGATATACCCCTCGGTACTGTAAAATCCAGGCTGAGGCTTGCAGTAGAAAAGCTAAGGCATTCAATGCATACGGAGCAACTATGAACAAACACCCAGATAACAGCTTGTTAGAAGCATACGCTTCGGGAAGCATTGATGCAGTTTCTGGTCTTGTGGTCGCAACCCATTTAGAAACATGCACCAAGTGCCGAGCTTATGTGAACCAAGTCGAAGCAAGTCAAGCGAACATCGTAAGTGACATACCTTCTGAGTATGTTTCTGAATTTGACGACATGTTTAATGACATCATCAATGCGGAGCCAGCGACTGATAATATCGTGATCCGCGACCCTGCTGCTGTTAATGTGGCAGGAAAAAGTTTCGCTCTTCCTAAAACTCTAGCGCGTTTCTCTGACCTCGTAGGGTCATGGAGAAGTTACGGAGGCAAGGTTTTCAGTGCTCAGATTGACCTAGGGGAAGACGCTCGTGTCAGCTTAATGTACATCGGGGAAGATGTGCAAATTCCTCAACATACGCACAAAGGCCTGGAGTCTACATTGATCCTACATGGCGGATTTAGTGACGAGGATGGCCAATATGAAGAAGGCGATTTGATGATTAGAGACGCATCAGTGAAGCATAGCCCTTACACTAAGGCCGGAGAAGACTGCTTGTGTTTAACCGTATTGACTGAGCCGATGATCTTTACTCAAGGCGTGGCACGTATATTTAATATGTTTGGTAAAGGGTTATACCCATAGACCTCTTATCTTATATATCGCAAAACAAAAACCACCGAATTCGGTGGTTTTTTATATGCTTCGTTAATGCTTGTGACGTGCTTTTTCCAATAGAGCATCAAAGTAATGTCGTAGCGAGTACAACATAATCAAGCTTGGCACGACCATGACAGCGGTAAGCACGAAGAATGTGCTCCAATCATTAAGATAATCCACTAGCTCGCCACTGAAAGAAGCAAGAGTCGTCCGTCCGAAGTTTCCTAGAGAGGCAAGCAACGCATACTGAGTTGCCGAAAATGCTTGCCCGGTTAGAATCGTCAAAAATGAAACAAAAGCGACAGTTGAGAAAGCAGTCGTAAAGTTATCGACAATAATCGTGGCTAAGTACAAGTGCTCGTTTGGGCCTACCGAAGCAATCCATGCAAACATCAAGTTACTGGCAGACATAGCAATACCGCCGATCATTAATCCACGTACAATACCAAACCTAACGTTGAACATGCTTCCGACAAAAGTAAAGAAGATGGTGGCTCCCCAACCAATCAGTTTGGAGTAATAGCCAATTTGTTCATTGCTAAAACCAATATCTTTATAGAACGCGATCGACATCCTGCCCAAAAACGCTTCGCCAATTTTAAATAGGAAAACGAACAGCAACAGAGTAATCGCGACACGGACGCCATTGCGATTAAAGAAATCAAGGAAAGGTTCTACAACAGTCACGGTAAACCAAGCTACGACTTTTGAACCAACCACTTCTTTGTGGCGTTGTTCAGCGGCAGACTGAAGTTGTTCGCGTTGAGTCTTCGGTTCACCGACTAAAATCGTAAAGACCATTAGAATGCCGACTATCACCGCCATCCCGTAGTACACACCATTCCAACCGACACTGTCAGCATTAACAAACGCTAAATAACCCGGTAGTGAATAACCTGTCCACCAGCCAATGACCGCCATTGCAGAAGCTTGAGGCAGTTTAGACTCTTCTGACTTTGGGAAAGTATCAATACGAAAAGCATCAATTGCGATGTCTTGTGTCGCTGAAGCCGTTGCAATGCACAAGGCGAGTAGTGACGCAAACACCAAGTTTTCCGCTGGATTAACGCCGGCAATAAATAGGGTAGCGACGAGTACGATACTTTGGCAAAAGAAAATCCAGCTACGTCTTTGCCCCAGCAGTCTAAAGAGGACTGGCAGCTTCACGCGGTCAACCAGAGGTGCCCACAGAAAGTTGATCGCATAGACCGCAAAAACGCTACCAAAATAGCCAATTGCGGAGAGGGTCAAGCCGGCATCTTTTAGCCAACCTGACATGTTTGAACCGATAAGAACCCACGGAAAGCCGCTAGAGCAGCCCAGCATGAAAACCCACATGAGTCGTTTATCGAGGTAACTTTTTACCGTTTCCAACCAAGTGATGGAAGGTAATGAAGACATAAATCAATCCAATAAAATGAAGCCGTTGAAAGAGAAAGCCCTTCGATTATTCAAAGGGCTTATCGTTTTGGCTATTTAAGTAGTGTAGCTTTGGTGATGACGATTTGCGTCTCTGGTACATCACGCATTCGGCCTACTGTCGTGGTCGGCTGCTGAGCCATTTTCTGGATAACGTCGAACCCCTCAGTAACCTCACCAAATACAGCATAACCTGGTGGTCGAGCGCCATAGTTGAGAAAGTCATTGTCGACTAAGTTGACGAAAAACTGACGAGTTGCAGAGTTTGGTGCATTAGTTCGTGCCATGGCGATGGTAGTACGGTCATTGTTTAGACCATTATTTCCTTCGTTTTTGATTGGCGCGTATGTTTTCACCATCTGCATATCTTGGTTAAAGCCGCCACCTTGTGCCATGAAGCCTGGGATAATACGATGAAAAATAGTACCTTCGTAGCTCCCATCTTCTACATATTTCAGAAAATTAGCGACAGTGATAGGTGCTTTCTCTTCGTTTAACTCAACCGTAAATGAGCCAAGTGTCGTTTCAAACGCTACTTTTGGTCCAGCCCAAACGCTGCAGCTGAGTAATGCTAAAGACAGAATCGCTTTGCGTAACATTAGAAACGCTCCTGCATGTATTGACGAAGCTCAGGGTCATTGGCAATCTCTTTAAGCGTCAATGTCACCACATCATTCAATGTCTCTTCAATATCGGCATCAGAAGCACTCAATGTGCCAGATCGCTTTGCTGTACCTGTATAAGTTTTGACTAGCTTGCCCTCAGGTGTCTCTGCTGTGATTTCCAGCACAACTTTAGCATCCATCTCATTTTCCATCACCGAATGCTTCACGTTGACCAACGCTTCTTGAACGCTCAATTCAATCGCGTTGTTGCTGTTTAGATCCGCATGGAAACCTTGAGATGAGAATTGCTTCTCTAATGCTTCTTCTAACGCAATACGTAAATTCTGTTTAGCATGAAGAGGAAGAATGTTCGAACGGCCGTTATCCACCAACGCCACGTACTGCGCTGCACGTACATCTTTGCTGGTCAAACTGTAAGTCTTGCCTTGAACAATTGGATTGGTGCTCAATGTGCTTTCTGGCATCAGGTTCAGCTGAGGTTGTTGAGGGGCTGAACACGCAGCAAGCAACGCAACCGAAGCCGCAAGTACCAATTTTCTCATTTTATTATTCCTTTTAACTATTTTGCTAAAGCTTATTTTGCGCTTAATTTAGCAGGATTTTTTGTAGCCTGTAAAATCACAAACTTATTGTTGGAAGCGATAAGTTTCACATTTTTATCGCCAAACAGACGTTTGAGTTTTGCGTCGTACCCGAGGTGACGATTTCCGATAACCAGTAAACGGCCATTTTCACTTAATACTTGTTTAGCATCGCAGAACATTTGCCAAGCAATATGATCGGTGATTGCCTGTTGTTGATGAAACGGTGGATTACACATAACCATAGAGCTGCTGCTGTGTTTAAAACCGTCCAAGCAATTGTTTGCTATGCACTGTATGTCTCTATTTTCACCAAGGTTGTCGAGTAGGTTCTGTTTTGCCGACTCAAGCGCCATAAAGCTTTCATCAACACATGTTAGCCGAGCATTTGGATTCAACTGACCAAATTTAACAGACAAAACACCATTGCCGCAGCCGAGGTCGATGACATTGTCTATCGAAGGGTCTTGAGGCAGGTGCTGCAGCATAAAGCGTGCACCTAAATCTAAACTTTCTCCTGAATAGACATTTGGCATGTTCTTGAGTTCGATATCTTCGCCATCAACGCGCCAAGTCGTGAAAGGCATTACTTCAATCGGAGGCTCAACTGTTGCTTGAGAAAACACCAATCTGTGCTTTTTCCAGGCCAAAGATGTTTTTGTTTCGCCTAAGTATTTTTCAAACAGTTTTAGCGTCGAAGTATGAATGTCTTTCGCTTTATTGACTGCAATGACGGGGCAGGAAGCCGGTAGCGCCTTTCTTAATTGGCTTAGTATCCACACTAGATGGCGGTTACTTTTGGGCAGTTGCAGCAAGACGAGATCAATATTGGCAGGAACGAGGTCCATCGTGGTGGCAAGCGCTACTTTATTGCACTGGTTTTGCTCGAGATTTTGCTGTGCACCTTTATGTGAGATGAATGAATCACTCATTAGCGTTACATGGTGCTTTTCCGAAAACCAGCAGGAGAGGGCACCAAAGCTGTCATTAATCACGAGGATGTTTTGATTGTCTGGCAAAGCAAGCTCTTCAACATGATTAATAAGATACTCATCACCGGCATCCCACGCTTGTAGCGTTTCGTTACTACGTTTTGGGAAACGATGAAGTGTTAAGCTTCGCTCGTGAAGGTTCAGTTCGGTTTTCATAGCTAAATGTAAGTTGATTTAGAAATTAAGTGTTATTGTCGCAAATGATGACGTGTCGAGATACAAAAAGCTGTCAAATTTTACGAGTTCAGTGATGGCTGCTCTCTAGGCATGCTCATGGAGTCGAGCGCCTTGAGACAATATGTCTACAAAGTGCGTCAATAATGAGAGTGACGTTTGAGTGATGCATGTCTGCTTTACTTAGGTATATACTTATGGAATTCGCATCAATGAGGAACGAATATGATCCAAGAAATCATAGAGAAGAAACTACACAGTGAGCTGCAACCCAGCTATCTCAAAGTCATTAATGAGAGCTACATGCATAATGTGCCACCAGGCTCAGAGAGTCATTTCAAAGTGATTGTTGTGAGTGATTCGTTCGCGGGACAGCGTTTGATTGGGCGCCATCGTCAAGTTCATCAAATTTTGGCAGATGAACTGGACAACCACATTCATGCATTAGCTATTCATACATATACTGATGAAGAGTGGAAGCGTGAACAAGATGGCGCCCCTGATAGCCCGATGTGTATGGGTGGTGGTCACTAAAAACGCAAGATATAAAGGTGCAGAGAAAGGTGGCTTAAGGCCATCTTTTTTCGTTTTACATTCTTTAGGGACGTTAACGTGGCACAAATTCTGGTTAAAAAATGTGTTAACAGTGTTTCAACAAATGAATGGAAATTGCAGAATATTTCAGGCGATGAATATCACTTTTCCATAAGATATGTATGGAATATGGCATTTGTGCGATGGGTCAAAGTTATGACTATTCTTTGACCTTTTAGACCTGATTCTACCGAAATAACCCCTCTATTCTAATGATTGATCATGGCATCAAGTTCCTAAAAAATGCTAGACTACGGCACCTGATAAATCTCGCGTATTCCTTGTGACGAGATTTTTAATAGGATGTTGCGATTTTGATGTTTAAAACAACATCAAAACCGGACACTGATGTCGTGTCTAAAAGTTACGCAATCAAAAGAATCTTTTTCCCGATAAAAGTAGTGCAAGTGCGTATGATTACAATAAAGAAGGGCTTGGATCTTCCTATCGCAGGAACTCCATCCCAGGTGATTAATGATGGTAAGACCATCAAAAAAGTCGCCTTGCTTGGCGAAGAGTACGTTGGCATGCGACCTACCATGCATGTCCGCGTTGGTGATGAAGTGAAAAAAGCGCAAGTTCTTTTTGAAGATAAAAAGAACCCAGGCGTGAAATTTACTGCACCAGCAGCCGGTAAAGTGATCGAAGTTAACCGTGGCGCTAAACGTGTCCTTCAATCTGTAGTGATTGAAGTGGCAGGTGAAGAGCAGGTGACATTTGATAAGTTCGAAGCCGCTCAACTTTCAGGTCTAGATCGTGAAGTGATCAAGACTCAGTTGGTTGACTCTGGCTTATGGACCGCTTTACGTACTCGTCCGTTTAGCAAGGTTCCTGCAATCGAGTCTTCTACTAAGGCTATTTTCGTAACTGCAATGGATACTAATCCACTAGCAGCTAAGCCT
The DNA here is from genome assembly GCF_000742455.1 of Vibrio sp. OY15. Taxonomy (NCBI): domain Bacteria; kingdom Pseudomonadati; phylum Pseudomonadota; class Gammaproteobacteria; order Vibrionales; family Vibrionaceae; genus Vibrio; species Vibrio sp. OY15. The sequence continues at coordinate 77,165 of NZ_JPIL01000003.1, read as the reverse complement.
GAGTTGATCATTAATGAGCAACAAGAAGCATTCATTGCTGGTCTAGACATTCTTTCAGCCCTGACAGAAGGCAAGGTTTACGTATGTAAATCTGGCACTAGCTTGCCACGCTCTTCACAGTCTAACGTAGAAGAACACGTCTTCGATGGCCCTCACCCAGCAGGTCTTGCTGGCACCCACATGCATTTCCTATACCCAGTAAATGCAGAGAATGTGGCATGGAGCATCAACTACCAAGACGTTATCGCGTTCGGTAAGCTGTTCCTAACTGGTGAGCTATGCACAGATCGTGTTGTGTCTCTAGCTGGCCCAGTTGTGAATAACCCTCGTCTAGTCCGTACCGTAATGGGTGCAAGCTTAGATGACCTAACAGATAACGAGCTGATGCCTGGCGAAGTTCGTGTGATCTCTGGTTCAGTACTAACAGGTACACATGCAACTGGTCCACACGCATACCTTGGCCGTTACCATCAACAGGTTTCTGTATTACGTGAAGGCCGTGAAAAAGAACTATTTGGCTGGGCAATGCCTGGTAAGAATAAGTTCTCGGTAACTCGCTCTTTCCTTGGTCACGTATTCAAAGGTCAGTTGTTCAATATGACAACGACGACCAATGGTAGTGATCGTTCAATGGTTCCAATTGGCAACTACGAACGCGTAATGCCTCTAGATATGGAGCCTACTTTGCTGCTTCGTGATCTATGTGCCGGCGACACAGACAGTGCTCAAGCACTGGGTGCGCTTGAACTGGATGAAGAAGATCTAGCATTGTGTACCTTTGTATGTCCAGGTAAGTACGAGTACGGTACGTTACTTCGTGAATGCCTAGATACTATCGAGAAGGAAGGGTAATTTTCATGGCTCTTAAAAAGTTTCTTGAAGACATCGAGCATCATTTTGAGCCTGGTGGCAAACACGAAAAATGGTTTGCCCTGTACGAAGCTGTAGCAACAGTTTTTTACACCCCAGGTATCGTAACAAATAAAAGCTCGCACGTTCGTGATAGCGTTGACCTAAAACGTATCATGATCATGGTTTGGTTTGCGGTATTCCCAGCAATGTTCTGGGGTATGTACAACGCAGGTGGCCAAGCTATTGCAGCACTTAACCACATGTACGCTGGTGACCAACTAGCGACAGTTATCGCAGGTAACTGGCACTACTGGCTAACAGAAATGCTTGGCGGCACTATCGGTGCGGAAGCGGGTGTTGGCAGTAAGATGCTACTAGGTGCGACTTACTTCCTGCCAATCTACGCAACAGTATTTATTGTTGGTGGCTTCTGGGAAGTGTTGTTCTGTATGGTGCGTAAACACGAAGTTAACGAAGGTTTCTTTGTAACTTCTATCTTATTCGCACTTATCGTTCCACCAACGCTACCTCTATGGCAAGCGGCACTAGGTATCACATTTGGTGTTGTTGTAGCAAAAGAGATCTTCGGTGGTACAGGTCGTAACTTCCTTAACCCTGCACTTGCAGGTCGTGCATTTCTATTCTTCGCTTACCCAGCACAAATTTCGGGTGACGTAGTATGGACTGCAGCTGACGGCTTCTCTGGTGCAACTGCTCTTAGCCAATGGGCTCAAGGTGGTAACGGTGCTCTAGTTAACACAGTAACTGGCGCTCCTATCACTTGGATGGACGCGTTCATCGGTAACATCCCTGGCTCTATTGGTGAAGTATCGACTCTAGCTCTAATGATCGGTGCAGCGATGATCGTTTACATGCGAATCGCTTCATGGCGCATCATTGCGGGTGTGATGATCGGTATGATCGCAGTATCGACTCTGTTTAACGTGATCGGTTCTGACACTAATCCAATGTTTAATATGCCATGGCACTGGCACCTAGTTCTAGGTGGTTTTGCATTCGGTATGTTCTTCATGGCAACGGACCCAGTATCAGCGTCATTTACTAGCAAAGGTAAATGGTGGTACGGCATCCTGATTGGTGCAATGTGTGTGATGATCCGTGTAGTTAACCCAGCGTACCCAGAAGGTATGATGCTGGCGATTCTATTCGCGAACCTATTCGCACCTCTGTTCGACCATGTAGTGATTGAGAAGAACATCAAGCGGAGACTAGCACGCTATGGCAAGTAATAACGACAGCATTAAAAAGACGCTGGGTGTTGTTATCGGGTTGAGCCTTGTTTGTTCAATCATCGTATCAACAGCAGCAGTAGGTCTGCGTGATAAGCAAAAAGCTAACGCTGTCCTAGATAAGCAATCAAAGATCGTTGAAGTTGCAGGCATTGACGCAAACGGTAAGAAAGTACCAGAGCTATTTGCTGAGTACATCGAACCTCGTCTAGTAGACCTTGAAACAGGTAACTTTACTGAGGGTAATGCATCTACGTACGATCAACGTGAAGCATCAAAAGATGCAGAACGTTCAATCGCATTGACACCAGAAGAAGACGTAGCTGATATCCGTCGTCGCGCGAATACAGCAGTGGTGTACCTTGTAAAAGATCAAGATGAAGTCCAAAAAGTTATCCTGCCTATGCACGGTAAAGGACTATGGTCGATGATGTATGCCTTTGTAGCCGTTGAAACTGATGGTAACACTGTGTCTGCTATTACTTACTACGAGCAAGGTGAAACTCCTGGACTTGGTGGTGAAGTAGAGAACCCTTCATGGCGCGATCAATTCATTGGCAAGAAATTGTACAATGAAGATCACCAGCCAGCGATTAAGGTCGTGAAAGGCGGCGCACCGCAAGGTTCTGAGCACGGTGTTGATGGCCTATCAGGAGCGACGCTCACTAGTAATGGTGTTCAACACACATTTGACTTCTGGTTAGGTGATATGGGCTTTGGTCCTTTCCTAGCAAAAGTTCGTGACGGAGAACTTAACTAATGTCTAGTGCACAAAACGTTAAAAAGAGCATCCTAGCGCCAGTGTTGGATAACAACCCAATCGCGCTACAAGTTCTTGGTGTATGTTCTGCTCTTGCAGTAACAACTAAACTAGAAACAGCTTTTGTAATGACACTAGCGGTAACATTTGTAACTGCGTTGTCTAACTTCTCTGTTTCATTGATCCGTAACCACATTCCTAACAGTGTGCGTATCATCGTTCAGATGGCAATCATCGCATCGTTAGTAATCGTGGTAGACCAAGTGCTAAAAGCTTACCTATACGATATCTCTAAACAGCTATCTGTATTCGTTGGTCTGATTATCACTAACTGTATCGTAATGGGTCGTGCTGAAGCATTCGCAATGAAGTCTGCGCCAGTACCATCTCTTATTGACGGTATTGGTAACGGTCTAGGTTACGGCTTCGTTCTTATCACTGTAGGTTTCTTCCGTGAGCTATTTGGCTCAGGCAAACTATTTGGTCTAGAAGTTCTACCTCTAGTGAGCAACGGTGGTTGGTACCAGCCTAACGGCCTAATGCTACTAGCACCATCAGCATTCTTCCTAATCGGCTTCCTTATCTGGGTAATCCGTATTCTGAAACCAGAACAAGTAGAAGCGAAGGAGTAAGGACGTCATGGAACATTACATTAGTCTGTTAGTTAAATCGATTTTCATCGAAAACATGGCTCTGTCTTTCTTCCTAGGTATGTGTACTTTCCTTGCCGTATCTAAGAAGGTTAAGACCTCTTTCGGCCTAGGTGTTGCAGTTGTGGTAGTTCTGACTATCGCTGTTCCTGTGAACAACCTGGTATACAACCTAGTTCTGAGAGAGAACGCGTTAGTTGAGGGCGTGGACCTTAGCTTCCTAAACTTCATCACCTTTATCGGTGTAATTGCAGCACTTGTACAGATTCTAGAGATGGTCCTAGACCGTTTCTTCCCACCTTTGTACAACGCGCTAGGCATCTTCCTACCGCTGATCACAGTAAACTGTGCAATCTTCGGTGGTGTATCTTTCATGGTACAACGTGACTACAACTTTGCTGAATCGATCGTTTACGGTTTCGGCTCTGGTGTGGGCTGGATGCTAGCAATCGTTGCTCTTGCAGGTATCCGTGAGAAGATGAAGTACTCTGACGTACCTCCAGGTCTACGTGGTCTTGGTATCACATTTATCACTGTAGGTCTTATGGCGTTAGGCTTTATGTCTTTCTCTGGTGTTCAACTGTAAGTCGGGTAAACCGCAACAATTAAGGAATAGTCAATGGACATTATTCTTGGTGTAGTGATGTTTACTCTGATCGTACTAGCACTAGTACTAGTGATTCTTTTCGCTAAGTCTAAGCTTGTACCAACAGGTGACATTACAATTTCTGTGAACGATGACCCTTCTCTGGCGATCGTTACACAACCAGGTGGTAAGCTACTGAGTGCTCTAGCAGGTGCTGGCGTATTCGTATCTTCTGCTTGTGGTGGCGGTGGCTCATGTGGTCAGTGTCGCGTAAAAGTTAAATCAGGTGGTGGCGACATCCTACCAACCGAGCTTGACCATATTACTAAAGGTGAAGCGCGTGAAGGTGAGCGTCTAGCGTGTCAGGTTGCAATGAAAACTGACATGGATATCGAGCTTCCTGAAGAAATCTTCGGCGTTAAGAAGTGGGAATGTACTGTTATCTCTAACGATAACAAAGCGACATTCATCAAAGAGCTTAAGCTACAAATTCCAGATGGCGAATCAGTACCTTTCCGTGCTGGTGGTTACATCCAGATTGAAGCTCCTGCTCACCACGTGAAATACGCAGACTACGATATTCCTGAGGAATACCGTGAAGACTGGGAGAAGTTCAACCTTTTCCGTTACGAGTCTAAAGTTAATGAAGAGACCATTCGTGCATACTCTATGGCTAACTACCCAGAAGAGCACGGTATCATCATGCTTAACGTTCGTATCGCAACTCCGCCGCCGAACAATCCAGACGTACCACCAGGCATCATGTCTTCGTACATCTGGTCTCTAAAAGAAGGCGACAAGTGTACTATTTCTGGTCCATTTGGTGAGTTCTTTGCGAAAGATACAGATGCAGAAATGGTATTCGTTGGTGGTGGTGCTGGTATGGCTCCAATGCGCTCACACATCTTCGACCAACTTAAGCGTCTGCACTCTAAGCGTAAGATGTCTTTCTGGTACGGCGCACGTTCTAAGCGTGAAATGTTCTACGTAGAAGACTTCGATATGCTACAAGCTGAGAATGACAACTTCGTATGGCACTGTGCACTGTCTGATCCACTTCCAGAAGATAACTGGGATGGTTACACTGGCTTTATTCACAACGTTCTTTACGAGAACTACCTACGTGATCACGAAGCGCCAGAAGACTGTGAATACTACATGTGTGGTCCACCTATGATGAACGCTGCTGTAATCGGCATGCTAAAAGATCTAGGTGTAGAGGATGAAAACATCCTACTAGATGACTTCGGTGGTTAATTCCTCCAAGTGATTGAATCTATGGCTAGCTCTCCAAGAGAGCTAGCCATTATTTTTTATAGACATAAAACTGATACTCAACAGTTGATATAGGTAATCGGATTGAAAGGATTGATCCTATTTCCCATATCAATTCAACAACATTGGGAGTTAACAAGTGAAAAAGTGGCTTGTTGCATTTGCTTCTCTATTGATTTTGGCTGGCTGTGAGCAGCCTGCCGATCAAATTCATTTAAGTGGCCCTACCATGGGGACTTCTTACAACATCAAGTATATCGAGCAAGATGGTATTCCAACGCCAAAAGCGATGCAGACAGAAATTGATCGCTTATTGGAAGAGGTTAATGACCAAATGTCGACCTATCGTGACGACTCAGAGTTAAGTCGTTTTAATCAGCATCAAACGAGCGAGCCATTTACAGTTTCGACACAAACTGCAACGGTAGTGAAAGAAGCAATTCGCCTTAACGGTCTTACTTTAGGTGCATTGGATGTGACGGTCGGCCCTCTAGTTAACCTGTGGGGGTTTGGTCCAGAAGCTCGTCCAGATGTAGTTCCAACCGATGAAGAACTCGCTGCTCGCAAAGCAAATACCGGTATTCACCACCTATCTGTTGATGGTAATACACTGTCCAAAGACCTTCCTAACTTGTACGTCGACCTATCGACGATTGCGAAAGGTTGGGGGGTTGACGTGGTTGCTGACTACCTTCAATCTGAAGGGGTACAGAACTTTATGGTCGAAGTTGGCGGTGAAATGCGTCTCAAAGGTGTCAATCGTGAAGGTGTGCCTTGGCGTATCGCAATTGAAAAACCGACCGTTGATGAACGTTCAATTCAAGAAATTATTGAACCAGGCGACATGGCAATTGCAACAAGTGGTGACTATCGTAATTACTTTGAGAGTAATGGTGTGAGATACTCTCATATTATTAATCCACGAACAGGCAAACCAATTCATCATAAAGTGGTGTCTGTAACGGTATTAGATAAATCGTCGATGACTGCTGATGGTCTTGCAACTGGTCTTATGGTGCTAGGTGAAGACAAAGGCATGGCAATTGCGAACGAAAATAATATTCCTGTTTTCATGATTGTGAAAACGGAAGATGGTTTTAAAGAGTTGGCTTCGGAAGCATACAAGCCATTCATGAAGAAATAACAACAGAAGTGAGCATGTTTTTATGAATACATTTCTAATTACCTTTGCTGTGTTTGTCGCGGTAATCACTGCAATGGCTGTCGGATACATTTTCCAAAAGAAAGTCGTGAAAGGTAGCTGTGGTGGCTTAGGGGCAGTTGGCATCGAAAAAGTGTGTAATTGTCCAGAACCCTGCGATGCGCGTAAAAAACGTGAAGCGCGCGAGGCTGCGCGTGCTGAGAAATTGGCGGCGTGGGAAAAAGATAGAATTGCTTAGTATTGGTTAATCGTACTAAGAAAGTGATAAAGCTCAGCGTTCTGCTGAGCTTTATTTTTAGGCAGCTAACCAAAGCTCAGATGTCCGAGAAAGAGCCCAATACCGTGTTTTGTTGTTTCTTTCTCTCATGTTACAGAGCAAGACCACACTGATAGTCATTAGGACGAAGAAATGATTTGGTTACGTCCGTTCTCTTTGGCCATGTAAAGTCGCTCATCCGCCACTTTTATTTGTTGTTCCAGCTCCCCCTCGATGTTGCTTACACCAATACTCGCGGTCACAAGAATGTTTTTGTCCAAATAAGTTATTGGCGTTTTTTCTATGCGCTGTCTCATTTGTTCTAAGCGTGTTAGAAAGCCGTCATAGTCGCCACTGGCTTGAATACAAAACTCCTCGCCACCAAGCCTAGCGACAATATCATTTGGAAAATAGATTTTTAGAATATTCGCTATCATGACTAACACTGCATCGCCGCCCTCATGTCCGTGTGTATCATTTACTTGCTTAAAGAAATCGATATCAAGCATCGCGATGTTTCTTTGAGCGTTTTCTACATGGGGTTGCTCAAACAGAAAGCGGCGGTTCCATAAGCCCGTTAGCGCATCTTGATTTGCCATTTTAAACAGTTCAGATGTTGCGTCTTTGATATCTAACAGTTGGTGAATACGGCAAAAAAATTCTTCTTGATTAAATGGCTTGTATAAAAAGTCATTGGCCCCTGCTTTTAGAAACCTAGCCGTCATGGTCTTAGAGTTACTACCCGACAAGCCGAGAATGGCTAATTGATTTTTATCCCACTTCCGACGTAATTCACGCACCATAGTAATGCCATCTTTAACGGGCATATCATGGTCGGTTAAAACGAGAGTGATATCTGGATTTTGCTCGACAAGCTCTAGGGCTTTTTGCCCATTGTCAGCTTCCAACGTCTGAATATATTGATGCTCCAAAAGTTGGGCAATGTGTCTTCTTACGGTGTGTGAATCATCAACGACTAAACATTTGTGTTGTTGATTGTTGGTTAGTCGCTTGAGGAGTGGTAATAGATAGGAAACGGACGCCATGCTGTCTTTCAAAATATAGTCGAGGACACCTTTTGCAAGCATCTTTTCGCGAGTGTCTTCTTGAAATCGAGCCGTTAAAACAATGACACGATGACCATGTTCCAAAACGAGGTCAATAATCTCGCCATCTTGAGCATCCGGTAAACAATAGTCTAAAACCGCACAGAAGAGGTCCTGTGCTGAAGATAACAAGTTCTTTGCCTCCGCGTAGCTTTCCGCTGCGATGACCTCATAACCAGCTTGGCTTATTGTTTGGCAAAGAAAGTTTTTAAATGCACGACTATCTTCAACAACCAGAATCTTATTACTCAAGCGCAGTCCCCAAAATTAATTGTTTAAAATCAATGATAACTAAAATTAAACTTATCGCCATCAAAAAACACATGTCAACCAAAAGTAGAACAACTACTCAAATGTTTGACACGCATCCGTTAACATCACATCATTATTCCTGTCTTAGTTATATAATTATGTTTAGCTAACGTAGGGAGAAAGTAGTATGGAAATGCATCAACATGGTATGGCTGAGCTATTTCAACAACTGGGCCTCGGTAGCTCTCCTCAAGAAATGAAAGATTTTATTAATCAACATCGACACAAAAGAGATTCTGCGCCTTTACATGAAGCTAGCTTTTGGACGATGTCACAGGCGAACTTTCTAAAACAAGCCATCGAAGAAGATGCAGATTGGGCCGAATTAGTCGATCAATTGGACGTAATGCTTCGAGATTGACGTTCGCTTAAACACGCCCATTTCTCTTCAGGTAGATTTGATTTATACTGTTTTTTTGAACAGTGCTTTGATGGCTATGTCAGATCGAATTAGAAAAATTATTCATGTCGATATGGATTGTTTTTATGCTGCCGTAGAGATGAGAGATAACCCCAGTTACCGTGGCATTGCACTCGCTGTTGGCGGACATGAAAAGCAGCGTGGAGTGATTAGCACCTGTAATTATGATGCGCGTAAATATGGTGTTCGCAGTGCAATGTCAACGGCGCGCGCGCTGCAACTCTGTCCTCATTTGTTGGTTGTGCCCGGTAGAATGCATGTATATAAGCAAGTCTCTCAGCAGATTCGTGCTATTTTTGAGCGTTATACGCCTATCATTGAACCTCTCTCATTGGATGAAGCATACCTCGATGTCACGGACTCGACAGCTTGCCGTGGCTCCGCTACGTTGATCGCAGAGTCAATTCGCCGCGATATCTGGAGTGAACTTGGGTTGACGGCATCGGCGGGCATTGCTCCGATAAAGTTTCTTGCCAAGGTCGCGTCAGACATGAACAAGCCCAACGGTCAGTTTGTGATTCCGCCAGAGAAAGTCCAAGAGGTTATCGATAGTCTTCCGCTAGAGAACATTCCTGGTGTGGGGAAGGTGAGTCTTGAGAAGCTCCACCAAGCCGGTTTTTATCGATGTGAGGACATTAAAAACAGTGACTATCGAGAGTTGTTGAGGCAGTTTGGTCGTCAGGGTGCCTCCTTATGGCAGCGAAGCCATGGAATTGATAATCGAGAAGTCGTTGTTGAGCGCGAGAGAAAGTCCGTCGGTGTGGAAAGGACATTCAGCCAGAACATCGCAACCTATGATGAATGTTGGCAAGTGATTGAGGAGAAACTTTATCCTGAACTCGAGAAACGTTTAGAGCGTGCAAGCCCAGATAAGTCGATTATTAAACAAGGTATTAAAGTCAAATTTGCCGACTTTCAACTGACAACAATTGAGCACATCCATCCGCAATTAGAGCTTGAGGACTTCAAGATCTTGCTAAGAGATATTCTTAAACGCCAAAATGGACGGGAAATTCGCCTTTTAGGCTTGAACGTGATGCTCAAGCCCGAAGACCAAGCGCGTCAATTGAGCTTTTTTTAGGCCCTTACCGTTTCTACCTGCGTTAATACCTGCTCAAAACTTACATTTGCCATTGCACCATAACCTGCTAGCTTTGAGGCTTTTAGCTGGCTAATCAAAGGAGTGCTGATTCCGCACAAGAAGCGAGCAACGGCATCATTACTGATGGCCGATGGGGAAAGCTGAATAAACTCCCGCGCCCATATCGATACTTGAGATTGTTCAATATCTTCAGGTTCTGGTGCTGTGAATGTGGCGACGTGACCACGACACACGGAGCAGTGACCACATTGCTTTGGTGCATCGTGATCCGCAAAGTAGTTCGCCAATTGTGAGCTCAAACAGTGCTCGGACTGGAACAAGTGCAGCATGGTGTGGATTCTTTCGATATCTTTGCTTTCTTTGGATTGGAACAGTTCATACAGTTGTTGGATTAAAACATCCGAGCTCTGTTTGGTTGGCATAACTGAGTACACGTCCGTCAGTTGTTTGCTCTCTAGTTCTATCCAGCCGTTCTGGTGAAAATAGTCGAGCGCTGCGACAACTCGGCTGCGTTCCGATTGATAGTTCATCCATAGCGCTTCTAGATCAACTTGGCACCACACTTTGGCTTTTTGTGAGCAGGAAAAAATAGCCTCCACAAATTGACGTCGCTCGCCTTGAAATTGATTCACAATAAATTGCTGATCGTGCAAAAACTTAAACCGATATTCCGCAAAGTAACTGTACTTTGCTTCAATGACGTTATGTAGCTCCAAATAAACCAACAAGGTTTTGAGTGTCAATTGGCGGATATTACTTTCACGCGACAAACGCAGTGGCACTACCTCCCATTGTGGAGCATGTTCTTTCGCTTGCTCGACTACATAGTTAATTGACGTAAATTCTGGTGTGTCACCATAGACAAAATTCTCCAACACCGTTAGGCCGGACGTATTGCCTAGCAGAATGCACTCCGAGCGTTGCCCGTCCCTGCCTGCACGTCCAATCTCTTGTGCGTAGTTCTCGATTGATTTGGGTAAGTCGAAGTGAATGACGCGTCGAATATCAGATTTATCGACCCCCATACCAAATGCAATCGTTGCAACAATACAGTCAATTTGGCCATCCATGAACTGCTGTTGGATTTGTTCACGAACGTCGCTTTTCATGCCAGCGTGGTATGCGTGAGCGTTAATGCCAATATGGATTAATGACTTTGCTACTCGTTCTGCTGTTTGCTGCTGCGTCACGTATACGATGGTCGGAAGCTTAGGTGAAGAGGCGATGATCTCACTGAGCTGTTCTTGTTTCTTTGTTTCCTCACACGGGATCACCGAGATATCCAGATTAGAGCGGTAGAAGCCTGTAACGGTAATATGTTCACTGGAAATATCGAACTTTTTTTGCATGTCTTCAATAACTGCAGGCGTTGCCGTTGCGGTGAGAAGTAAAGACTGTGGGATGTTCAGTTCACGTTGATATTGCGGTAGTTTGAGATAATCTGGACGAAAGTTATGCCCCCATTCGGAAATACAGTGCGCTTCATCAATGACCATCAAAGAAATCGGTACTTGGCGAATGAATTCACGAAAACGCTCATTTTTTAGTCGCTCAACAGAAATCATCAAGATTTTGATTTGTCCATTCTTCACGCCAGCCATGACCTGTTGTGCTTCTTCTCTACTTTGACTGCTATCGATAGAAGCGGCCGCGATTCCTTTACTTTGTAAAAAGCTCAGTTGATCCTTCATTAACGCCAACAACGGAGAGATCACCAACGTAAGGTTGGGTAATATGGTTGCAGGTAGTTGATAACAGAGTGACTTCCCCGAGCCTGTAGGAAAGATTGCCGCAGCAGAGTAACCATTCATAACGGCTTCAATAACGGGTTGCTGACCTTGGCGTAATGAGTCAAAACCAAATACAGATTGAAGTGTTTGATGCAGCGAGTCACTTTGCATAATAGGGAAACCTTTCTTTGATGGTAAACTTGGCTACATTAACACACCCCGAATACTAAACGCGCGTCCTAAAAGTATGAACAAAGCTGACTTAGTCCAAATTATCATCCAACATCTGGAAGAAAAACTTCAAGTTGCCCATTCATCGGCTCAGCGAGCTATCGATGCCGCCACAGATGAAGAAACTGTTCCCGAGCACAAGTACGATACATTGGCACTTGAAGCCGCGTATCTTGCTCATGGACAAGCCATGCGAATTCAAGATAGTGAAGAGGAGTTGCGTCAATATCGTTCTTTAGTGACTCGTAACTTTAAGAATGCGCCTGTTGGTGTTGGTGCTTACGTTGTTCTCGCAGATGAGAATTTGATCGAAAAGCACTTCTTTGTAGGCCCTTGCTCTGGTGGTTTGACTGTTCAATATCAGACTCTGGAAGTCTTTGTCTTAACAGCCAAATCTCCTCTGGGTCGAGCGTTGTTCGGGAAAGAAGAGGGTGATGAGGTTGACGTGAAAATAGGAGATAAAACAACTTGTTACGAAGTCGTGACGATTTGCTGACATCTCATGTATCACTCAGTGTTATGTTTAACACGAGTAATGTTAAATAAAAGAGAATGACATGAAAAAGCTTTTTACACTCTCATTGCTGATGGTCAGTGCTACTGGTTATGCAGCGCAGTGTCGTGTGGACATCAATAATGAAGTCCGTATGGATGGGCAAAGCTTGGAAATTCGCCAAACGACAGGTGATAAAGCTGTCGTGGATGAGGATAACAACCTCTTCATCAAAGGTGAGCTAATTGAACTCAATGCCGACCAAAAAGCGGCAATTGAAGACTATCGCGAAAAAATGAACGCGTATATTCCACAAGCAAAGCAATTGGCGAGTGATGGTTTAGCGCTTGCGAATGATATTATTGATGATGTTGCGGAAAGCCTCGATGCACCTGGTGCGTTTGATAATGTAAAAGTCGCAGTAAAGGACTTTTTCGCTGATGTTGAATCACGTTACTACAAAGATGGTGATTTCATCCTGCCTGCGGAGAGTTTTGAGTCTATGACACAAGGGTGGACTGAAGACTTTGCAAAAGCACAAGAGATCTTCAATAAAGAGTTTTTAGCCAGTTCGTTGGATGCTTTATCGAAAAAAATGAAGGAAGAGGGAGGGATAAACCTCACTGCATTATCAGAGAGTATGGCTGAACTCAGCGCGAAAGTAGAAGAGCGTTTAGCCGAGCATTCAAAAGAGGTAGAACAACAAGCAGAAGACTTGTGCGATTCGCTGGATGACATGGCAGGGCAAGAAAACGATCTGTTGAAGAAAATCCCTGAGCTAAAAGATTACCGAGTATTTACGATTTAATTACTCATTAAAAAGCAAAAACTCGATGAGATAAAGAAAGAGAGCACTATTGTGCTCTCTTTGCGTTTTACTCGCTTATTCTTTGATAGCTTATTGCGCATTCATCTCGGTGAGTTTATCGCCGACAGGTTTTGAGAAGTTAAAGCCATCATGCTGATCCCAGTTGATAGACCATGTCATTACTCCTGCATAATTCGGGTAATGGTACGCTGGTTTTACGGTGCCACATGAAGTGCCTTTGGTTAAACAATCTAGTGCGTTGATAATATTCTGTGTTGGAGCCTGCCCTGAATTTGCCGAGCTAGGACCTGAAGGTAAACCGATTGCGACTTGATCATCGCGCAATGGTGCAAATTGAGTGCCGTCGGCCAACTCAAAACCTTCGATAAGCATTTTAGATTGCGCTACCATCATATCCACAGAGCCTTCTGGTGCACTGCCTGGCAGGTATGGGTTTGGCAAACCGCCGTTGTTATATAACTGGACGTGAAGCAAGTCGAGCGTGCTGCGTGTCTCGTTTATCACAGGAATGTAAGCTCCCCAAATACCGCTGTAAGCCACATAGCCGCCTTGAACATAAGGGTGCTCAGGCGCCATGGTTAGGTACATATCTCCACCCATGTTTTGCTCTATTTGAAGCAAAGCACGACCAAGGCGAGCTTGAATTTGCGAGCCATGAACTAAGTTAGAACCACTCTCTAAATCCACATCTAGACCATCAAAGCCCCACTCAGCGATAAGACCTGTTAGGCTAGAGACAAAGTTGGCTTCATCTTGGTCGGTATTCAGCGTAATCGTGCCTTCTGCGCCGCCAAGAGAGAGAACAAACTTCTTACCTTTAGCTTGAAGCGCTGCCATGTCCTGCTTGAATTGTGTTGGATCGAGTGCTGGACAATCGCTGTAAATATCGCCTGAATATAGATTAAAGTGCACAGTGCCATCACTGTTGCGATCATTTTCAGCAAAGGCAATATCAATCACATCCCAAGCATCTGCCATATCTGCTAGACGAATTGGACAGCCCGCACCATTTACAAAATTGTGCCAGTAACCGATGAGGTTATGGCGTTTCTCTACTTGCTCAACCACCGTTATTGCTGCGGCGTCAGACAGTGCATTGCTTCCTGACAAATCCACAGCTTGGGCGCTAACTGTAAAGTTACCAAGTGCAGTTGGTGTCCAGTTGGCTGTGTAAGGTGCTGTGGTATCGGTTGCAACAATAGAGCCGTTGATCATGAAATCAACGTGTTTAATGCCTGAAGTTAAAGACGTTGCATCGGCGCTTAATGCGAGACTTTTGCCTAATCCGACGGTTTGACCGCTGCTTGGTGAAGTCAGAGAGACGACCAAATCTTTATCGCTGACTTCCACACCAACCAGGGACTCTGACGTGTTGTTATCATTATCGGTTGCGACGGCTTTAAGCTGGTTAGCGCCAATAAGTGTGGCGTTCCAAGTAACGGAATATGGCGCTTGAGTGGTGACCCCTAAGCTGGTGTTGTTCGCAAAAAACTCAACTTGCGTGACTGTGCCATCAGCATCGCTTGCGTTTGCCGTGATTTCGTTATTGCTGCCAGCGAGCACGACTTGTCCATCCGTTGGTGCCGTAATGGTAACTTGCGGTGGTGTCGAACAAGCACCTAGGCCACTCCAAGCATCTTGCCAGTATAGCCCTTCACCAGGCTCGTAAGCCCATGTCGCATCCGAGGAGCACCAACCAGCAACATCACAACGATATTTTTGGTTGAAGTGAGAAATCAGGTCGCCAGCTTGATAACTTGTGCCTGCCACATAAGGTACTGCATCTGCACATCCGCCCGTTCCGGTTTCTGAATTACTAATAACCAGCGCTACTTCTTGGCTCATCGTTGCGAGGTTTGTATCATCAGTCGCTTGTGCTTTGAACGAGTATGTACCTGGACTAGCGGTCCATTGATATTCGTAAGGTGCGCTAGTATCAATGGCGACAGATTGATTGTTTACGAAGAACTCAACTTGTGTGACCACACCATCAATATCGTCAGCTTGAGCGGCTACGGTTAGGTTATCGCCTACATTAAGCACTTCTGTGCCTACTGGGCTTGTCAATGAAATGCTTGGTGGCGGTAATTCGACTTGTGGTTGAACTTGGATAGAAATCGTCGTGGTGCTAACAGCTCCCTCATTATCTGTCGCAATTGCGGTCAATTGCGAGATCCCTTCAATAGCTGTCCAAGAAGCTTCGAATGGTGCTTGAGTTACCACAGCAACGGTTTGGTTGCCTGCAACAAACTCAATTTGTGTGATTTGGCCATCTTCGTCAGTTGCGTTGGCTAACAAAGTGATCGCACTGCCTTCGGGAATTTGTGCGTTGTTTATTGGAGAGGAGAACGACACCGTTGGTGATAAATTGTTGCTTCCACCATCACATTGCCCTAACGCTTTCCATGCTTCCCAAGATCCTGAGTTGGTCACGGGATCATTGCCTTGCGTCCAATATGCAGCCTCATAAGCGGCTCCTTGCGTTTTTACTAAAGCGCCCGATGTATAAGTCGCAGTGCTGTCCCAGTCGGGTAAACTTTGACAGTTATAGGCTTGAGCTTGGTAGCTGGCGCTGAGTGCTACAACCATCGCTCCGTGAAGTAGGGTGACCTTCATTTTCCTCTCCTTGAATCATGGGTATAAATGAGAACAGAGTAATAACTAGCTGATAAATAGACATTAGGGGGAAAAAGCGAAGCACAATATTCTGCTTTTCGACACAGTATCACGAGGAACAGTTCGTCCCTTACACCAGAGCTCATTATTTTTCGGCTCACTTCACGGCAGAAGGATTGGTAAAATTCAGCCACGTAAAACGAACAACAGTCGCGAGGCTTTTGAGCGATGAATATGAGATGTACGTTAAAATTTACAAGCTGAATGACTACAAATTGTTTCAACTGTCGAGGATTTAACCGAGGTGCTCTTGTTGAATAGTGAATATTGCTATAGTGTACTAGTTAGCTAGTTCAATGATATTTTTGTGTGAGTAGTATGACACAGCAAACCTCTTCTCAGCCTCGCGAGCATTTTGGCTCTCGTCTCGGGTTCATCTTAGCTGCCGCAGGTGCCGCAGTTGGCCTTGGCAATATTTGGGGCTTCCCAACTCAAGCAGCCAGTAATGGTGGCGGTGCTTTCCTGTTAGTTTATTTGGTGATGATTCTTATCGTCGCATTTCCGATGCTGGTGGTTGAAATGGCGATTGGTCGCCATGGTCAAGCCAACCCTGTAGACAGTATGCGTGCAATCACAGATAACCCTACCGGTAAAAAACTCGGCGGCATTGTGGGTTGGATTGGTTTAAGCGTACCAAGCGCTGTCTTAGCGTTTTATTCAATTGTTGGTGGTTGGTTGATCTGCTTTTTACTGGGTGCAATCACAGATCTAATGGGGTTAGAAGCTGCAACTCAATGGCTAAAGGGCTTTAGTGTTGAACGTAACTTGTTCGGAACCATTACTTTTTATGTACTGACGATTCTCATCGTACAAGGTGGCGTAAAACAAGGTATTGAGAAGTGGTCCACACGTTTGATGCCAGCATTGTTTGTTCTGTTTGCTCTGCTATTTGCTTACATCATGACGCAAAACGGTGCGATGGAAGGTCTGAAACATTACCTAGTGCCGGATTTTGAAAAGGTATGGGACCGCAAGTTGATTCTTGCTGCAATGGGACAGGGCTTCTTCTCGCTTACGATCGGTGGCTGTTCAATGCTGATTTATGGCTCTTACTTGAGTAAGAAAGAGAACCTACCAAAGATGGCGATGAACGTGACCATGGTAGATACTGCCGTTGCTTTCATTGCAGGATTAGTGGTGATGCCAGCGATGTTTGTGGCAATGCAAAAAGGCGTTCAGATCTATGCAGAAGATGGCTCTCTATTAAGCTCTGATACGTTGGTATTTACCGTATTGCCATTGATGTTTGATAGCTTAGGTTTGCTTGGTCAATTGTTCTCTATTGTGTTCTTCTTATTGCTGACGATTGCGGCGCTAACGTCCTCCATTTCAATGTTAGAGTGTCCAGTGGCTTTAGTGAGTGAGCGCTTCAATACTAAGCGCAGCGCAACGAGCTGGGTTTTAGGTGGTCTCATTGCCTTGTTCAGTGTGGTGATTGTTTATAACTTTGGCGCTCTGTTTGGTATGGTCGCGACGGTTGCTACTCAGTATCTACAACCAACCGCTGCGCTCTTATTCTGCTTATTTGGTGGTTGGGTATGGAATCGCAACTCAAAAATCAAAGAGCTTGAGCAAGGTTGCCCGGAGTTTACGCAAGGTTGGTTTGGTAAGTTATGGCCTGCGTATGTGAAGTTTGTATGTCCAATTCTTGTGGCGACAGTCATCTGGGCTTCATTTGGCTAACCGAGACGCCTATCGAATAAAAGAAAAGGGCTTGATGGTAACTCATCAAGCCCTTTTTCATATTGGTTATTCTCGTTTCGGTTATCCGCCAAGCATGGTGTGGATTAACGGAATTGTCCTGCTTCTGGAAGAAAGTCAAAACCAGCAGAAGCCAGTTTTGTCTCCAGTGCTGTGCGCTCGATATCGAAGAAAGCCACCAGTTTGTCCAGATCACCTCCGAAGTCATCGCGTAGCTTCATATTCACAATGCTCATCAGCATGACAGGGTCCATGGATTCAAAGTTCGTTAGATTCATGACTTATCCTCAAAATCTGAAATCAGTAGGTTTGCCGCAGCAAATGCCGCTTTTTCACGCACTTCTTTTGGTAGCGATTCATCCGCTGCAACATCGTTCAGTGCTTTAACTGCACATGAAATTGCTTGGGGAATATAAGCTTGATCGCCACTACCAATCTGAGCATAAAGCTCACGAACCAGTTCACAACAGCCGTATACTTGCATGTTTTCTTTCCACTAAATGATAACTTATCTCAATATACACACAGCGGATTTGAAACTCAAAGTACAGAGTTGTTTTGGCTCAAGTTGAAGGTT
Source organism: Vibrio sp. OY15 (assembly GCF_000742455.1). NCBI lineage: Bacteria > Pseudomonadati > Pseudomonadota > Gammaproteobacteria > Vibrionales > Vibrionaceae > Vibrio > Vibrio sp. OY15. The sequence goes on along the minus strand of NZ_JPIL01000003.1, from coordinate 59,196 downwards.
TGCTTGAGCGAGATTTAATCACTGCATTTGTGCTTCTAACTTCTGAGTGACTTCTGGTGAAAGTTGAAGTTGTTTTGCTAGTTCTTGCAGATACGCTTTTTCCATAAAGTTTTGTTCATCAGCGACGATCAAAGACGCTAGGTAAATTTCTGACGCTTGTTGAGGAGAGGTCGCCTGATTAGCAATTTCAGCAGGATCAAGCGGTTTGTTTAACTCTTGCTGAACGAGGTGACGAACGTGCTCATCTGCGCCCATATCCGCGAGAGCTTGTTCAATGCGCGCCATTTCCTCTTCATCAACGTGACCATCAGCTTTTGCAGATCCAATCATTGCTTTTAAAATTAAGACACTGTGTTTACTGTCATCGGGGTCAAAGGTTTCTTGAACACCTTGACCGGATTGCTTGGCTTGCCAGTCGTTATACACTTTGTAGGCCAAGGCTCCAAGCGCAGCTGCGCCACCGACTTTTAATGCGTTTGACCCTATTTTTTTAGTCATTTTTTTACTTTTCTTTGAGCCCATCAGCATACCGATGAGGCCTCCGCCTACAGCACCTGCTCCTAGCGTTTTTAGACTACTTGAATTTGATGAGGATTTGATGTTGTTGGTTTGTTTGCCCAATGCATCTGCACCTTGCTTAAGTAAGTCTGATTTGAGTGCTTGGTTTAGAAGACTTTTTAAATCCATAACTGACCTCCTTTAGATGATGAAATCAGTTTAATAGCAAGAAGCTGAACCAAAGATTAACAAAGTGAATAGTTCGAAAAAGGTGGAGGGAGGATGTTGAGCTGTAATAAAAAGGGCTGACCGAAGCCAACCCTTTTTAACTATTTGAAACTACTTCAAATGCGAACTCGTCTAGTGCTTACTTTAGTTGAGCTTTTACGTGCTCAACAATGTCAGTCATTGCGACTGCTGTTTTCTCACCAGTAGCACGGTTCTTGTATTCGAAGTTGCCTTCTTTCATTGAGCGGTCACCGATAATAATGGTATGCGGTACACCAATAAGCTCCATGTCAGAGAACATTACGCCTGGGCGTTCTTTACGGTCGTCAAATAGCACTTCGATGCCCATTGCTGTTAGCTCAGCGTACAATTTCTCAGCGGCTTCTTTCACTTCTTCTGACTTGTGCATGTTCATTGGAACGATCGCTACCTGGAATGGTGCGATTGCATCTGGCCAGATGATGCCGTATTTGTCGTGGTTTTGTTCAATAGCAGCCGCTACTACGCGAGTGATACCGATACCGTAACAACCCATTTCTAGGATGACGTTCTTACCATCAGGACCCAGTACACCACAGTTCATCGCTGCGGAGTAAGCGTTACCTAGTTGGAAGATATGGCCAACTTCGATACCACGCTTAAGCTGGATAATGCCCTTGCCACATGGGCTTGGGTCACCTTCCACAACGTTACGTAGGTCTTCAACTTGGCCAAGCTCTACATCACGACCCCAGTTAATACCGAAGTAGTGTTTGCCATCGATGTTCGCGCCCGCACCGAAGTCGCTCATTACCGCAACGCTGCGGTCAACAATGAACGGCAGTTTAAGGCCAACAGGGCCAAGTGACCCTGGGCCTGCACCGATAAGCGCACGAATTTCTTCTTCAGGTGCCATTTCCAGTGGAGCTGCAACCTGAGGAAGGTTTTCTGCTTTCACTTCGTTCAGTTCATGATCACCACGAATAATAAGCGCGATGATTGGCGCATCAACTTCGTCAGATGCTTTCACAAACAGTGTTTTCACTGTTTTTTCAATTGGTAGTTCGAACTGCTCAACCAATTCAGCGATTGTTTTCGCGTTTGGCGTATCAACCAACGTCATTTCTTGTGTTGGTGCCGCAGCCTCAGAGGCTGGAGCTAGTGCTTCTGCTTTTTCAATGTTTGCCGCGTAATCTGACTCGCTAGAAAATGCGATGATATCTTCGCCGCTTTCAGCCAGTACGTGGAACTCTTGAGAGCCGCTACCACCGATAGCACCGCTATCTGCAAGTACAGGACGGTAATCCAGACCCATGCGATCGAATGCTTTACAGTAAGCATCGTGCATTGCGTCGTATGACTTTTGTAGGCCGTCTTTATCAAGGTCAAAGCTGTACGCATCCATCATTGAGAATTCACGTGAACGCATTACACCGAAGCGTGGACGACGTTCGTCACGGAATTTGGTTTGGATTTGGTACAGGTTTAGCGGAAGCTGTTTGTAAGAGCTCACTTCATTGCGAACAAGGCTAGTGATCACTTCTTCAGCGGTTGGGCTAAGTACAAACGGACGAACATGACGGTCAGTAAAGCGAAGTAGCTCAGGACCCATCTTTTCGCTGCGGCCTGTCTCTTCCCATAGTTCAAACGGCTGAACAACGGGCATCAAAGTTTCGACTGCGCCTGCATTGTCGATTTCTTGACGAACGATGTTTTCGACTTTACGCAGTACACGTAGACCAGTAGGTAGCCAGGTGTATAAACCTGAAGCCAGCTTACGGATCATACCTGCACGTAGCATGAGCTGGTGGCTCACTACTTCTGCGTCGTTTGGAGTCTCCTTCAGAGTAGAAAGAAGATAATTACTGGTACGCATTAAATTTATCCGTTTATTTAAGTTAGATACTCAAGCTTGAATAAGCAGGAGTATGGGAGTTCCCTAAAGGGAAATTTGTTAGCCGTCTATAATATCAGCCAATTGCGTTTGTCAAAAGCTTTCAATAGCGGTAACCGTTATTAAGTTGCTTGTTGCTGTGAACTTTACGTTCAAGTCGAACAAATTTACCGCATATTCTTTGTCGTCCGGCTTGTTTTTCTTATATGCAGGGCGAGGATCTTGTGCCAGAACTTGTTCAATGACTGATCTTACATAGTCAGTATCGGGTCGATTTTCTATCGTTGCTAATGCTTGAGCAGAAAAGGTGACTTGTGACTTTTCTGGTTCTTGGTCTGCGTATCCGCCTTGTGCTTCCGAAATAGAATCCGAATAGGGAATATAAGGCTTAATATCCACAATCGGTGTCCCATCCACGAGATCTACACTGCCTAAATCAAGATAGATTTGATCGCCTTGCTTAGTGACTCCTTTCACTTCAACGGCTGACATTCCGATTCCGTTTGGACGGAAAGTCGAGCGCGAGGCAAAGACACCAATTCGTTCATTGCCGCCTAATCGTGGCGGACGTACAGTTGGTTTCCAACCAGCTTCCAGATTCTGATCAAATAGAAACAACAACCAAACGTGAGAGAACTGTTCTAGCCCACGCACTGCTTCAGGGCTATTTGCTGCACCTAACAGTTTTACGCGTGCTTTAGCCTCTGGTACTAAGCGTGGTTGGCGCGGAACTGCAAACTTTTCTTTGTACGGTGTCTCAATGACGCCGATGGGTTCGATGGAATACATGGTGGACATCTTTAAGAATTCATTGAGATGAAAAGTATCACAAATTTCTCTTGCTTTTCTTGTTGATAATGATTATTAATTAAAATGTTATAACATAACAATTAAATTAAAAGGAAAAGTATTATGAAACCAGGAATCCACCCTGAATATCGTCCTGTGGTGTTCCACGACACCAGTGTAGATAAGTACTTTGTCGTTGGTTCTACGTTGAAAACGGAGAGAACCATAGAATGGAAAGATGGCAAAACTTACCCTTACTTTACGTTAGATGTGTCGTCAGCTTCTCACCCGTACTACACCGGTAAACAGCGCGTTGTACAAACCGAAGGTCGCATTGCGAACTTCAACCGTCGTTTTGGTCAATTTAAGAGCGAAAAGGAATAAATCATGAAGGTAGTAAAATCATTAAAAAGTGCAAAAAGTCGTCATCCGGATTGCCAGATTGTAAAACGGAGAGGGCGTCTTTATGTCATTTGTAAAACGAACCCGAGATTCAAAGCTGTGCAAAAGTAATCAACCTGCATATATCTAACTTATGGTTTTGTTTAATTGATAATGTTGAGTTAATTATCTTACATGGATGAAATATCTACATTTTTATTCAATGTTGGTTATAAATGCCTCTGTTTGTCACAGTTTGTAACATTTAGGGCTTTTATTTGACCTTCTACTCAAGTACCCTTCGCACGCTTTTTGACATTTTTGTCACATTTGCATAGGAATAAAAACAAGGAGGGAACAGATGAGTTCATCTGATTCAATTAAACAAAACTCGCCTAAGAAGCCGCTGTTTACGCGCTTTTTGGATACTGTCGAATATTTGGGGAACTTATTACCCCACCCGATCACACTATTTGCCATTTTCTGTTTAGCCATTCTGGTGATGTCGGGTATTGCAGGATACTTCGAAGTTTCCGTAGTTGATCCTCGTCCTGAGGGTGCAAAAGGTCGTGCCGCGGATGGCATGATTCATGTCGTTAGCTTGCTTAACGCTGATGGCCTTGAACTAATCGTTACCAATCTAGTGAAAAACTTTGTCGGCTTTGCACCTTTGGGTACGGTATTGGTTGCGATGTTGGGTGTTGCTATTGCTGAATACTCAGGCTTGCTATCTGCAGCAATGCGTGGCTTAGTAATGGGTGCATCTCAACGCATGGTAACAGTGACGGTCGTTTTCGCGGGTATCATTTCAAATACGGCATCAGAGCTTGGCTATGTGGTACTTATTCCACTGGCTGCAATGCTGTTCCATTCTTTAGGTCGTCACCCACTTGCCGGTCTTGCTGCGGCGTTCGCTGGTGTATCTGGTGGTTACTCAGCAAACCTACTTATTGGTACGGTTGACCCGCTGTTGTCAGGCATTACTGAAACGGCGGCGCAAATGATCGACCCAACTTACACTGTTGGTCCAGAAGTTAACTGGTACTTCATGTTTGTGTCGACATTCTTCATTGCAATCACAGGTGCGTTTGTTACTGAAAAAATTGTTGAGCCAAAGCTTGGCAAATACAGTGAAGAAGAAGCTTCAGAAGATTTGTCGAACGACAAAATGGGTGGCTTAACAGACATTGAGAAGAAAGGCCTAAAACTAGCAGGTGTTGCTGTACTGGTTGTTTCAGCGCTGCTTGCTTGGACGGTTGTTCCAGAAGACGGCATTCTACGTTCTGATGCAGGTACAATTGCAGGTTCACCATTCCTGAAAAGTATCGTGGCATTCATCTTTGTGTTCTTTGCTATTCCAGGCTTTGTGTTTGGTAAAGTTGTTGGCACGATGAAGACGGATCGCGATGTAATTGATGCAATGGCGAAATCTATGTCTTCTATGGGCATGTACATTGTATTAGTTTTCTTTGCGGCTCAGTTCGTTGCTTTCTTTAAATGGACTAACTTCGGTCAGGTATTCGCGGTTGCTGGCGCTAGCTTCCTGCAAGAAATTGGCTTAACTGGTCCAATGTTGTTCTTTGCCTTCATCCTGATGTGTGGCTTTATCAACCTAATGATTGGTTCGGCATCGGCACAGTGGGCAGTAACGGCTCCGATTTTTGTTCCTATGTTGATGCTTGTTGGTTATGCACCGGAAACGATTCAGGCTGCTTACCGAATTGGTGACTCGACGACAAACATCATTACTCCAATGATGAGCTACTTTGGTCTGATTCTTGCCGTAGCGACTCGTTACATGAAGAACTTAGGTATCGGTACGCTGATCGCGACCATGCTACCTTACTCAATCTGCTTCATAGTAGGTTGGAGTGTGCTCTTCTACCTATGGGTATTCGTATTTGGTTTACCAGTAGGCCCTGGCGCAGCAACATACTACACACCGTAGAAAACGGTTACCTCACACAGCTCCATTATAAAAAGCCTGCGAACGTCGCAGGCTTTTTTATCGATTGAGACTGTGTACGCAGGCTTACCTGATTATAGATGTCGGTTTATAGCTGAAAACGCATCAACAAAGGGCGATAAAAGTGCTGAGTGAGCCAGCATAAGCTTTTCCAAATTATGCGTTTGTACCAAGGTAAGTGCGCAATATAAACATAGCTAAATTCAATTTCTGGCCGGGCTTTTCTGTTGCGTTTAAAAGCCGGAGCACCTGAGCTCATATTAAAACGACGCTGGAATATCATTGCGTGGCGGATGGTATAGGCCGATATTCGACGATACAATGCGAGGCGTTGTGGCTTATTGGTATCGTAGCCAAAAATTGGGCAAGTCATATCATTATCAATTTCTACAATGCCTAACGTAGCCAGCATCTCTTCTTGATAAAACAGTCCCACTAACTTTACTAATTTGTTCTGGCTCGCCTGTTTTAAATATTGGGTTGAAAACTGGATGTTATTGAGGCTGTATTTATCAAGGTAAAGCATGTCATATAACTCTTTGGCACGCTGAAACTCTTCATCAGTGGTCAGTGGCCTAAACTGCCAATCTTTATCATTAAGCAGTTTGAAGTCTTTCGTTAAATCTCGGTTGAAGCTGAACGCTTGCCAATCATCAAGTAAATACACTTGTCGTGTTACCAAGCTTTGCCATTTTGGCTGCTTCAATCGCTGAATTAAGTGTGAATGCTGACGCTGGTTGAGGGAGCGAAGCACCAAGGGAAAGGTGGGGTATTGATCGAGTGCGACGCGACGCAGTTCATCGAGATTTAAGGCTGCCCATTGTTCGCTATACATATTGGTGGACAAGCACTGATTGTTGAGCGTTTGGACTTGATCCAATCCAGCCAATGATAAGATTGGTTTAGTCATATTAATAAGTAACTTACATACCCATCGAACAGCCACATTTTTGACTTTGTGAAGCTCTTCTTCGGCGTAGCCACTAAGCAGTGTCATAGGGGAGACTGCATAACAGTTGTTTGGTATTTGTGGTGTTACGGAGTAAGGAATGGCAACATCATCGATATAGTAGCAACCAAAGCTTGCTGTGCATTCATCAATAGGATTTGACTGCATAAGAGTGATAAAGGTTTGATGCCATTCTTGAGAGGAAAGTGTCATGAGTTCAATGCCTCTCCATTCCACTCAATATCAACGGTAGAAGCGTCGCTCCACTTCGTCTTGTTCTGCCTAGCTAACCGGAGTAATTCAAACATACTCCGGATTTGGCTCCCGACCGGTAAGTTATGCTGTTGCATCACATTCACTCCAGACCACCAATCTTGCCAAGTTCGAGCCTTGAACAGGGATAACCCGCCTTCAGCGATGAGTGTTATTGGACCTAAATGATGCAATCGCTGCTTGGAAGGACTGGTAAACTCCATATTAGGAAGCAGTTGGTTGCATCGAGACGAGAGTAGGTGCAAACCACTGGTGGCTCTTGGGTTACATTCAATCACGTAGAGTTCATCTTGTGATTTGATGAAGTCAAACGACACTTGCCCATGATAAGTATGACGTTTACCAAAAGCTGCGATAAATGTATCTAGTCGTTCGCACGAGATCGGCTGAAAAGCACTGGCGGCCGAGCCGTTTACACAGTATTTCGGCACATAAGCTTGGTGTGCTTTAAGGTCACCATGTTCAAAAATGGCATAGTTACACACCGGAGTCCCATGGATTTTTTGTTGCTGAACCCAAGGGTAAAGGGGCGATATCGTGGCGGCAGAAATAGACTGAGTCGTCACATCTCTTATGACTTGCCCGCCAAACCGAGAGTAAACGGGCTTTAGAACGGTTCTCTTATTAATTTCAATCTCACTTTTATCAGCGACCAAACGAGTTTTTGGAAGTGTGATTTCTGGCAAACTTTGAAGCTGTTCAAAGACGGTCAACTTGTTGTGCAGGGCATTGAGTAGTCCCACATTGGGCAGAAAAAAATCTACTTCTGGGCATTGTTTGGCAACATGAGCCAAGTAATACACTTCTTCACAAGTGGGTATCACTATATCAATACGCATCTGAGTAATGATTTTTAGGATCTGTTGTTGATAGGTGGGAAACGCAAATCGAGGCGAAGCGGTGGGGATATAAGACTCGATGCCTCGCAAAAACGATCCTAGAGGTTTTTTTAGCGAATCGGTGAGAGTTACGTCATGTCCATGATGCATACACATGGTTGCCCACTCTAGTGCAACTGGTGATCGGGCTCCGGTGATTAAGACCCGCATATGTTCACCACACGTCGTTGTTTATTCATTGGCGTCCAAATAGGCGCAGGGCGGTAACTAAATCTGACAGGATCAAGCCGCAATTGGTCAAACAACTTTATCAAGGCTTGATGTATAACCCGATGGTGGTGAACATCCGCTTCAATTTGAATGGTTTGTGACCCTGTTTGGGTGATTCGGTAATCCACGCGACTTTGGGCGGATAGTGTTATAGCGCGGTAGATGAGATCTGGTAACACCGTCACTGGGACGTGGTTTGCGTTTAGCGTGAGGCGATCACCACATCGTCCGGCAATTGCGCCAAGAGGTTCAAATACGCCATTATCCTGTTTATTCTCAATAATATCGTCGAGCTGATAACGAATAATTGGCTGAGTTTTACGACGAAAATCGGTAATGATTGGGCTGTAATGAGTACGTTCGGTATTCAGCCAATGTTTTTCGATGTAAACAACATCTTGATTCCAGCGCATTTGTCCATGCTGATCCGTACATGCAAGAAAACCTTCAGTACATTGATAGACTTCATGGAGTTCGCTGTCGAACCGTTGAGAAATAAAGTGACGGTCACTCTCGGTTAGGACTTCTGCACCAGAAATGATCCGCTGTGGTTGAATTGCGGGTTGACCAAATTGACCGCTGAACTGGGCGCAGAGCTGAAGAGCTTGCGCACTACCAACCAAAAGCGTGGGTTGGAACTCATCCAGCTCTTTTATCCATTCTTGGTAAGGTTTGGTTAAATCGGCATAAAAAAATGTTACAGGCCCTTTCGCGACGGATTTATACAGTGGGCTGTTGGCGCGCAAGGCTAGAGCAATTCGGTGTTTTTGCCATAGGTTGGGCAACAGGCGAGCCAATATATTGCCAGCCCATAGTTGTGTTTCCTGTTTGTCAGCAAGAAACAACCCGCGCATGCCTGATGTGCCCGAAGAAAGCCCAACAGTAACATCGCCAACTTTCGAAGCGGCGAAGTTGCGTGACTGTTCTGCGTCGAGTGCTTGTTGCATTAGCTGTTCAGCATCTAAGCCTTTCGTATTCAACTCCGAGAGGTTCTCCATCATGGTTTGCTTATTCATGATAGGGAAATCACTGAGTGGTGCACCTTGAAGTGAGCGGTAATACGGTGAATGACGGCATACCCAATCCAAGTGTTGCGTTAAGTGTTGTTGCTGCCATGTTTCGACTTGTTCCCTTGAGCCGAAGGGGCGGTAGCGGGTTCGCCAGAATTCTGAGATAAGCGTTATCACTTCATCCACCCTTCTTTGATTAGCTGCCGGATAGTTTCCTGACAATGTGAAGGCACGAAGCGAACAAAGTGGTGGGTTTGTTGGTAGCAACTTCTCAATTCGGAGAGGGTGTTTTTATAGGCATTTGTGTCATCGCAAAGCATGTTCGCCAGCCAATGCTGATCAATATTTTCACTCAAGCTCTCGATTAACCAGCATGCATCGGCGAGTAAGAATAGCCAACCTTGGTCTCTTTTAACCAGCAAGCCCACTTGGCCAGCTGCATGGCCTGGCAAGCTAACCATATAAATGAATCCGTCGTCGAACATGTCTTTACAGAGCAAATTAACACCTTGGCACTGAGGAAGAATTTGGCTGATTGGTACAGAAAAATCACTATGAATGAATAAGTTAGGTTCAAGCTGTGGAGGAAGTAGAGCTTTTAGGTATCCTTTTCTTACGCCTCCAATTCGACCACTTTTAGTAATTGCATCTACCCCTTTTTGTTGGCAATGCAATTGAGAGTGGGAAAACTCAGACACGGCAGCAATGTGATCAGCATGGAAGTGGGAGAGCACTAAGTGTTCAATATCATGAGGTTTGAGACTTTCTTTTGCTAACTGCGCAACAATTCCGTGTTCTTTTTTATAGCGACAAGGTGTTGTCCAAGCATAAAAACGTTCAGGGAAGGGACGAGTCGCGCTAAAAAAATGCTCGTGATATCCCGTGTCGAACAGGATGTTGCCTTGCGTTGGGTGCTGAATTAACGCAACGGCTGCCGGAAATGCTCTAGGCTTGATACCAGAACCTGGTTTGACAACAAAGCCTGGGTGTACGCAGTGTCCAGCCTCAAAGATTTTTATTTTTAGACCAGTTTGCATACTGCTGTATTCCTTCTTGAATTGAAAAAAGCGGTTGGTAATTCAGTGTTTGTTTCGCCTTGCTGATATCCAGAGTTTGATGATAGTTAAACAATCCTGCGCTGTATGAGGTGAGCCTTGGTTCTGGCTGATGTGGTAAGTGCCTTCGTATTTGCTCACTGAGCTTTAATAATGGTGATACCACACCGTATGGTAATGATTGTAACGTTACTTTTAGGTTTAACCCCTCACATAAAGCTTGCAGAACAGTCTCAATTGGCATTGGTTCGTTGTTGGAAATGTTGAACACATCACCATGCTGAAGTCGGTCTGCCTGAGTGCAAGCGAGCATCGCTGCATGGGCAACGTTGTCGACATAGGTCAGATCAACCACAGGATTTCTACCCGATGGCAGAAGCAGAGTGTTGTTTTTTATCGCCTTAAGCACTCTTGGGATAATCGCGCGATCATTGGGTCCAAAAATGCCACGCGGTCTTAAAATGATCGCTTTGCTTTGGCCTTTTACGGCTTCAATTTCTGATAGATATTTTGTGTGTGCGTAATCATTACACCAGTATGAAGCTATGGCGTCGGTTTCTCGAATATTCCAACGGTCTTGATGGTCAAAGTAGACGCTGGTGGACGAAATATGGATAAAACGCGAGATTTGATGCGTATTAGCCGCATTGACGAGGTTTTTGGTGGCATCTACATTGGCTTGATAAAACGCCTGCCACTTTCCCCATGGGCTTGAGAGAGCGGCACAATGGATGATTGCATCCATACCTTGGCATACCGCATGAACTGCTGAGTGGTCTCTTAAATCGACTATATGTGGGATAACATCGAATTGCTCGGCGAGTTGTTTAGCGATGACTGTATTTCGTGCTGTAAAATGCAGTTCATGCTGCTGGTGAAACATTCTCAGAATTGCGCTACCCAACATCCCGCTGCCACCAGTGACCAATATCTTCATAGTTTTAGCACTCCCATCCCTAGTGACAACCCTGCGGCGGTGCCAGCTAATAACACATGTTTTCCTGCGGTTTCTGGCTGATTACGCAGCCAGTGTAAGTTAATTGGGAGTGAGGCGGCGACTTGGTTTCCCAAAGTCGAAAAGTGATTAACGGTTTTCTCTGTTGGTAGCCCGGTGAGTGAAGGCAGTTTTTTTAATCCATGCGCGCTGGCTTGATGAGGAAGAAAATAATCAATATCGCCGAGTGTTACCGGAGAGGCGTCAAACCCTTTTTTTAGAAACGCTGGTAAGGCGTTACGCACATGTTTAAAGAGTGCTTTGCCCTCCATCTCAAACTGGCAACTTTTTAAATAGGCTTGATGCTCGGAGGTATGCGGATTGATATGACTACCTCCGCCCTTAATTTGACAAAATGAATACCCGGTATGATGCGTTTCAAAGTGACTGGTGAGCAATCCATCATCGTTGCGTTCTTCGAGCAAAAATGCGGCGGCACCGTCTGCGAATAGCGTTGCAACTTCTGGTTTGAGCGTAAAATTTCGATTCAGTGTGATGCCAGTGGCGAGTTCGCTGGTGACAACAAGAATCCGACGGTACCGTTTTGCTAAGAATAGACTCTGAGCAAGATCAAGCGCAGAGAGAAAGGATAAACAAGTGCTGTTCAAATCAAAGCTTTCTAGCCATGTTGGAGCGTCTAACGCGGCGAGAACCGCTGAGGCGTCGTAGGGTAGAGACTGGTGGTGTGTGCCGCTAGCGTAGATAAGGAGATCAACGGAGCTTAAGGTATGTGTGTTTCCTAAACACTGCTCTATTGCCTGCACCGCCATGTAAATAGCGGTCTCTTTTGTATTGGCTACATGACGATATTCAACGTCGAATTTATTTCGGCAGGTCCCTGGCGCTAATTTTAGGAAGTGATCCATCTCTCGATCAGACCATTGATTCGTTGGCAGGTAGCTTCCACTGGAAACGATGTTAAAGCCCATTATTCTCTATACACTTATTAAAAACGTCGTTCAAAATAAACCACGTTGCATATTGAAGCTATGGCGAGCGAGATGAAAAATAAACAGAACAAAACAAATGGGAGTAAGAGCACGCTTTGGGTGCAATGCTGAGAATGAATTTTCAGGAATGAGCCAGGCTTTTATTTGCTGGCTCAATTTGAATAGAGTGAGGGTTACTTCTTAAATTTCGCCAAAATACGATCCAAATGGTTTGCAAATTCGCGTCGATCGGTTTGAGAAAGCGCGGCGGGCCCACCAGTCTGAATTCCGCTTGAACGCATGGTTTCCATAAAGTCGCGGATATTTAGGCGAGCTTTGATGGTGTCTTTTGTATAGAGCTCGCCACGAGAACTGAGGGCTTGAGCGCCTTTAGAGATAACCTCATCTGCAAGCGGAATATCTGACGTGATCACCAAATCGTTGGCTTCTACACGCTTGACGATTTCGTTGTCTGCGATGTCAAATCCCGCAGGGACTTGTAGCGAGTGGATGTTGTCTCTTTTCGGCACAGGGACAACGTGGTTAGCGACAAACGTACATTCAATCCCCGTACGCTCGGCGGCACGCACAATGGTTTCGCGAATAACTTTCGGACACGCGTCTGCATCTACCCATAACTTCATGATGATTTCTCACTGAGTTTCGCTTCTAACTCTTCAATACGAATGGCTAGCATTTTTACGGTGTGTTCTAGGGCTTCAAGACGATCATTATCGGTGTGGTGCTGTGCTGCGATTTCAACCTTGGGTACGCGTTGAGCACTCTTCCAACTTTTTATTGCGGTGATTAACGCTGGCATTGGAACTGGCGTTTTCAATCGTGCTTTCACTAACGCTACGGTTGGCTCTTTTCCTTGTTGTTGCAACTGTTCCATTGCCGCTTCTAATTCTTTAGTAACGTCTTGAGTTAACATTTTTAATCCTTAACAACGATATATCTATCATCATACGTTGAGTGCGCTAATTTGGCGAATGGCATTTTGGAGAGTGTAGTGTGAGAGATCTCTTACATAGGTTGTGAGAGAAAACGATATCGTAAGCGGAAAAAGAGAAGATAAAGAGCTTAAGTTTATGATAAATAATGATTTAACAACTTGTTAACCAATGTGGGGGCCAAATATTTATCTTGGATAGATTGTCTATTTTTGGAAAAGGCGTAAATTGAGAGTTGTCAGCAGGAAGCAGACATGGAACAGGAAAGTACCAAGGATTTGGTTATCGTCAGGAAGACGATTTGGTTGGTCAGGATGATTAATCAAGCATGGAGCGTAGGACATTGTAAGGATACGATCATCAATAGGATGTTGATGACTAAGGATAGACAATGGACCCCTCTAGGATTGAGGTTATGGACAGCATCAGGAAGATGCAAGGGACACCGCTCAAGGAACAAGTGACGTGTGCTAACGAGGAATGTTAGCAGTCAGGATGATAAGGACACCGCTAGGACGGCGACGTAAGGAATAAGCTGACGGAATCAGCCACTATTATGGATGATGCATGGAGCACTTTTAGTAGCCGGACTGCTGCGAGTAAGACCATGACCCCGATACTTATGTGTCGGGGTCTTTCTTATATAAAAACGATATCCAGTGCTCTCATTGAATTAAACATCTCGATGTTACTTGGGGATATCAATATCACAAAATATATAAATTCCTAATAACACTTAATAAAAAACAACTCAGATCAATATCCTTTCCAACCAGTTGGTTTAACTTTCGGCTTCTCTACAAGGTGTTATGCCCGCAATCATTGAGCATGTTCAGCTCATCGAGTTTGTGATCTGCGGATAGATTAAGTTTGTTGTAATCAAGGAACAGATGTGGCCATAGTAACCAGAAGAATGCTTCTTCTACCCTACAATGAGTCGTTGCAACTAGAATTCGTCATGCTGAATTGCTGTGCGAAAAACCGTGCTGAATTGAATGGTCCGTATACAGTTGCGTCTGCCAAACAGATGTTTGAGAAAATACTGGATGATGAGAACATTTATAGTATGGCAGTGCTCGAGAGCACCAGTCGTGACTATATGGGGCACGTGTTTATTGCTAATCTCGATTCCGAACCTGAATTAGGGTTTATGTTTGATAAATCATATTGGGGTAAAGGGTTAGCAACAGAAGCACTAAAAGCATTTTTCCCCAAAGCGTGCCGTGAGTTGGGCTTGAATAAGGTGAAAGCTAACGTGAATAGCAATCATCAGGCTTCTATGGCGGTACTGAAAAAGCTGGGATTTGTTAAAACAAAAGAAAGTAAGGATCTATATGGTCCTTACTTTGAAATGGAATTTACAAGCGATGCGGTGGTAGGTGAAAGTTCTGCGGCCTGAAACCGACCATGGTTAACTCTCCTTGGTAGCAATCGTCACCAAGAGATGAAAACTCAAATTGATACACCGTATGCCAACGCCAGACTCCGTCTGGCGTTTTTAGTTTATGGGCACCAAAGGCGATGCTGATTAATTGGAGATCCAATTGCTCACATTTACGCGTGATGGCCGCTTTTGCGAGTTCGGCTTGGCGACGCTGTTGCCAAAACAGGTAACAGAAAAAGCAGAGCCCTAAAATTGCTAAAAGATCACCAATCATTCCTGAACCTTTCTTAGCTTTTTGTTGCTTGTTGTAAGCTTACTAGCGCATTTGCTAGTTCCTCTGATGGGTTTGAATGCAGCAAAGGCAATAACACCATTCTTAACTCTGGCAGCATCACTAAATCGGCAAATAACTGATTAAATAGGGCTTGATTACCGGTTTGAGCTAAACGCAGCAAAAACTGTTCTGCTACCTTTTCATTGGCGAGTAAGTGCCAAGCGCGACCCGCCACACCAATCAATACCTCCTGATGGCTTAAACGAGGGCTATGCAATATCGCATCTAATACTGGAGAGGCGACTTCTGTTGGTGCACCAGCAAGGGCTCGGATAAGTGCTGAAAGTAGGAAGAGATCAGGTTCGCTACTTGCGATTTCTTGCTGTGCCTTTTCCGCGATACGTTCTGCTAAACGCTCTTGAAGCTCTACATGCTCAAGCGCACCTAATAGTGCATAAAGTGGCTCATTTGGTAGGTGGTTCAACGCTTTGCGTATCATTACCCCGTTTTGCTCTTTGTCCAGGCGAGCGGCTATGTCTGTGATACCTTGCAGACCTACAGTTTGCCAATTATCCCAGCCTAAACCTCCAGAGAAGTAATGCTGGGTATGCTCGTAATATTGGCTGGTAGGAAGATTGAGGTTTGCGCGGACCTGGCTATGAAACACGGCCATTTTATCTTCGGAAGGTTTGAAAGTGTATGGGTTGTTAGACAGCTTTTGTTGTTGCTCTTCAGTGATATCATCATTGAGGCGTGTTCCCATAGCCTCCACGACGTATTTAATGAAATTGCCGATATCCGCTTGCTTTAACAAACCGCGCTCGTCCAATTCAAACTTTAGAAACCAAATCCAAGGTTGCTTTTGTTCATTCCAATAAGCGATGGCAAGGTGTGCTTTACGCTGCATTGGAAATGGGTAAGGTGCTTGACCTTTTTCTACATCGGTAAACTCTTTCTTAGCGATGGTTTTGATACGGCGACCAAGATCGAAGATTTGATAATCACAGTGGCTGTTGTTCAACAGTTGAGTGAGGGTTTGAATGTTTTCCATTAAATACGACGTCCTAACGTTCTTTTCACAAGAAATGGTATCATTCTCGGCTAATTCAAGGTTCGAGATAGAATTAATGGTAACAAATACTCAATTGGTCGACTTACTTCACCAACTTGAAGCGCAGCTTAGAGAGCATAACTTATGGCAATACACTATGCCTTCAGAGCAAGCCTTACAAAGTGCGGAGCCATTTGCGATTGATACATTGCATCCTCATGAGTGGTTGCAGTGGATTTTTATAGCCAGAATGCACGCACTAGTGAAAAATAACCAACCACTGCCAAGAGGGTTTTCTCTCGAGCCCTATTTTTCAGAAGCGTGGAAGCAGGAACCGCAGTTCGCCGAGCTGCTCGTTACAATCCGAACCATTGACGAACTGTGTAAGTAAACGAATGCTAGAACAAGAACTAACGCGATCTTCAGAACCAGTTGAGCTGGAGATCGTTTATCAGGATGAATATTTTGTAGCGGTCAACAAGCCTGCAGGCATGTTAGTGCATCGCAGTTGGTTAGATAAACACGAAACTCAGTTTGTCATGCAAACTTTGCGCGACCAAATTGGTCAGCATGTGTTCCCATTGCATCGTCTGGATCGCCCAACATCTGGTGTGCTCGTGTTTGCGTTGTCGAGTGAAGTCGCATCACAAGTCATGCCGATGTTTGCTGAACATAAAATGGAAAAGACATACCACGCGATAGTACGCGGTTGGATTGAGGAAGAGGGCGTCTTGGATTACGCACTCAAAGTGGAGTTAGACAAGATTGCTGATAAGTTCGCTTCACAAGAAAAAGAAGCGCAAGAAGCGGTGACGGAATATAAGCCGTTGGCTAAAGTGGAGGTTCCCTATTCGACGGGTAAATTTCCTACAACGCGTTATTGCTTAGTTGAGATGAAACCTAAAACGGGGCGTAAGCACCAACTTCGTCGTCATATGGCACATCTACGCCATCCGATCGTGGGTGATACAACGCACGGGGATGGAAAGCACAACAAGCTGTATCGCACAGAGTTTGATTCTCATCGTTTGCTACTGCATGCTTCAGAGTTACGGTTTGTCCATCCATTTACCGATCAAGAGATTGTCATGACGGCCAATCTTGATGAAACTTGGCAGCAATTGTTTACTCGATTTGAGTGGGATGAACCGATAATCGGCGCAGTTAGATCTAGATAATGATTGAGTACAAATAAAAAGGGTTAGCATCAATGCTAACCCTTTTTTAAAATTTAAGACTTAACGTTTACTTTAGTTTTTCAAGATCCGCTTCGATCTCTGCGATCTTACTCGAAACGACTTTTTCTAAATGACGAAGGTCTGAAAGAATTTTCTCTTTTACATCAACCTCAGGTTGTTTCGTTGGCTTAGTGATTTTATTCAGTTCATCAATGACTAATGTGAGGTTACGGTTGATTTCCGTTACTTCTTTATATTTGTGACTGCCACTATCAACAAGAACATTTTTGATTTGGCGTGGGTATTTGAATTTAACGCTTTTAGCGAATAGTTCGCCTTTTTGCTTGTGGAAATAGATCTTGAGTACGTCTTTGTGTGCTTCTTGGCGTAGGGAATAACGTTCAATCTGCTTAGGGTCGTGAATACCCAAACCAGTGAGGTGGGGATACATAGGCTACCTCTATTACATCGAATTGATATTGATATAACTGTAGCAGCCTATGTATGAGCTAGATAGCTGATATTTAGCCAAAATGCTTAACTTGTGGGCAAGATCGCTCTCGCCCTGAACCGAAAAGATTGGCAGGTTTGATCTAAGCTGCGACCTCATCAGATAACTTTTCGATCAATCTCTCTCTTAGCTCATCCTGTTGTTCTTCACTTAATCTTCCCCCTGCATCACTGGTTAAAATAAACAAGTCTTCTGCTCGCTCACCAATGGTGGTGATTTTTGCACCATGAAGGTTGATATTTAAATCAGCAAACGTACGGCCTACTTTGGCCAACAGCCCTGGTGTGTCTAGCGCGACAAACTCCATTAAAGTGTGTTTTTTACCTTTGGTTGGTAAGAAGTCGACTTTGGTTTTCACGTTAAAGTGCTGAAGTTTGTTCGGAGTACGGCGCGTTTTAATCTTGGTTGGTCGGCCTGCCTCCAGTACATGAGTGAGGTGTTTAATCACCGCGGCGTGACGAGACTCATCGATCGCTTCGCCATGTTGATCGAGTACCATAAAGGTATCAATCACGTGCCCATCTTTGCTGGTCATGATTTGCGCGTCGTGTACATTAAAATTACGCCTATCTAACTCCGCCACGACCGTCGCAAATAAAGCAGGCTGGTCTTTCGTATATACAAACACCTCAGTGCCGCCACGAGTGGCTTTTTTACTGATCAACACCAAAGGCTTAGTCGGATCTTCCATGCGAAGTAAGTGTTCGCAGTGCCACGCGATTTGCGTATGGGTATGACGAAGGAAGTAGTCAGCTTTGAAGCGTTGCCACAATACTTCAATTTCGCGCGCGGCAAACCCCTCTTTGCGCAGCATTGCGGAGGCCATTTGTTGATTGTGGCGAATTCGCTCACGCACATCGACAGGGTTCTCTAGGCCTCTACGTAAAGCACGTTGTGTGGAGTAATACAGCTCCGCAAGTAAAGTTCGTTTCCAAGCATTCCAAAGTTCTGGGTTGGTTGCACAAATATCTGCAACTGTCAGGCATACAAGATAATCGAGAGATTCTTCGTCTCTGACTTTTTTGGCAAACTCGGTAATGACATCAGGATCATAAATGTCTCGGCGCTGTGCGGTGACAGACATTAATAGATGATGTCTTACCAACCAAGCGACAAGTTTCGCTTCGGGCTTCGATAAACCATGCTCAATGCAGAAGTCGTACGCTTCTCCTTCACCGATAATCGAGTGATCGCCGCCACGACCTTTCCCGATATCGTGGAAAATAGCGGCAATAATCAGCAGCTCTTTCTTTTGCATCCGAGGGTAGACGTCACAGCAAATAGGGTGCTTCGCATGATTTTCTGGGTCACTAAAAGTGTTGATGTGTTTAAGTAAGCGAATACTGTGTTCATCAACGGTGTAGGCATGGAATAAGTCAAACTGCATTTGACCAACAATCTGACTCCATTGCGGTAAATAGGCCGCCATAACCCCTAATCGGTGCATGAGGCTGAATGCTTTGTGAAGAGCATTAGGGTGACGACATAACGCCATGAACTTTTCACGCGCAGCAGGAATGGTGTGCAAAAACTTGTTGAGCCGACGCCGAGCGGTGCGCAGTTGACGCAGCGTTGGTGGGCTCACCCCTTCAATAGTTGAGTCGTTAGCAATATGTAAGAACATATCCAGAATAGTTTCTGGGCGAGCTTGGAACAATGCGGGTTTCCGCGCTTCAATTAAAGAACCGCGACGTTGAAAGTCTGTATCGAGAATCTCGGCACTTTCTGTCGCCCCACCATTAATGATCGCTTGGTCAAAGAGTTTGAGTAGCATTTTATTGAGCTCTGCCACACGACGAAGCGTGCGGTAGAACTCTTTCATCATCATTTCTACGCCTCGGTTGCCTTCTCCGACGTAGCCTAGGTTTTCCGCAACTTGTGCTTGATGAGCAAAGGTCAAGCGGTTGTCATAGCGGCGAAGCTCCATGTGCAGAGCGAAACGTACTCGCCAAAGGAAGTCCTGACATTCAACCAATTCTCGGTATTCTGCGTCAGTTAAAAATCCGTATCGGCTCATTTCCAACAATGAAGTCGCACCAAAGTGACGTCGAGCGACCCAGCTTAATGTATGAATATCGCGTAGCCCGCCAGGGGTTGATTTAATGTCCGGTTCTAAGTTGTAGGTCGTGTCGTGGTAACGCGCATGGCGTTCGCGCTGCTCTTGAATTTTAGCGCGGTAAAACGTCTCACTTGGCCAGAAGGAGTCTGATAACACGACTTTCTTCAGTGCCTGAAAGGTGTCCTCGCTTCCACACAGCAGTCGCGCTTCTTGCAGGTTTGTCGCGACCGTTAGATCGGCTTTACCAATTTCAGCACATTCAGTAACGGTGCGAACAGCGTGTCCGACCTCGAGTTTTAAATCCCACAACAGCGTAATGAATTCGCTGATTTTTGCTTCTAACGCGGTTGGCAGTTTATTGTTCGACAGAATCAAAATATCGATATCGGAGAGCGGATGCAGCTCGCCTCGTCCGTAGCCACCAACGGCAACTAGGGAAATGTTGTAAATATCCTTGAAACCAAAATGTTGCCACAAACGATTGAGAAGCAGATCCATATATTCAGCTCTGGCTAAAACCAAGCTTGTTACCGGATGATGATTGAGAAACTCTTGGTTTTGATTAGAGCTAAACTTCTCTAATTCTTGTTTGAGTTCACCGATATTGATTTGTTCATCGGAAAAGGTAAGAGGGGACTGAAGTGTCATATTTGCCATCCGTGCAAGCTAATCTAATAACAATCTAACAAATTTGCGGCAGATAAAAAATATCCCCGCCGAAGCAGGGATATAGTAAACAACGAGTGGTTGTCAGCTTTACGCGTTTTTCATTAGGCGAGGAATCGTATCGTCGCTACGAAGCGTCAGTACTTCACAACCTTCTTTTGTTACTACAATGGTATGTTCCCATTGCGCAGAGTTCTTGCCGTCGCCCGTGTAAACAGTCCAGTCATCTTGTGCATCAACAGAGCAACCAAATTTACCTGCGTTAATCATCGGCTCAATAGTAAAGCACATGCCTTCTTTTAATACGCGGCGGTCTTTGTTCTTGTAATGAACCACTTGTGGTTCTTCATGGAACTCATCGCCGATACCGTGACCACAGAAGTCTTTCACAATAGAAAACTTGTTGCGAGGATTGTTCTTGTTATTCTCTTTGATGTACTTCTCGATAGCTGTACCGATGTCGCCAACTGTTGAACCTGGCTTAACGGTACGCATACCAACGTACAGTGCTTCTTGAGCTACCATGCACAGACGTTTGTTTGCAGGCGAAACATCACCGACTAGGAACATCTTAGAAGTGTCAC
This sequence comes from Vibrio sp. OY15, assembly GCF_000742455.1. Classification (NCBI taxonomy): domain Bacteria; kingdom Pseudomonadati; phylum Pseudomonadota; class Gammaproteobacteria; order Vibrionales; family Vibrionaceae; genus Vibrio; species Vibrio sp. OY15. The sequence goes on along the minus strand of NZ_JPIL01000003.1, from coordinate 38,482 downwards.
CATGGTAACCCTGAGGACGCACGCTCAGATCGGCATTCTCATCATTTGGAACGATTACGGTAATATCAACGTTTAAGATGTCACCATCTTTTAGTACCGCCGGCTTCATTTGGCCGTTGCTACCGATTTCGTCTTTCTCCGCTGGAATACCATGGCATACGATATGGTTGATTGAAGTACAGATCGACTTAGGGAAACCATGGTAATCAAGCGGAGCAGAGTATGCGCCTTTTTCTAGAGCGTACTCATGACAGATTTTGTTTAACTCTTCTGTCGTCACACCAACTTTGATGTGTGGTTCGATCATTTCTAGAATCTCTGCGGCTAGCTTGCCCGCAATGCGCATGCGTTCTATTTCTTCAGCAGTTTTAATCTTGATTGACATTGGCTTTCTCTACTTATTCCTAAGCACGTAAACGTGCGAATGGCCGCATTCTATCAGACATCGGGGCGTTAACCCAAGTTAGATAGGAATATGCATCATTCTTAATTCGATCATATGTTTAAAGTTTTGCTTATAAATAGGAGAAAGTGGCTCGGTGAAGAAATAATTTTTACTAGCCACAGTGAGCTAAAATATGGTATAAAGCGCGCCGGAATAGAGGACTGTTCTCTTCGTTTAGCAAAGTTAAGCGGCGAAGCAAGCTTCATCCGAATAACCTTTTATCTTTAAATCACACACATTCCGTCACATATTCCGGGGTGCTGAGCAGAAGCTTGGTCGGAGTTATGGGGAATGTGGAGGCCTAACCCCATAGAGGATTTTAAAATGGCAACTGTATCAATGCGCGATATGCTAAAAGCTGGTGTTCACTTCGGTCACCAGACTCGTTACTGGAACCCAAAAATGAAGCCATTCATCTTTGGCGCTCGTAACAAAGTTCATATCATCAACCTAGAAAAAACTGTACCAATGTTCAACGACGCTCTAGCTGAACTAGCTAAAGTTGGCGAGAAGAAAGGTAAGGTTCTATTCGTAGGTACTAAGCGCGCTGCATCTGAAGCTGTTAAAGAAGCTGCAATCGCAAGCAACCAGTTTTACGTAAACAACCGCTGGTTAGGCGGTATGCTTACAAACTACAAAACAGTTCGTCAGTCTATCAAGCGTCTAAAAGAACTAGAGACTCAATCTCAAGACGGTACTTTTGACAAACTAACTAAGAAAGAAGCTCTAATGCGTACTCGCGAAATGGAGAAGCTAGAGAAATCTCTTGGTGGTATCAAAGACATGGGCGGCCTACCAGACGCTCTATTCGTAATCGACGCTGATCACGAACACATTGCAATTAAAGAAGCTAACAACCTAGGTATTCCAGTATACGCTGTGGTAGATACTAACTCTAACCCAGACGGCGTTGACTACGTAATCCCAGGTAACGACGACGCGATCCGCGCTGTACAGCTATACCTGAACGCTGCTGCTTCAGCAGTATCTGAAGGTCGTAACAAAGACGTAGCTGCAGTTGCTGAAAAAGACGGTTTCGTAGAAGCTGAATAATAGCGGCTCTGTGTCACACTTGGTCTATGTGAAACCTTTGTGTAGCATAAACTAAGTTATAGTTAGCAATGGGGGCCGACAATGTTAGGCCCCTGTTTTTTACCTTATTTCGAATCAAACGAGGAAGACAGAATGGCAACTGTAACTGCTGCTCTAGTTAAAGAACTTCGCGAGCGTACTGGCGCTGGCATGATGGAATGTAAGAAAGCGCTTGTAGAAGCAAACGCTGACATCGAACTAGCAATTGAAAACATGCGTAAATCTGGCGCAGCGAAAGCAGCTAAGAAAGCTGGTAACGTTGCAGCTGAAGGCGCAATCATCATCAAAGAAGAAAACGGCGTTGCTGTTCTTCTTGAAGTTAACTGCCAAACTGACTTCGTTGCTAAAGACGGTAACTTCACTGCATTCGCAGAAGAAGTTGCAGCTGCAGCTCTAGCTTCAAAAGCTTCTGTTGAAGAACTACAAGCACAATTCGAAGACGCACGTGTAGCTCTAGTAGCTAAAATCGGTGAAAACATCACTATCCGTCGCGTAGAATACGTTCAAGGCACTGCAATCGCTTCTTACCGTCACGGTGAGAAAATCGGTGTTGTTGTTGCTGGTGAAGGCGACGCAGAAACTCTTAAGCACGTTGCAATGCACGTTGCTGCTTCTAAGCCAGAGTTCGTTAACCCAGAAGACGTACCAGCTGACGTAGTAGAAAAAGAGAAAGCGGTTCAAGTTGAAATCGCAATGAACGAAGGCAAGCCTGCTGAAATCGCTGAGAAGATGGTTGTTGGCCGCATGAAGAAATTCACTGGCGAGATCTCTCTAACAGGTCAAGCTTTCATCATGGAGCCTAAGAAAACTGTAGGCGAAATGCTGAAAGAAAAAGGCGCTTCAGTTTCTACGTTCGTTCGCCTAGAAGTAGGTGAAGGTATCGAGAAGAAAGAAGAAATGAGCTTCGCTGAAGAAGTTGCAGCAGCTCAAAAAGGTTAATCCTTAGAGACTGTATAAAGATTAGACCGTAGCCAAGGCTGCGGTCTTTTTATGAGCAGTGAACGATTAGCCGTGATGAATAGCCATAACTGAAGTTGTGTCTATTCATGACTGTTAATCAACAACTCTCTTTGGAAGGTAAACTCCATGACTACGAACCCTAAACCAGCGTATCAACGTATTCTATTAAAACTGAGTGGTGAAGCTCTTCAAGGTGAAGACGGTTTTGGTATTGATCCTGCGGTCCTTGATCGTATGGCACAAGAAGTTAAAGAACTGGTTGAACTGGGTGTTCAGGTTGGTGTAGTTATCGGTGGCGGTAACTTGTTCCGTGGTGCAGGCCTAGCTGAAGCTGGTATGAACCGCGTAGTTGGTGACCACATGGGTATGCTTGCTACAGTAATGAATGGCCTAGCGATGCGTGATGCTCTTCACCGTGCATACGTAAATGCGCGCGTTATGTCTGCAATCCCTCTAAAAGGCGTATGTGACGACTATAATTGGGCTGATGCGATCCGTGAGCTTCGCCAAGGCCGAGTTGTCATCTTCTCTGCTGGTACTGGTAACCCGTTCTTTACAACGGATTCTGCTGCTTGTTTACGTGGTATCGAAATTGAAGCGGATGTCGTACTAAAAGCGACGAAAGTTGATGGTGTATTTACTGCTGACCCTGTAGCAAACCCAGACGCAGAGCTGTATGATAAGCTATCTTATGCAGAAGTTCTGGATAAAGAGCTGAAAGTTATGGACTTGGCGGCGTTTACGCTAGCTCGTGACCACAAAATGCCAATCCGCGTATTTAATATGAACAAGCCAGGCGCACTACGTCGCGTGGTAATGGGCGAAGCAGAAGGCACGCTCATCAACGAATAAGCTTGGCTTAAGGTGCCACTCCAAAGCGTTAGGGTGGTGCTTGCTTTGCTCAACCGTTTTAGGCTTTCTTCAGGAAAGATGACATTTTTAAGGTGAAACTGTGATTAACGAAATCAAAAAAGACGCGCAAGAGCGCATGGATAAAAGCGTTGAAGCGCTTAAGAACAACCTTTCTAAAATTCGTACAGGTCGTGCACACCCAAGCCTACTATCTGGTATTTCTGTAGAATACTACGGTGCAGCAACACCTCTAAACCAAGTAGCAAACGTTGTTGCTGAAGATGCACGTACACTTGCAATCACGGTTTTTGATAAAGAGCTGACGCCGAAAGTAGAAAAAGCGATCATGACGTCTGACCTTGGTCTAAACCCTATGTCAGCTGGCACTATCATCCGCGTTCCACTTCCACCGCTAACGGAAGAGCGTCGTAAAGACCTAGTTAAGATCGTCCGTGGTGAAGCTGAAGGTGGTCGTGTTGCTGTTCGTAACATCCGTCGTGACGCAAACAACGATCTTAAAGCGCTTCTAAAAGATAAAGAAATCTCTGAAGATGAAGACCGTAAAGCACAAGACGAAATTCAAAAGCTAACTGACGTTGCAGTTAAGAAGATCGATGAAGTTCTTGCTGCAAAAGAAAAAGAGTTGATGGAAGTTTAATACTCCCACACACATCACTGTTGGAAAACGCTGTGCTCACAGCTCAGCGTTTTTTTATGTTAGTCTATCCAACTGATGGAACTCAATTAACTCCCTATGCAAAATTCTCAAGCCTTCTCTGATTCCCTTCCTAAGCATATTGCCATCATTATGGACGGTAATGGCCGTTGGGCTAAGTCCAAAGGAAAACCTCGCGTATTTGGTCATAAAAAAGGCGTTAGTGCCGTTCGTAAGACCGTGGCTGCTGCTTCAAAACTAGGCATTAGAGCCATGACGCTGTTTGCTTTTAGTAGTGAAAACTGGCGTCGTCCGGAGGAAGAAGTGGGTCTTTTGATGGAACTGTTTATCACGGTCCTGTCTAGTGAAGTAAAAAAACTACACAAAAATAACTTACGGTTGCGCGTGATCGGTGATACCAGTCGATTTAGTGAGCGTCTACAAAAGAAAATTGTAGAAGCAGAAAACCTAACGGCAGATAACACGGGTATGGTGATCAACATTGCAGCCAACTATGGCGGTAAATGGGACATCACAGAAGCTGCTAAAACGTTAGCGCTAAAAGCACGTAACGGTGAAATTCGTGTAGAGGATATCAATGAGCAGCTAATCACTGAGCATTTGACCATGGCAGACCTACCGGAAGTGGATCTTTTAATTCGCACCAGTGGAGAGTGCCGCATCAGCAACTTTATGTTGTGGCAAATGGCTTATGCAGAAATGTACTTTACACCAGAGTACTGGCCAGAATTCGATGAAGACAGTTTGGTAGAAGCTGTAACTTGGTTTATCAACCGAGAACGTCGTTTTGGCTGTACAGGTGAACAAATAAAGGCATTGATGGCAGCTCAATAAGGACTAGTTAGTTTGAAACAGAGAATAATAACAGCACTAATTTTAGCTCCCCTGGTTATTTTAGGCATTTTTAAATTACCGCTAATGGGCTTTATTGCCGCTTTAACTGCAATAACGCTATTAGGTTTTTGGGAGTGGACTCAGTTTACAGGAAGCAACTCTCGCATTGCTGCCCTTGTGCCGGCAATCATTATTACCGGACTTAGTTTTCTATACATCTCGCCTGATGCATATAGCCTCAATCACTTAACGACACCTCATTATGTCGTCTTGGGTATTGGTTTTGTTTGGTGGATTATTGCTAGCTTAATGGCGATTACTTACCCCAAAACGACGAAATCTTGGCAAAGTAATTTTGTTTTACGTCATGTATTTGGTTTTCTGACATTAATCCCATTCCTTTGGAGTGTGATTATTCTCAGAGCGTATGACATCACTGTAGATCCATACCACGGCGCAAAGCTTGTGTTGTACGTTTGTTTCTTGGTATGGGCTGCAGATAGCGGCGCCTACTTTGCAGGCAAAAGCTTAGGCAAACGTAAGATGGCTCCTCATGTAAGCCCCAATAAAACCATTGAAGGGCTAATTGGTGGCATTATCACGGCATTAATCGTAGCGTGGGCATTTGCTGATTGGTTCGATATCCAGTTCACTAGCCCTGTCCATATGGTGCTGATTACGCTGGTTACTGTCGTTATTTCAGTGCTTGGTGATCTGGTTGAAAGTATGTTCAAACGTGTCTCAGGCATTAAAGACAGCAGTAACATTATCCCAGGGCACGGTGGTGTGCTAGATCGTATCGACAGCCTAACCGCAGCATTCCCAGTTTTTGCTCTTCTTTACTACGTATTCTAATTTATCAGGAGCGGCGTCGTCGCTCCTGAGCTTTCTAACGGTCTTACAACATGCAAAAGTTAACGATTCTTGGTGCTACTGGATCAATTGGTGCAAGCACGCTTAAAGTGGTCGAACAAAACCCAGATCTGTTTTCTGTCGTTGCCTTAGCGGCAAGCACTAACGTTGAAAAGATGATCGGTCTATGTCGTCAGTGGCAACCTAAATATGCGGTCATGGCAGATAAAGCTGCGGCGTCTCAACTTCAAGCTGAGCTACACTCGGTTTCGCCAGGTACCGAAGTGCTAGGTGGTACTGATGCGCTATGTCATATAGCTTCGCTGGACGAGGTCGACAGTGTAATGGCTGCTATTGTAGGAGCCGCTGGCTTATTGCCTACCATGGCTGCCGTGAAAGCAGGTAAGCGAGTCTTGTTGGCAAATAAAGAAGCACTTGTAATGTCAGGCCAGCTATTTATTGATGCTGTAGAAGAATTTAGCGCAGAGCTACTTCCCGTCGACAGTGAACACAACGCCATTTTCCAATGTTTACCACAGCAAGTACAAACCAATCTAGGTCGTTGCAATTTACAAGAACATGGCATTTCTCATATTTTGTTGACTGGATCTGGTGGTCCTTTCCGTTACACTGACATCGCAGAACTGGAGCAGGTGACACCCGCTCAGGCGATCGCTCATCCAAACTGGTCGATGGGGCCAAAAATTTCTGTTGATTCTGCCACGATGATGAATAAAGGCCTTGAGTATATCGAAGCTAAGTGGCTATTTAATGCTGCTCGCGAACAACTGAAGGTGGTTATTCATCCTCAATCTGTGATTCATTCTATGGTTCAGTATCGTGATGGTTCGGTCTTGGCACAAATGGGAGAAGCGGATATGGCGACGCCAATTGCGCTCACCATGTCATACCCGTCAAGAGTAGAAGCTGGGGTTAAGCCGCTAGACTTCACGAAAGTTGGTGAGCTGACGTTTTTGCAGCCTGACTTTGCTCGTTACCCATGTTTAAAACTCGCAATTGATGCTTGTTATGAAGGTCAACACGCAACAACGGCATTGAATGCAGCTAATGAAGTCGCTGTTGATGCATTTTTAAATAACAGACTAGGTTTTACCGATATTGCTCGCATCAATGAGTCTGTGTTGAATAAAATCAACGCAAGCTGCAAAGCTGAGAATGCGAATAGCTTGGAAAGCTTGCTCGAGCTAGATAGAATGGCACGAACTATTGCCCTAGAAACCATACGCGAGCGTAGCTGATGACTGGTATATTGTGGAATCTCATTTCTTTTATCGTCGCACTGGGCATTCTTGTTGCCGTGCACGAATTTGGGCATTTTTGGGTTGCTCGCCGTTGCGGCGTTAAAGTTGAAAAGTTTTCAATCGGTTTCGGCAAGTCTATTTGGAGTAAAGTAGGCAAAGACGGAACGGAGTACAGCATCTCAATGATCCCTCTCGGCGGCTATGTGAAAATGGTTGATAGCCGTGTCGATGAGGTGCCAGAGCATGAGAAGCACCTAGCGTTTGATAAGAAGCCGTTATGGAAGCGAACCTCTATTGTTGCGGCTGGCCCCATCTTTAATTTTATTTTCGCAATTTTTGCCTATTGGCTGGTATTTCTAATTGGTATCCCAGCTGTTAAGCCTGTAATTGGTGAAGTTACGCCCAATTCGATTGTTGCGGAAGCTGGAATTGAATCTGGAATGGAACTTAAATCGATATCTGGTATCAAAACTCCGGATTGGGAATCAGTAAATATGGGATTGATTTCTCATATTGGCGATGATTTGATGACGGTAACACTAACGTCAGCGAATGAAGTTGGTTCAGAAGTAACGAAAACGCTCGATTTACGTGAGTGGAAGTTTGACCCAGAAACTCAGTCAGCGATGCAGTCGTTAGGTTTTGCTCCGTATACACCGGAGGTGTATCGAGTTATCGAGCAGGTCTCGCAAGGTGGAGCGGCGGAAAAAGCCGGTGTGCTTCCAGGTGATGAGGTTGTCGCAATTGGTCAACAACGAGTAACCGAATGGAAGCAAGTGGTTGAAGCGGTTCGTTCTAATCCTGATACACCGCTTGAATTGACGGTGTTACGTCAGGGTTATGAGCAAACATTGACGCTGACGCCCGGTAGCCGTGAGCTAGCTAACAAAGAAGTCGTTGGTTTTGCAGGTATTGCACCTAAAGTCGCAGAATGGCCAGAAAGTTATCGCTTCGATCTTCAGTTTGGTGTATTCGAGTCAATAGGTAAAGCAGTAGACAAAACTGGCCAAGTCATTGGTTTGACAATCAGCATGCTTAAGAAGCTGATTGTTGGAGACGTTGGTCTGAATAACCTGAGTGGACCAATATCAATAGCCAAAGGCGCAGGCGCGACAGCAGATTATGGTTTGGTCTACTTTTTAGGTTTTCTCGCTCTAATTAGTGTTAACCTAGGTATTATTAATCTCGTTCCTTTACCAATGTTGGATGGCGGTCATTTGTTGTTTTTTGCAATTGAAGCAGTCATTCGACGTCCTGTTCCTGAGAAAGTGCAGGAAATGGGCTTTAGAATTGGTGGTGCGATCATCTTCTCGCTCATGGCGTTAGCGCTATTTAATGATTTTACTCGTCTGTGATAGTTCAGAGACAAAAGCAGTAGCAAGGAATAATTAGAACAAGTATGGCGATTAAGCGAATTCTATTTGCAAGTTTACTGGCGACCAGTGTATCTGCAAATGGAGCAGAGAACTTCGTAGTTCAAGATATTGAAATCGATGGATTGCAGCGTGTAGCACTGGGTGCTGCATTGTTGAAAATGCCTGTACGTGTCGGTGATACCATTGGCCAAGGCGATGTTGCAGAAATTATCCGCGCCCTGTATGCATCTGGTAACTTTGAAGATGTGAAAGTGTTGCGTGACGGTGGTGTTCTGATGGTTCAAGTCAAAGAACGTCCTACCATTGCAAGCATCTCTTTTTCAGGTAACAAAGCAATCAAGGACGAGCAGCTACAAGAAAACCTGAACGCGTCTGGCGTTCGTGAAGGTGAAGCGCTTGACCGCACCACGCTAAGCAACATTGAAAAAGGCTTAGAAGACTTTTACTACAGCGTAGGTAAATACAACGCAACAGTAAAAGCGGTGGTGACTCCACTACCACGTAATCGTTCTGATCTTAAGTTTGTCTTTACTGAAGGTGTGTCGGCAAAAATTCAGCAAATCAACTTTATCGGTAATGAAGTGTTCAGTGATGAAGAACTGCTTTCGCGCTTTAACTTAAATGTTGATGTGCCGTGGTGGAATTTCCTTTCTGATGAAAAGTATCAAAAGCAAGTCCTTGCAGGTGATATTGAAGCACTCAAATCATTCTACCTGGATCGTGGTTACTTAAAATTTAACGTTGATTCGACACAAGTTGCAATCTCTCCTGACAAGAAAGGGGTATACATTACTCTTGGTCTAGAAGAGGGCGAGGTTTACACCGTTAAGGACGTGAAGTTCCGTGGTGATTTGATTGGTGAGGAAGCGACGTTCGAAAGACTTGTGCCATTTGAAGACAATGAGACATACAACGGCTCGTTGGTTACTTCAATGGAAGAAGGGATTAAGCGTGTGCTTGGTGAGTCCGGTTATGCTTATCCTCAAGTGAATACCATTCCTGAGTTTGACGACGAGAATCAAGAAGTTTCTTTGGTCGTTAACGTAGATCCGGGTAACCGAATTTATGTTCGTGACATTCGCTTCACGGGTAATAACTCAACCAAAGATGAAGTCCTTCGTCGTGAAATGCGTCAGATGGAAGGCAGTTGGTTGAACTCGAAATCGATTGAAACGGGTAAAACTCGTCTAAATCGTTTGGGCTACTTTGAAAATGTTGAAGTACAGACGGTTCGAGTTCCTGGTAGTGATGATCAAGTTGACCTAGTTTACTCTGTCAAAGAAGCGAACTCTGGTAGCGTTAACTTCGGTGTTGGCTACGGCACAGAATCGGGTGTGAGCTTCCAGGTTGGCCTGCAACAAGATAACTTCATTGGTAGTGGTAACCGTGTTGGTATCAACGCGATGATGAATGACTACCAGAAAAACATCAGTCTAGATTACCGTGATCCGTACTGGAACTTAGACGGTGTAAGCTTAGGTGGTAAGGTTTTCTATAACGAATTTGAAGCGAAAGAAGCCAATATCGTTGACTATACCAACGAAAGCTATGGCGCGAGCTTAACGTGGGGTTTCCCATTCGATGAGTTGAACCGTTTTGAATTCGGTGTCGGTTATACGCACAACAAGATCGGTAACTTATCGCCTTACTTACAGGTAGAGCAGTTCTTACGAGCACAAGCAGACAACATTGATTCTAGTGGAGCGTTGAACACAAACGATTTCGACTTCAATATCTCTTGGACACGTAATAACTTAAACCGTGGCTACTTCCCTACGGCAGGTAACCATCAGCGTGCATTCTATAAAATGACCGTACCTGGCTCTGACGTTCAATACTTCAAAATGCAGTACGATGTTCGTCAGTATGTGCCATTGACTAAAAAGCACGAGTTTACCCTCTTGTTCCGTGGCCGCTTAGGTTACGGTAATGGTTACGGTCAAACGGATGGCAACGATAACTTGTTCCCATTCTACGAAAACTACTACGCAGGTGGCTTTACATCGCTTCGTGGCTTTGGCTCAAACTCTGTTGGTCCTAAAGCGGTTTACCGTGATACATCTGGTTCAAACAATGGCGCAGATACAGCAACAGATGACTCTGTTGGTGGTAACGCCGTAGCGCTAGCAAGTGTTGAGTTGATTGTCCCAACACCATTTGCATCAGAAGAAGTACAAAACCAAATTCGTACCAGTATCTTCTTTGATATGGCAAGTGTTTGGGATACGGAGTTTGACTACCGCGATTCAGGTGCGGAATATGGTGACCGTTACTACTACGATTACTCAGATCCAACCAACTACCGCTCTTCTTACGGTGCGGCGTTGCAGTGGATGTCTCCAATGGGGCCACTAGTCTTCTCACTAGCGAAACCAATTAAGAAATTTGATGGCGATGATGAAGAGTTCTTCACATTCACTATCGGTAGAACTTTCTAAAGAGGAAAATATTTTGAATAAAATGATCAAAGCGGCTGGGATTGGCCTTCTTGTACTGAGCTCTTCAATGTTTGCAAATGCGGCAGAAGCTGCACAGAAAATTGCTTACGTAAATACAGCTCAAGTTTTTCAAGCTCTTCCTCAACGTGAAGTTGTACTACAAAAAATGCAGAAAGACTTCAAAAGCAAAGCTGATGAACTGAAGTCAATCCAAGCACAAGCTAAAACAAAGATTGAGAAGCTACAACGTGACGGCGAACTTTTGGGTCAAGACGAAGTTGAAAAGCTACGTATCGATATCGCGAAGCTCGACAGCGAGTACAAAGTGAAAGCACAAGCACTTGAAAAAGCAAGTGCGCGTCGTGAAGCTGAAGAAAAAGCGAAGCTTTTCAAAACGATTCAAGATGCAGTTAAGAAAGTCGCAGACAAAAATGGTTACGATCTTGTGATTGATATCTCTGCTTTGCAGTACGGCAAGCCAGAATACAATATCTCTGAAGACGTAATTAAAGCTCTAAAATAAGAAGTTATGAAGACATTAACATTAGCCGAATTGGCGACAATTACCGGGGGTGAGCTGTTTGGTGACGAGTCTCTCGTTGTAAGCCGTGTTGCTCCAATGGATAAAGCACAAGAAGGTGACGTAACCTTCTTGTCTAACCCAAAATACGCAAAACACCTTTCTGAGTGCCAAGCTACCGTTGTTATGGTAAAGGCTGAGCATAAAGATCAATGCGTTGGAAATGCGCTAGTGGTTTCAGACCCTTATGTCGCATTTGCTCGTGTGGTCCAAGCGATGGATACCACACCAAAACCGGCAGACGATATTGCACCAAGTGCTGTGATTGCCGCTGACGTTAAGATGGGTGAGAACGTTACAATCGGCGCTAACGCTGTGATTGAAACGGGCGTGGAACTCGGCGACAACGTAAGTGTTGGTGCTGGTTGTTTTATCGGTAAGAACGCCAAGCTAGGGAATAACACCAAGCTTTGGGCTAATGTCACTATCTACCATGAAGTGTCATTGGGTGATGACTGTCTCGTTCAATCGGGTACCGTCATTGGCTCTGATGGCTTCGGTTACGCGAATGACAAAGGCGAGTGGATTAAAATTCCTCAGCTTGGTTCAGTGCGTATCGGTAACCGCGTTGAGATTGGTGCTTGTACTACGATTGACCGCGGTGCACTCGAAGATACTATCATTGAAGACAATGTCATTCTGGATAACCAACTTCAAATCGCGCACAACGTGCAGATCGGATATGGTACCGTGATGCCTGGTGGTACTATTGTCGCGGGCAGTACAAAAATTGGTAAGTACTGCCAGATTGGCGGCGCGTCTGTTCTGAATGGCCATATCACTATCGCAGATGGTGTGGCGATTACAGGTATGGGCATGGTAATGCGCAGTATCGAAGAAAAAGGCCTTTACTCATCAGGTATTCCACTACAAACGAACAGAGAGTGGCGTAAAACTGCAACTCGAGTTCACCGTATTGATGAGATGAATAAGCGCCTGAAAGCGGTTGAAAAACAGCTGGAACAGAAAGAAGAAATTTAGAACAAGTTATCTTTCGCTCTGTATTTAACGTGAAAGCTAACAGGCTCTAGTTCCATATTCTGTACGAAGACTCGCGAAATGCGGGTCTTTTTCTTCTATAATGACGCGCTCTAAGTAGATTTAACTCCAAGATGGTGCGTATTTTGCTAGTATATTGCAAAGCGATTCGGCTTTACGACCTGTTGCCACGTTTGCCATCTTGGCGGCAAAAAATTGATATAGGAAGACGACTTTGACTACTGAAAAGAAAACGATGAACATCTCTGAAATTCAAGAGCTACTACCTCATCGCTACCCATTCTTATTGATCGACCGAGTGATAGACTTCCAAGAAGAGAAGTACCTTCACGCGATTAAAAACGTGTCGGTTAACGAACCTCAGTTCACAGGTCACTTTCCTCAACTACCAGTATTCCCAGGTGTTTTGATTTTAGAAGCAATGGCTCAGGCAACAGGCTTACTTGCATTTAAATCATTTGGTGCACCAACAGAAAATGAACTGTACTACTTTGCAAGCGTAGACGGCGCGAAATTCCGTAAACCAGTGGTTCCGGGCGACCAATTGGTTATTGAGGTAGAATTTCTGAAAGAACGTCGCGGCATTGCTGCATTTAGCGGTGTAGCAAAAGTTGACGGCGAAGTGGTATGTTCTGCAGAACTGAAGTGTGCTCGTCGAGAGTTTTAATATGATTCATGAAACCGCTAAAATCCACCCGGCAGCGGTGGTAGAAGAGGGCGCCAAAATTGGTGCTAACGTAACAGTAGGTCCTTTTACGTACATCACCTCTACGGTTGAAATTGGTGAAGGCACAGAAGTGATGTCTCACGTTGTGATCAAAGGTCACACAACTATTGGCAAAGATAACCGTATTTTCCCACATGCTGTCATTGGTGAAGAAAACCAAGACAAAAAATACGGTGGTGAAGACACAACTGTGGTTATCGGTGACCGTAACGTCATTCGTGAAGCGGTCCAAGTTCACCGCGGCACAGTGCAAGACAAAGCAACCACGATCATTGGTGATGACAACTTATTGTGTGTAAATGCACACGTTGCGCATGATGTTGTTATTGGTAACCACACTCATATCGGTAATAACTCGATTCTTGGTGGTCACGTTACTGTTGATGATTATGCCGGTGTGATGGCACTGTCTGCGATTCATCCGTTTTGTACAGTGGGCGCTTACGCGTACATTGGCGGCTGTTCAGCAGTGGTGCAAGATGTCCCAGCTTACGTACTCGCGCAAGGTAACCACGCCACACCTTTCGGCTTGAACCTTGTTGGCTTGAAGCGTAATGGCTTTGAGAAACCAGAGATTCGTGCGCTACAAAAAGCGTATAAAGAAATCTACCGTTCAGGTAAGACGCTAGAAGAAGTGAAGCCTATTCTAGCTGAAATGGCTCAAGAGTGGCCAGCAGTGAAGCGTTTCTCAGATATTCTGGAAACGACGGAACGTGGCATTATTCGTTAATTGGCGAATGAACCAATAAATAAAAAGATCGTGACCGAATTTGAGGTTACGATCTTTTTGTGTTTTATGGATAAGGCAAACCGTTATCCATAGCGCACAGGAAAAATAGCGAAGTAGATATGGAAAGACCATTACGTATTGGCATCATTGCCGGAGAATTGTCTGGCGATACGCTAGGTGAAGGCTTTATCAAAGCAGTAAAGCAGCAATATCCAGACGCAGAGTTCGTAGGCATTGGCGGTCCGAAAATGATAGCCCAAGGTTGCGAGTCTCTGTTTGATATGGAAGAGCTTGCGGTGATGGGATTAGTCGAGGTTTTAGGCCGCTTACCGAGACTTCTTAAAGTGAAAGCTGAGCTCGTTCAGTATTTTACTCAGAATCCGCCTGATGTTTTCATAGGGATCGATGCTCCTGACTTCAACTTACGCTTGGAGCTTGACCTCAAGCAAGCGGGCATTAAAACCGTTCATTACGTGAGTCCGTCTGTTTGGGCTTGGCGTCAGAAGCGCATCTTTAAAATAGAAGCGGCAACGAACTTGGTGCTAGCATTTCTTCCGTTTGAGAAAGCGTTCTACGACAAATTTAATGTACCTTGCGAGTTCATTGGTCATACCTTGGCTGATGCCATCCCACTAGAATCAGAACAAGCGCCTGCACGTGAGTTGCTTTGTTTAGAACAAGATAAAAAGTGGCTTGCTGTCCTGCCAGGCAGTCGTGGTAGCGAGTTAAAAATGCTCTCAGAGCCATTTATTGAAACCTGCAAGTTACTCCATAAAAAATTTCCAGAACTGGGGTTTGTTGTCGCGCTTGTTAATCAAAAACGCCGTGAGCAGTTTGAACAAGCATGGAAAGAGCTAGCGCCAGAGTTGGACTTCAAGTTAGTTGATGACACCGCACGCAACGTCATCACCGCATCCGATGCCGTGATGTTGGCCTCCGGTACCGTAGCGTTGGAGTGTATGCTTCTCAAGCGTCCAATGGTGGTGGGTTATCGTGTGAATGCATTTACTGCTTTTTTAGCTAAACGTCTATTGAAAACGAAGTATGTGTCATTGCCGAATATCTTGGCGGATGATGAGCTCGTCAAAGAATATCTACAAGATGAGTGCACACCAGACAATTTGTTTACTGAGGTTTCTCGCTTATTGGAAAGCGACAATAAACCGATGTTAGATAAGTTTACGGAAATGCATCATTGGATCCGTAAAGATGCGGATCAACAAGCCGCAAACGCGGTTCTAAAACTGATTGAAAAATAGAGATTTATCATGGCTGTTAAACCAAAAGCGACCAAAACCAAAGTTGAACTCCCTCCGTTTGAATATCCGCAAGGTTACCAGCTTGTGGCCGGAGTCGACGAGGTAGGACGTGGCCCTTTGGTGGGAGACGTCGTCACCGCTGCGGTTATCCTTGATCCTAACAATCCTATTGAAGGGTTGAACGATTCGAAAAAATTGACCGAAAAGAAACGCATGGCGTTGCTTCCTGAAATCAAAGAAAAAGCATTGGCGTGGGCGGTCGGGCGTTGTTCTCCTGAAGAAATCGATCAACTGAATATTTTGCAGGCGACTATGGTTGCGATGCAGCGTGCAGTGGCGGGGTTACAGGTTCAACCTGATTTGGTGTTGATTGATGGTAACCGTTGTCCGGAGCTGCCAATGGATGCTCAAGCTGTAGTAAAAGGCGATCTACGTGTTGCCGAAATCAGTGCGGCTTCAATTATTGCCAAAGTCGTGCGTGACCAAGAGATGGAAGAGTTGGATAAACTTCATCCACAATTTGGCTTCGCGAAGCACAAAGGTTACCCAACTAAAGTGCACTTTGAAGCGATTGAGCAACACGGAGTGATCAGTGAACACCGCAAGAGTTTCAAGCCAGTAAAAAAAGCGTTAGGCATAGAATAATCAAACGATCTAATTGGTGTTATAAACCCAACCTCTTTAGGTTAGAATCCCCAACAAAATAGAGTTACACGGTACCTGTTAATGTCAGATCCCAAATTCATCCACCTGCGTGTTCATAGTGACTTCTCGATGGTGGATGGCCTCAACAAAGTTCCGCCAATTGTAAAGAAAGTTGCTGAGCTCGGTATGCCCGCAATGGCGTTGACCGACTTTACCAACCTATGTGGTTTGGTGAAGTTTTACGGTACGGCGCATGGCAGTGGTGTTAAACCGATCATTGGTGCTGACTTTAAAATGCAGTCGGACGAGTTTGGTGAAGAGCTGACACAAGTGACTTTGCTTGCGGCGGATAATGTAGGTTATAAGAACCTGACGTTATTGATATCAAAAGCGTACTTACGTGGACATGTCCAACACCACCCAGTGATTGACAAAGCCTGGTTGGCTGAAATGTCTGAAGGCCTGATTGTATTATCCGGCGGTAAAAGCGGGGAAATTGGTCGCGGCCTTTTGAAAGGCAACCGTCAAATAGTGCAAGGGTGTGTTGATTTCTATAAACAGCATTTTCCAGATCGCTTTTATCTTGAGCTACTTCGTACCGGTCGTCCAGATGAAGAAACTTATCTTCACTTTGCGGTTGAATTGGCAGAGCAGCAAGACTTGCCAGTAGTGGCGACCAATGAAGTTGTATTCCTGAGTCCAGACCTATTTGATGCTCATGAAATACGCGTAGCGATTCACGATGGTTACACATTAGAAGATCCGCGCAGGCCAAAAAACTACAGTCCGCAGCAATATCTTCGTACAGAAGAAGAAATGTGCGAGCTGTTTGCTGATATTCCTGAAGCGTTAGAAAACAGTGTCGAGATAGCGAAGCGTTGTAACGTGACTGTGCGCTTAGGGGAGTACTTCCTACCAGCCTTCCCAACCGAAGGGATGAAAGAGACTGAGTTCCTAGTCATGAAATCCCGAGAGGGGTTGGAAGAGCGTTTAGAGTTCCTATTTCCAGATGAGGAAGAGAGAAAACGTCGCCGCCCTGAATATGATGAACGTCTTCAGATAGAGCTAGATGTTATCAACCAAATGGGATTTCCTGGTTACTTCTTGATCGTAATGGAGTTCATCCAGTGGTCAAAAGATAATGGAATTCCTGTCGGTCCTGGACGTGGTTCCGGTGCTGGTTCTTTGGTGGCTTACGCACTAAAAATCACCGATCTGGATCCACTAGAATACGACTTGCTGTTCGAACGTTTCTTGAACCCAGAACGTGTTTCGATGCCCGATTTCGACGTCGATTTCTGTATGGATAAACGTGACCAGGTTATTGACCACGTTGCGGAAATGTACGGTCGTGACGCGGTGTCTCAGATCATCACGTTTGGTACCATGGCGGCAAAAGCGGTAATCCGTGACGTTGGCCGCGTATTGGGCCACCCATTTGGTTTTGTTGATCGTATTTCAAAGCTGATCCCGCCCGATCCAGGTATGACGCTAGATAAAGCGTTTAAAGCTGAACCTGCACTACCTGAATTGTATGAGGCCGATGAGGAAGTTAAAGAACTCATCGACATGTGTCATATTTTGGAAGGCTGTACGCGAAACGCCGGTAAACACGCTGGTGGTGTTGTAATTTCACCTACAACAATTACCGATTTTGCGCCAATTTATGCAGACGCTGAAGGTCACTTTCCGGTTACTCAATTTGATAAAAACGATGTTGAGACCGCTGGCCTAGTTAAGTTTGACTTCTTAGGTTTACGTACCTTAACCATTATTGACTGGGCGTTAGGGCTGATTAACCCACGCCTAGAGCGAGAAGGGAAAGAACCGGTTCAAATTGAATCCATACCGTTAGAAGACCCTGCCTCTTTCCGTTTGTTGCAAAACTCTGAAACGACAGCAGTATTCCAGCTTGAATCTCGAGGCATGAAAGAGCTGATCAAACGACTTCAGCCAGACTGTTTCGAAGACATTATCGCATTGGTAGCACTCTTCCGTCCGGGTCCTTTGCAATCGGGCATGGTAGATAACTTTATCGACCGTAAACATGGTCGAGAAGCGATCTCTTATCCAGATGAAAAGTGGCAACACGAGTCGCTAAAAGAGACGCTTGATCCAACCTACGGCATCATCCTGTACCAAGAACAGGTAATGCAGATTGCGCAGATCTTAGCGGGTTATACGCTAGGTGGTGCGGACATGCTTCGTCGTGCAATGGGTAAGAAAAAGCCAGAAGAGATGGCAAAACAACGTGCTATCTTTGAAGAAGGTGCGATAAAGAACGGTATCGATGGCGAGTTGGCGATGAAAATCTTCGACTTGGTAGAGAAGTTCGCCGGTTATGGTTTTAACAAATCGCACTCTGCTGCTTATGCATTGGTTTCTTATCAAACTCTTTGGCTGAAAACACATTATCCTGCCGAATTTATGGCTGCGGTAATGACAGCCGATATGGATAACACGGAAAAAGTCGTTGGCTTGGTCGATGAGTGTTTCCGTATGAAGCTTACCGTGCTGCCACCAGACATCAACTCTGGCCTATATCGCTTTAATGTTGATGAAAATGGCGCAATTGTTTACGGTATTGGTGCGATAAAAGGGGTTGGTGAGGGCCCTATCGATGCGATTCTTGAGGCGAGAAATAAAGGTGGTCACTTTAAAGACCTATTTGATTTCTGTGCTCGAGTTGATCTAAAACGTGTCAATAAACGAGTGATAGAGAAGCTGATTTACGCGGGCGCGTTGGATCGACTAGGCCCACACCGCGCGGCTATGATGGCGTCACTCAATGATGCGGTAAAAGCAGCAAGTCAACATCACCAAGCTGAGGCGTTTGGTCAAACGGATATGTTTGGTGTGCTAACGGATGCACCTGAAGAAGTAGAGCATAAGTATACGCAGGTTCCGCCTTGGCCAGAAAAAGTGTGGTTAGAGGGCGAGCGTGATACCCTAGGTCTATATTTGACAGGGCACCCAATTAACGCCTACGTAAAGGAACTAAACAAATACACCAGTTGTCGACTAAAAGACGCAACGCCCACTCGCCGCGATCAATCTGTCACGGTAGCCGGCCTGGTTATTGCCGCTCGTGTAATGACGACCAAGCGTGGTACACGAATTGGTATTATGACACTGGATGACCGAAGTGGCCGCATGGAAGTGATGTTGTTCTCTGATGCGCTGGATCGATACGCTGAACTTCTCGAAAAAGACAGAATTTTGGTCGTTTCTGGACAGGTCAGCTTTGATGACTTCAACGGTGGCCTTAAAATGTCGGCGCGTGAAGTTATGGATCTCGGCAGTGCGCGCGAGAAATACGCTCGTGGTTTGTCGGTATCGATAGATGCAAATCAGATCAACGATCAGTTTTTTGAGCAGTTCAGCCGTATTTTAGAACCGCACAAAGCCGGAACCGTACCCGTCAATGTATACTACCAGCGTGCCGACGCCAGAGCGCGGTTAACATTGGGCACCGAGTGGCGAGTTACGCCAAGTGATACATTACTCGACGATTTAAAACAGTTGCTTGGCAAAAGCCAGGTAGAACTCGAATTTAACTAAAAATTCAGCGCAATATGTTAGACGCTGAGTAAACAAGGATTCATAGATGAGCCTAAACTTTCTTGAATTTGAAAAGCCAATTGCAGAACTAGAAGCGAAAATTGAAGCATTACGTGATGTCTCTCGTCACGGTGGTGATTCTGCGATTGACCTGGATAAAGAAATCGAACAGCTTGAGAAGAAAAGCTTAGAGCTGAAGAAAAAAACCTTCAGTGACCTAGGTGCATGGGAAACAGCTCAACTGGCTCGTCACCCACTACGTCCTTACACGCTGGATTACATCCAACACGCTTTTGAGGAGTTTGATGAATTAGCGGGTGACCGCGCGTTTGCAGACGACAAAGCGATTGTGGGTGGCATGGCTCGCCTTGAAGGCCGCCCTGTGATGATCATTGGTCACCAAAAAGGTCGTGAGACCAAAGAAAAGGTGAAACGTAACTTTGGTATGCCGAAACCAGAAGGTTACCGTAAAGCGCTACGTTTGATGGAAATGGCAGAGCGTTTCAACATGCCGATCATCACATTTATCGACACGGCTGGCGCGTATCCAGGTGTGGGCGCAGAAGAGCGTGGTCAATCTGAAGCTATCGCGAAAAACCTAAAAGTGATGTCTGGTCTTAAAGTGCCAGTAATCTGTAACGTTGTTGGTGAAGGCGGTTCTGGTGGTGCACTAGCAATCGGTGTAGGCGACTACGTGAACATGCTTCAGTACTCTACGTACTCGGTAATTTCTCCTGAGGGTTGTGCTTCAATCTTATGGCGTGATTCAGACAAAGCGCCACAAGCGGCAGAGGCAATGGGTCTAACTGCTCCGCGTCTTAAAGAGCTTGAACTGATCGACGAAATCATTGAAGAGCCACTAGGCGGCGCTCATCGCGATCATGTTCAAATGGCAGCGAATATGAAAGCGACACTACTTCGTCAGCTAGAAGATCTAGAACAATTGGATGAAGAGACGCTACGTGAGCGTCGTTACCAGCGTCTAATGAGCTACGGTTACTGTTAATTTCGGTGATTGCTATTAAGCGTTAGCTGATATCTCAAGTGATAACAGTTAAAATAGAAAGGGTTGGATGAGAGTCCAGCCCTTTTTTGTACCTATCGGATCGTTTATGGAATCGCTTTACCTGCATTTTGCTCAAGTTCTCGGCCGCTACTATCAATCAGGCACTAAGGTTGTCTTGGCGTTTAGCGGAGGAGTGGATTCACGTCTTTTACTCGAATTACTCAGTCGCTACCAACAAGCGCACTCTGTAGAGTGTCACGCTGTGTATGTGCACCATGGTTTAAGCTCGAATGCCGATAATTGGGCCGATAAATGCTTACTTTGGGCACAACAAGTGGGGATATCTTGCTCGATTGAGCGAGTGAGCTTAGACATCAACAATGGTGAAAGTATTGAACTTCTTGCTCGTGAAGCTCGCTATCAAGCCTTAACTAAGTACATTCAAGTAGGCGATATACTGTTGACCGGCCAACATGCTGATGATCAACTAGAGACTTTTCTCCTTGCTCTTAAGCGAGGCAGCGGGCCAAAAGGGTTATCTTCGATGGCGGAGAGTATGCCGTTTTCTGGCGGATCCCTAGTTCGACCATTGCTTACTATCAAGCGGAAGACCATCGAAGACGCGGCTACTAAATTAGGTTTGGAGTGGGTGGAAGACGAAAGCAACCAAGATACTCGTTATGATCGTAACTTTCTTCGTCATTGTGTTATCCCTGAATTGTCTGGTCGCTGGCCGAGTATCCATCAAGCGGTTCAGCGCAGTGCAAGCTTATGTGCTCAACAAGAGGTGCTATTGGATGAACTATTGAGCGCGGTGTTTGAACGCGCTTTACAAACGGATCTAAGTTTGAGTATTGAAGAACTGGCTAAGCACAGTGGATTAGCGCGTGCGCGCTTGATTCGTATGTGGCTGTCTAAGCTTAATACTAGTATGCCGACTCAGGTACAACTCAATCTCATCTGGAATGAAGTCGCATTAGCTCAGCAAGATGCCAACCCCAAACTACAACTTAAACAAGGTGAAGTGCGCCGTTTTCGAAATTGTCTCTATTGGGTAACGGAAACGGCTGACGTCACTGAGTGGCAAAGTACGATTCAAGTTGATGCGACTTTGTCGCTGCCAGAGCGGCTAGGGGAGCTGACCTTAACGACGAGTTCTAGCAACGCAACGATTGCGCTTCCGAGTCAGCCAGAATTGCTTCGCGTGACCTTTAATCCGGAAGGCTTATCAGCGCATCCAACCACGCGTAATCACAGTCGAAAACTGAAGAAGTTGTTCCAAGAATACAATGTGCCAAGCTGGCTGCGTCGTCAAATTCCGATTTTGATGTATCAAGACCGAGTCGTTGCTGTGGCAGATCTGTTCGTTGATCAGGCATTTAATGGTCAAGATTGTGAACTTATTTGGCGCAGGTAATGAAAATTCATGCCACAATGTCGATTATAAAATATAAAAATCCTTAAATAATAATTGATTAGGTGAAGCAATGAAGAAAACAATCATGGGTGCAATGGTGGCGTTAACCATGTTCAGTGGGCAAGCTCTAGCTGCGGGAGATGTCGCAGCAGGTCAAGCAAAGTCGGGAGTATGCGCGGCGTGTCATGGCGCTGATGGTATTGCTGTCATTCCGGGTTACCCAAATCTGAAAGGGCAAAATGAGCAATATATTATCAGTTCAATTAAAGCTTATAAAAATAAAGAGCGAACAGGTGGACTTGCTGCTGTGATGCAAGCTCAAGCTTCATTGTTGTCTGATGAAGACATCGCTAACCTAGCGGCTTACTACGCAAGTTTGAAGTAAACGTGAGCCTGAAGTAAAGCTTGGACGATTGGGCATTGAGCAGTCCTCATTGGGTTTTATCAACTCACGATATTCGCTATGTTAATTTGCTCAATCTGGATTTTCGCTGGTGGATCAGAGACAAACATTGAATGTTGCGAAACGCTAAACGATAATAAGCGCAATCGATTGAAGCTTAAGGGATGAACATGAAAAAAATTGAAGCGATTATCAAGCCATTTAAACTGGATGATGTTCGAGAAGCGCTAGCTGAAGTTGGCATTACAGGGATGACCGTCTCTGAAGTGAAAGGCTTTGGTCGCCAAAAAGGTCACACCGAGCTTTACCGTGGTGCAGAGTACATGGTGGACTTTCTACCTAAAGTGAAGCTCGAAATCGTTGTAACGGAAGATGTGGCTGATAAATGCGTAGAGACAATCATTGAAACCGCGCAAACTGGTAAGATTGGTGATGGTAAAATATTTGTCACTGATATTGAGCGTGTGGTTCGTATTCGTACTGGTGAAGAAGACGAAGACGCGATCTAAGGTTTCTTGTCACCTGTTTCGTATTTATTATGCTAAAAGGGAGCCAAGTGGCTCCTTTTTTGTTGTTTGCTTATTAGTGAAATCATTTAACCCGAGATTTGTTGTTCTAGATTTTGGGTGCCTACATTCAGGTTTGTCGTATGTTTAAGCGTTTTTTTCTGGCGTTAGCTTTTCTCGTAATGGCGGTATTGGTTGGCTTCCAGGTTATTTTCACCGTACCAGATCAGCCGCAAATTATTACTCAAACAGGTACCGAGCTGACACAAGATATCAGGTGCATCGAATTTAGCGATTCAAAAGCTCTCGATCATGACGGCAAAATCAATGTGCTTGTCTGGAATATCTACAAACAGAACCGGGCTAATTGGCAACGTGCACTCGATGAGTTTTCTGCTGATAAGCAGTTACTGTTATTGCAAGAAGCCAGCATGACACCATCATTTAAACAGTGGTTGGTGGATGGTCGCTGGGTTAGTAATCAAGTGAGTGCTTTTAAGGCGCTGGGTAGCGGTGCCGGTGTAATTAGTATTGCTCAAGGGCAACCAGAAAAAGCCTGCGCTTACACCTCTAAAGAGCCGTGGCTTCGCTTACCTAAGTCTGCATTATATAGCCAGTATCACTTGAGTAATGGCGAGAAACTCGCAGTGGTGAATGTACATGCGATTAACTTCACCGTGGGTACAAAAGAGTATGTATCTCAGTTAACGGCGCTTGAAATGCTTTTAAAGCATCATGTGGGGCCAATTCTATTTGCTGGAGACTTCAATAGCTGGAGTGAATCTCGCGTTAATGCGATGAGGCAGGCCTTAAAGGCTGCGGACTTACAAGAGGTGACGTTCTTGCCGGATCATCGAGTCCAATTTATAACAGGGTTACCACTGGACCATGTGTTTTACCGAGGTCTGACGCTTAAGTACGCAAAAGCGCCGCAGAGCGACGCTTCCGATCATAACCCATTGTTATTGTCATTTACGTTAAATGACTAGCTTAGGTTACCACAATATAAAGTGCCCAAATAACGTAGAAGAATACCCATGGCAGGCTTGCAATCACCAAAGCTTGGCCACGTTCAAACTCCGTCCACGTCAGTACAACGCCGTAGCCGAGCACAATGTACCAAGGCAGAAGCAAAGGTAACGAGCTAGCGAAATGAGACCATTCGTTAGTAAGAGGCAGCTTTAATAGACCATTGAGGCTATTTAAATCGGCAGCGTAAGTCATTACCTGACCATGCTTGAGTAGCAAGCTCGCGTAGCTTGCTACATCGCCCAATACTGCTGGGAATAAGATAGCACACGATGCGGCAAACCATTTCCAGTAACCGTATTGTTGTTTGCTTGCCTTTGTTGCAAGAAAGAACCAAAGCGCGAGCAATATTAAGGTGGCAAAGCGGTTGAATACATCATTGATGATCGCGCTTGCCATTAGCGTGTTTGGTTCTAATAGCTCAATCTGCTTCGGGTCGATTTGCTGAAATTGCGCAGCAAGTTGGTCACTGAGCCACGTGAAATCGACATTCGAAAAGTAAGCACCCCAGAATAAAAACGGACTAAGCATCAGGAAGATGAACGGTTGCCATCCCCATCCACCGCGTTGATAAAGCGCGAGAAAACAAGATGTTGGAGAACGAAAAATGTCCAACAGCATCACAAGTGGATTGCTTGATGGGTTCATACACTTACCTTCGTTACGTCAACGTACAACTTAAGCTTTTGACCTGGTTGTAAGTATTTTTTCTTGTGTAGCGAGTTCCATTTCACGATGTCGTTCGTTTTTACTTTGAACTTGCTTGCAATGCCGCTAATGGTGTCGCCAGAGCGAACGTTGTAGAAAACGGTACGGATCACAGAACCTTTGTCTGAGTCCTTCCAAATCACTAGCTTTTGACCCACACGCAATGGATCTTTAGGGCCCATACCATTCCATTTAGCTAACGATTTATACGACACTTTATTGTTACGTGCGATTGACCACAAACTTTCTCCAGACTGAACGACATGGGTGAGCTTGAGTTGACCACGAGCACGAGATTGAGTCTTGTTTAATCGGTTTTGTGCCGTTAATGCATATTTTGCATCGTCTTTTGTTGATGTCGGAATCAATAGGTATTGACCAATACGAATGTTGTTATTCGATAGGCCGTTGGCACGTCGAATGACTTTCGTGGTTGTGCCGTATTTATTAGCTAGCACGCTTAAAGAGTCACCAGATTTCACCTTGTAGCGAGCGACCTTCATCCCTTTACCGCGATTTTTCTCCACCTTGGTGAGAAAAGTCTCTTTTTTCTCTACGGGAATCAAAAGTTGGTGCGGCCCCTCAGGCGCTGTCGACCACTGGTTGTATGCTGGGTTGTAACTCTGCAACTCTTTTACGCTAATGCCGGCATAATCTGCGGCAATAGCCAGATCTAACTGCTCTTCTGGATCAACAAGCGTTAGAACAGGCTTGTTTGGAATTGCAGGAATATTAAGTCCGTACTTGTCTTGGTTTGCGATAACGTCAGCCAAGGCCAATAGCTTAGGAACGTAACTGCTGGTCTCTTTTGGTAAGTCTAATGAGAAGAAATCGATAGGTTTACCGAGCTTTTTATTCTTACGAATTGCGCTAGAAACTCGGCCTCCACCGCTGTTATAAGCGGCGATTGCATGTTCCCAGTTACCATCAAAACGCTCGTTTAGTTGTACTAGGTAGTCCAGCGCTGCATCCGTTGCTGCTGCCACATCTCTGCGACCGTCATACCAGTAGTTTTGCTCTAGTCCCATCATTTTTCCGGTGCCAGGGACAAATTGCCACAACCCAGCCGCGCTACCATGTGAGTAGGCAAAGGCATCGAATGAACTTTCCACTACAGGAAGTAAAGCTAGCTCCATTGGGAGTCCGCGCTCTTCGATACGTTTTGTGATCATGTATAGAAAAGGAGTCGCACGCTTAGATACCGTGTAAAGGTGATTTGGGTGCTTTAAATACCACGTACGGTAGTAGTCCACTTTCTTGTGGTTTGGGATATCCATGTCCAGCTGCATGGCGATACGTTGCCACACATCTTCTTGTTCTTGGGGGGAGAGAACTTTAGGCGCGTCGTTAGCGGATTTTTTTGCTAGTGACGATTTATTGCCCGGTTGAGCTTTTACTGCATTTTGCTTTGCAGTCTGCTCAGATTTATTGGTTTCTGGTGTAGAAGACGTTGAATCTGACTGAGTCAATTGACAGCCAGATAATAACAACGCCAACGCCCAAGTATACTTCAAACGCATGGATTCAGCCTATTTAGGGCCTGTTTATCTTCACCTGCCTGTCGCGCAACGTAATGTGCGTGGCAGTCGCAAGATAATAGACATCTTTTAAACACTAACTAATTTATAGAGGCAAAGAGCTTCTAATTATGCAATGGGGAGAAATTCAAATAGATTTATATCAACCCCAAACGTAAGAGAAGCGCCAGTGGCGCTTCTCGAAAAATCAGTCCCTGATAATACTGGGGTCTTGCAAACTTACAAGCAGAAAATGGTTAAAATTCGTTCTTCCACTCGCGTAAAGCAGTAAAAACCGAGCATGGATCGCTATTTTTAATGCGACTAGCAACAGATTGAACCACGTCAGGGTTAGAGGTTCGCAAGAACGGATTAATCCACTTTTCTTTGCGTATTGTTGTTGGAAGTGTCGGAATGTTGAGTGCTCGCAGTCGGTTTACATCGTCGCGATATTGGCGAAGTTGCTCATTGTCAGGTTCAACCGCTAGAGCAAACGCCACGTTACTCGCGGTGTATTCATGCGCGCAGAAGACTTGAGTTTCTTCTGGTAGAGACGTTAGTTTGCTCAGTGATTCAAACATTTGCTCAGGCGTACCTTCAAAAATACGACCGCAGCCAGCAGAAAAGAGCACATCACCGCAAAACAGTTTTCCGTCCCCAACGTAACCGATATGGCCCAAAGTATGGCCGGGTAACCCAAGTACTAAGAAAATCTCACCAAACAACTCCAGCTTGTCGCCTTCTTCCATTGGTGTCGTTAGGGTTGGAATTGGCTCTGATTTTGGGCCCACAACGGCGACGTCAGGAAATGCACGCACTAAGTCTGGAACGCCACCAATGTGATCGTTGTGGTGGTGCGTAATTAAAATCGCTTCTAAAGTTAATTCGTTAGCCTGCAGAAATTCTAATACTGGCTTCGCATCGCCCGGATCAACGACTGCGCAGCGCTTATCGCTATTTTGTATCAGCCAGATGTAATTATCATTAAATGCGGGTATGCTTTTGATCTCTAACACGATTCGTTCTCCGTCACCCATTTTAGTCAGGTGGTTAATGAAACCAGCACTCAGCAACAAAACTATACCACACCCGTCGACTTGGTCAGCAATGAACAACGGTCCGTGGGTGCTTGAGTCAATCCAGACCCGACTTGATGAATGGTGCCCGAAACTCTTCGGCTACCATATGCTCAAACTGGGCGGGTTGAGCTGTGAGCTAACCAGCTGTAATTGTAACATTCAACACCAAGTCAACGTAGATATCCAGAACCCGTTGCATAATGTGATTGCAGATGGTTACGAATTACCCTTTTTGGAAAAAAGCTTTGATGTTGTGATACTCGCTCATCAGCTCGACTATGCAAGCGATCCACACCGTTTGTTGCGTGAAGTCGATAGAGTGATGATGGATGATGGCTATGTAATTATTACTGGATTCAACCCATTAAGCTTGACTGGATTAGCGAGTTTGCTTCCATGGCGTAAACATAATTTGCCTTGGAGTGGACGAATGTTTACGTCGAACCGCATCAAAGATTGGTTAGGGTTACTTAATTATCAAGTGATTCATTGTGATCGTTATGCGCTGTTTCCGATGAAACGTTACCGTACGATGTGGACATGGTTGGAAAATAGTCTTGGTGATTGGGCATCACCCGCTGGGAGTTTGTATTACATAGTCGCGCGGAAACGGACATACCCTCTCAAGCCTATCAAACCGCATTGGCGCTTGAAGAAAAAGCTCACACCACTTGGGGTGATGAATCGAGAGGGTAACACTATGAGGAAAGAATCTCGCTAAGAGGGTTGGTAACCTGTATCTTCCTCAGTTGGGTTTTCTGCAGCAGTCCGGGCTAGCTCATCACACATTTCGTTCTCACGATGGCCCGCGTGGCCTTTTACCCAATGCCATTCAACTTGATGGCGTGCGGTTTCTTTGTCTAGAGCTTGCCATAAATCGGCATTCTTCACGGGTTTTTTATCCGCTGTTTTCCAACCACGCTTCTTCCAGTTATGGATCCACTGAGTAATACCTTGGCGCACATATTGGCTGTCAGTCGTTAAAGTGACTTTACAAGGTTGTTTTAACGTCTGTAGCGCGACGACAGCCGCCAACATTTCCATGCGGTTGTTGGTAGTTAACGTATAGCCTTTGGAAAGTGTCTTTTCTACGTCTTTGTAACGCAATACTATGCCGTAACCACCTGGTCCTGGGTTACCTAAACAAGAACCGTCAGTGAAAATCTCAACGTGTTTGGTCATATTTTTTGGTACTATTAGCCGAAACATTTAATAAAGCATAGTCTGACATACATAACCTTATGAATACCAGCAGCAATTCTGAATATAACCGCATTGTCGTTCTCGATACCGAAACCACAGGTATGAACCGCGAGGGTGGTCCTCACTACATGGGACACCGCATTATTGAAATCGGTGCCGTGGAGATCATCAACCGTAAGCTGACTGGTCGTCACTTCCACGTTTATTTAAAACCCGATCGTGAAATCCAACCAGAAGCGGTTGAAGTTCACGGTATTACGGATGAATTCTTGGTTGATAAACCGGAATACGCGAGCGTGCACCAAGAGTTTCTTGAGTTTATTAAAGGCGCAGAACTTGTTGCCCACAACGCGCCCTTCGATACCGGCTTTATGGATTACGAGTTTGGCATGCTCGATCCTAACATCGGCAAAACGGACGACTACTGCAAGGTGACCGATACTCTTGCTATGGCGAAGAAAATCTTCCCTGGTAAGCGAAACAACCTTGATATCTTATGTGAACGTTACGGTATTGATAACTCGCACCGTACACTCCACGGAGCTTTGCTCGATGCGGAGATTCTAGCCGACGTTTACCTCTTTATGACGGGTGGTCAAACGAGTCTAGAATTTAACGCGAATAAACAAGAGGGTGGGGTAGAAACCATTCGTCGTATTGAAGGAAGAAAAGCGCTAAAGGTTTTGCGCGCAAGTGCCGATGAACTAGAAGCTCACCAAAAAAGATTAGAGTTGGTGAACAACTGTATTTGGCATCAATAGGAGAAGCTATGTTGAGGGCTTTGTTGGTCGCGTTTTTAGCGATATGGAGTAGTCTCTCGAGTGCTGCGAGTGAATCTACAATGTCTTTGTTAGACAATCGCTTTCGAGTTGATCCAACCATCGAGCAGATCACGTTTTTGGTTTATCGTGAGCAAAGTTCTCAGCCAGTTGTTTTAGTCCGTCCTGACGGTAAAAAATACTATGCTTGGGGCTCTTACGACAATGTACGTTGGTATCAAGAAGCCTCACTCGATATTATTTCCGTTGATAACCCTATGCCAGGTCCATGGCAGGCTGTGGGGAAAGTTACGCCTAAAAATAACATCCGCTTAATTTCTCACCTAAAGCTCAGTACGGATCTGTTCCCAAACCGATTATATAATGGGGAAGCGCTTAAGTTTACAGCTCGCCTGACCTCCGACGGCAAACCTCTTGTACTGCGCGACTTCCTTGATCGCGTGAATCTGCGCGTGACATTTACCAAGTTTGTCGAAAATGAAGATGAGCTGATCAAAGAAGCACGTCCAGTGCCGATGGTTGTGGGTGAGTTTTCTGATGACGGCCGAGGCTTGGATGAAAAAGCAGGGGATGGAGTGTTCACGGTTCAGCTCCCAATAGACGTTGAGCCTGGTAAGTACCGTGCGCGCATCACGTCTGGCAATGGCGTATTCTTACGAGCGCAAGAGCAAGTCATCTTGGTTTATCCGAACCCAATCTCTCGTACTTTTATTCAGGCTCGTAATCCCGATAAGCCACACCAATTAGTGGTGAGTGGCGAGCAAGGTATGATTGCACCAGGCTCTATTGCAGTCACAGTGAAAAAGGACGCTCCCGATGGTTTCATTAGTTACAGCCAAGGACAGGTCTCTAAAGATGGAATGAGAGTTACGTTGAACCTCAATAACGATGCTGAGCTTGGTAAGTACGCATGGCGCGGCGAGATCTTTGCCACTGATTTTGCAACTCAGCGCTCGTTGGTGTTTCCTATCCCAGAGCAAACCTTCAGTGTTGTTGATGAAGTTGATCTAGAAGCTGCTCGAATTGCAAAAGAAGCTGAATTAGCCGAACAGCGCCGTATTGAAATGGAAAAGCAAATTATCGCTGAGCGAGAGGCTGAGCGTAAGCGCAGCATGATTATTATCGCGGTGGGTAATTTGATAATGCTGCTGATTGTGATCATTGCATGGATAGTCTGGCGCAAAATTAAAGCGAAGCGCGATGCCATGCCAGAGATGCAATTAGAAGTACCAAAGAAATAGTAGTAACACATAAAGCGAGAAACGGAGCCAATCGGCTCCGTTTTTTCAGTTTAAGTTTGAGACAGAGTTTGATGCTTCTCATGGTCATTAATCATTTTATTTTAAAGTAACACCATGATTTAACGTTGATTAATCATAATAAAGCTCGCATGATACTCTTTACGTTTCGACTTGATTTTAGTGCGTATCGACGGAGTGAGTTATGACAATTGGAGAGTTAGGACTAGAACATTTACCACGACAAAAGGCCTTGGTTGAGTCAGCTTATGATGCCTTTTGTTCTGAAAAAGACGTTGTTGCCGCGGTATTGCTTGGCTCCTTGTCATCAGGACAAGGTGACCGTATTTCGGACGCTGATGTTGTTGTATTTACTCAAAACAACTTCCATAAAGCCTCAGAGCCTTGCTTTACCCAGTTTGAAGCTAATAAAGATATTTTTTATCGCCTTGAGGGAGAGCACAACGAAAATGCGTGTTTCAAAAAATACATTTTTAATGACCTAACCAGTGCAGAGATTCATTGTTTAGATCTCTGTGAGCCCTTCAAACTTTCTAAGCCATTTAAGACTTTATTTGATAAAGCTGATGTGATTGGGGGCATGGTTACTGATGAACCTGCGCCAAAGCATGAAGATTTCCCAGTTTATACCAGTGGTGATCAAGGCCTGATCTGGGAACTCTTTGATTGTATTAAGTGGTTGAGCAGAGATAACCATGAGCTTGCTAAGTCCTATTTGAAAAACTCTCTGAGAAACTCTAATTTGAGAGTCATCTCCGTTCCTCCCACTGAAGTTAGCTAGGCGGTTAGGTTATGAAATACAAAAAGCGTCAGAAGTATAAATACACTCTCCATTCTGAAGAAAAGATTGAGACTCAAATTTCAGTGAGTAACGCGTATGACAGCCCTTTTCTTAGTTTGTCCAAACAAGGCGTGTTAACGATTAAAAAGGGCTATGCATGGGATGGAGCGAGTGGGCCAGCGTTAGACACAAAAAACATTATGAAAGCTTCTTTAGTGCATGATGCTCTTTACCAACTCATGAGGGAAGAGGTGTTGCCACAAAGTGCTCGAAAGCATGCGGATACGTTGTTGAGAGAAACATGTTTAGAAAAAGGAATGTCTAGCTTCAGAGCAACTTATATCTATTATGGCGTCAGAGTTGTCGGTGGCTTCTTTTCTAGACCTGATACTTTGTGTGCTTAATGGGAACATCTTTCCAACGTTTAACTGTTTATTTATACAGTTTAGTTATGTAAGCTCCAAGGTGATACAAAGGAGTAGTACATAATGACAATAAGATATGAAGAGCATGTGCCAAGCCCGAAAGAATACTATGATATGCGTGTCAAAGCCGGGCTATCACCCAAATCGTTGAAAGCTGCTGAAATTGGTCTACCCAATTCGTTATATGGCGTATCTGTTCGGGATGAAGGAAAGCTCATTGCAATGGGTCGGGTTGTTGGTGACGGGGCGTGTAACTTCGAAATTGTCGACGTTGCCGTTGATTCTGATTATCAAGGCAACGGTTTAGGTAGAAAAGTCATGGAATACATCGACGGTTATCTTTCATCTGTTGCACTTGAAGGCTCTTACGTTTCTATGATTGCTGATGAACCGGTCTTTTACGAAAAGCTTGGTTATAGGCTGGTGGCTCCTAAAAGCCAAGGGATGACAAAAAAGTTTAAGCCAAAGGCGTAACACGTATTCAGCTGTGAAGATAAGCACTAGAAAACAGGAGTTTAATTTCCTGTTTTCTATATTAAATTTGTATTTAAGCCACTTCTGGAATTGGTTTGGGTGGCTGCTCTAAATCAGGCTCTTTTTGAACAGTAGGAATTTGTCCCTCACCCACAGCACTGATGTAACAGCCACTAAGTTTAATGGCAAGGTACATATCAGCTCGCAGTAAGATGCCTCCTTCACTGGTGCTGATACCAGTAAGCTCACACCATTGACGAAGACGTCGTTTCCTTCCTGCGAGGATTAAGCGTACGCCTCTCTTTTTCAAAGTATTGTGAATATCTGCCAGTGTTGCCATCACACTAAGATCCAAGTGAGTAAAGCTCGACACGGCGTCGATGACAACGCAACTTGCGTCTTTGTGATGCTCTGCCTGCTCTAACACTCTACGTTTAAAGTAAGGAGCATTGAAGTAAGTTAGCGGTGAGTTAAAGCGGTAAATCACCATTCCAGGAATAGGCGAAGCTTTTCCTGAGTCGTCGATGGTCCGAATGGTGCCTTTTTCATCCAAGCCAAGTAGCTGATCACTCGGCCGCATGACAATACGTAAAAATTGAAACAGCCCTAGCAATACCGCCAAAGTGATCCCCGGTATTACACCCACGATCAACACAGAAATAAAAGTAATGATGGCCAGATAAAATGCATCTTTGTCACGAGATTTTAATTTCCAAATTGCTTTAAGATCGAGCAGCGATAGGGACGCAATGATCAATACAACACCAAGTGAAGCGATAGGGATGAACTGTAAAGGCTCATAAATAAATACCGCAATAATGGCAATGGTGATTGCAGCGACAATCGAAACTAATTGAGATTTACCACCATTTGCATCATTAACGGCTGTGCGTGAGTCAGCGCCGCTTATCGCGAAACCTTGTGAAAACGCTGAGGCAATGTTGGCAAAACCCAACGCCTGAAACTCTTTATTTGCATCAATATCATAACCGTTTTTAGCCGCGAAACTGCGGGCGGTGAGCATCATGCTAACAAAACTGACAATCGCAAGGTTGAGCGCCGGGACTACTAGTTCACGAACTTCACCTAGCTCAAATTCCGGTGTTTGAAACTGAGGGAAGCCACCTTGAGTGAGTCCGACAACCGATACGCCCATCTCTTGTAAATGGAAAAACCAAACTGACGCAGTAGTTACGAGGATCGCCAGCATGGCAGCAGGCCAAGTTGGTCGGTAGCGTTTGGTGAGCAAATAAACGACAACTGTCACGATACTCAGAGTTACAGTAGGCCAATGAAGATCGGTTAATCGTTGTGGAGCTTCCCATAAACGTTCCAGTAAATAACGTTGCTCGTATTTCAAACCGACTACTTTCGCAAACTGACCAACGATAATTGTGAGAGCAACACCGTTGAGTAGACCCAAAAGAATCGGACGAGAAAGGAAATCTGCAAATACCCCTAGCTTGAAACGACTTGCCAGTACACACCAAATCCCCGTCATCGCTGTCATGGTCATAACCAACTGCCAATGTTTTGTGGGGTCACCTGCGGCAAGTGGTGTCACAACAGCAGCAATCACTGCACAGGTTGCTGCATCGGGTCCGACAATGAGTTGTCGAGATGTGCCCATCATGGCGTAAACCAACATTGGCAGTACACACGAATACAGACCGACAATTGCGGATACACCAGTTAATTGTGCGTAAGCTATGGCAACTGGCAGTGCAACCGCGACAACAGAAAAGGCGGCTCTAAAGTCGTTAACAAACCATTCTTTTTGATAATGCTTAAGCTGAACAAGCCCTGGGAACCACTGTGCGAGTAATATTTTAGCCAACGGATTTACCATATATGTGAGTGAGTTACTTAAAGTATACACCGCTTAGTTGGAACGTCTGTGAGTTAGTTATCACTGGAAATCGGGGAAAAGATTGGAGTGCGAGGATTTTATTGCGCAGGGGGGGCTTTGTAGTGTGAGGTGTTATGAATCCGATTCTGGAAGCAATAAAAAACGGGAGCTGATACTCCCGTTTGTGATCTCAGATTCTAGAGTTACGCGACACTATCCATCTGAGGGTATAGCGGCTTTGCGGCAAGCAGTTCCGGCTCAAAATCGTCAACGTTGATTGTATCTAGACGATGCTGTTCCGCTTCTCTGAGTAGATCGGCTTCTTCTTGCGTGATAAAGCCTTGCTCTAGCCCTTCCTGAGCAATCATATCCAAACGTAAGAATGGGCGACGCTTACCCTGCGCTTTACATACTTTGTCAAACACAGGTTCAGCTTGAAGAATGACTGACAGCGCAAGCTCAATCTTACCTGCTGCGTTGTGCTCGGTTGGTTCAAGGTATTGACCGCGACCAATGCGTGAGCGCGTTGCACTTGGCGTTTGTAGAATGCGCGCCACTTTACTGTCTAGTTTATCGCTTGGCGCTTTGCGTACACGACCGAATGGCATGATTAACACGCGCAGTGCACGACCAATCACTTTGTTCGGGAAGTTTGCTAAGAATTCGTCTACCGCCACTTCCGCTTGTTTCAAACTGTCTTGTAGACCCCAGTGTACTAATGGTAAATCTTCGACTGGGCGGCCATCTTGCTCAAAACGTTTCAACGTCGCAGAGCTCAAATATAGCTGGCTTAGAATGTCACCAAGACGCGCTGATAGACGCTCTTTACGCTTCAAAGAGCCACCTAGCACTGCCATCGAGATATCCGATAGTAAGGCAAGGTTTGCACTGTAGCGGTTCAATTGTTGGTAGTAACGCTTGGTTGCATCTTTGGTTGGCGATGAAGAGCCCAGACCGTCGCTCAAACCAAACCAGATACTGCGCACTAGGTTACTCATTGTAAAGCTCACGTGACCAGCAAGCGCTTTATCAAATTTCTCGACAGCATTACTTGCTTCAGAATACGCCGCGTTCATTTCTTCAAGAACGTACGGATGGCAACGGATTGCGCCTTGGCCAAAGATGATCATTGAGCGTGTTAGAATGTTAGCACCCTCAACCGTTACTGCGATTGGCGCACCTTGGTAACCACGAGCTAGGAAGTTAGAAGGTCCCATACAGATACCTTTACCGCCTACGATGTCCATTGCATCGATGATGCTTTGCTGGCCGCGGTGCGTACAGTGATACTTCACGATAGCTGAGATAACTGAAGGTTTTTCACCTAAGTCGATACCCGCAACGGTTAAGTTGCTTGCTGCATCCATCACGTAAGCATTACCACCCAAGCGTGCTAATGGTTCTTCAACTCCTTCCATATGGCCGATCGGCTGTTTGAACTGACGGCGAATACGTGAGTAAGCACCGGTTGCCATTGCCGCAGTTTTGATGCCACCTGTTGAATTTGAAGGTAGCGTGATACCACGTCCAACCGACAGACACTCAACCAGCATACGCCAACCTTGGCCCGCCATTTTTTCACCACCGATAATGAAATCGATAGGAACAAAGATGTCTTTACCGCGCGTTGGACCATTTTGGAATGGTACATTGAGCGGGAAGTGTCGGTTACCAATCTCAACACCTTTGACATCAGTTGGGATAAGCGCACAAGTGATGCCAAGATCTTCTTTGTCGCCTAGCAAACCTTCAGGATCGCGAAGTTTAAATGCTAAGCCTAGTACCGTTGCGACTGGCGCTAGGGTGATGTAGCGCTTGTTCCAAGTCAGGCGCATACCCAGTACTTCTTTTCCTTCCCATTCGCCTTTACAGACCACACCGTAATCTGGAATAGATCCAGCGTCAGAACCCGCTTCTGGACTTGTTAGGGCGAAACAAGGGATTTCCTTACCTTCAGCTAGACGCGGTAAGTAATGATTTTTTTGATCTTCAGTACCGTAGTGTTGCAGTAGCTCACCTGGGCCCAAAGAGTTAGGAACACCAACGGTAGACGATAGAACGCCAGAAACACCCGTTAGTTTTTGTAGTACTAGTGATTGCGCGTATGCTGAGAACTCAAGACCACCGTACTTTTTCTTAATGATCATGGCGAAGAACTTATGATCTTTCAGGTATTGCCAAACTTCTGGCGGTAAGTCCGCGAGTTCATGGGTCACTTGGAAATCACTCACCATGGCGCACACTTCATTCACAGGGCCGTCTAAAAAGGCTTGTTCTTCCGCACTTAACTTAGGTGCTTGAATTGCGTGTAGCTTTTGCCACTCTGGTTTGCCTTTAAATAGTTCGGCTTCCCACCAGACGGTACCTGCGTCTAACGCTTCTTTTTCGGTTTGAGACATAGCTGGCAGCACTTTCTTGAAAAGCACTAACGCTTTGCGGCTAATTAAAGACTGACGTACGCCAGGAACCGCGAGCACAGCTGCGGCGAGAACGTAAATAGCCCAACCAATAACGCCGACAGTACCAGCTACTGTAAGAGCCAGCATGGCTGCGGTGAGTAAGCTAATAGATTTCACGAGAGACATGCGGTGGTAGAGCGTAATGCCTAGCACGATCGCCATCGTGATGATTGAGAGCAAGATGTCCATATGTATTTTCCTTTTCAGACTTTATAAGTTTTGTACGTCTGTATGTTAGGTAAGAGGTCTAACCAGTTGGTTTAAGTGTAATCAAAATATTAAGGAAATGTAAAACATAAGATTGGATAAAAAGTGATCTAAGTAGAGTTAAAATTCTAAAGTTGAGATTTGAGTGATGGTTTCATGAGCAAGTTGACAAGTTTATTACCATCACTAATCTAAATCTGTTGGTTCACTATCGACACTAATTCTCGTTTGTGGGTAAACTCAGAGTAATCAAACCCGAGTTCAGGTTTATGAAATGTCCGATACCAAATTGGTATCAGAACAATTTGCTCAGTGAGTCAAGAGCTGACTGAAGCCGAAATAATAAAGAGAACGTCTTATGTACCATGATCTGATTAGAAGTGAATTAAACGAAGCTGCTGAAGTGCTCAACAAATTTTTAAGCGATGACCATAACATTGCGCAAATCGAAGCAGCGGCGAAAATGATTGCTGACTCATTCAAGCAAGATGGTAAAGTATTGTCATGTGGTAACGGTGGTTCTCACTGTGATTCAATGCACTTTGCCGAAGAGCTAACAGGCCGTTACCGAGAAAATCGTCCTGGCTATGCTGGTATTGCTATTTCAGATCCAAGCCACCTTTCTTGTGTGAGTAATGACTTTGGTTATGACTTCGTGTTTTCACGTTATGTAGAAGCGGTTGGTCGAAAAGGTGACGTACTGTTTGGTCTGTCGACGTCAGGTAACTCAGGTAACATCCTGAAAGCGATTGAGGCAGCGCAAGCTAAAGGCATGAAGACGATTGCGCTAACAGGCAAAGATGGCGGCAAAATGGCAGGCCTTGCAGATATTGAAATCCGCGTGCCACACTTTGGTTATGCAGACCGCATTCAGGAAGTTCATATTAAGATTATTCATATCATCATCCAGTTGATTGAAAAAGAGATGGAATAACCGTTTTACGGCCACCGTTTCGAGCTGTGTTGTTAGGGAGTTTTTTAAGCCATGTGTGAATTGCTCGGTATGAGCGCTAATGTTCCAACGGATATTTGTTTCAGTTTTACTGGGCTCATGCAGCGTGGAGGTCGAACCGGCCCACACCGTGACGGATGGGGGATCACCTTCTACGAAGGGAAGGGCTTTCGAACCTTCAAAGATCCCAAACCAAGTTGTGAGTCTAAAATAGCAGAGTTGGTACAAAATTATCCCATCAAAAGTCGTGCGGTCGTTAGTCATATCCGACAGGCGAATCGTGGTGGTGTTAATTTAGAAAATACTCATCCCTTTACACGTGAGCTGTGGGGTAGGTATTGGACGTTTGCGCATAACGGTCAGCTCTCTGGCTACCAAGACTTGCATACAGGTCGACATCGACCTGTCGGTGAGACAGATAGTGAACTGGCATTTTGCTGGTTGTTGAAGCAAATGGAAGATCGATATCCTGAGCCACCAAAGGATATGGAGTCGGTATTCTTATATGTTGCTAAATGTTGTGATGAGCTAAAAGAGAAGGGTGTATTTAACATGCTTCTGAGTGATGGTGAGTATGTAATGACGTATTGCACCAATCATTTGTATTGGATCACAAGACGCGCACCGTTTGGAAAAGCCGCGTTGCTTGATGAAGATGTGGAAATTAACTTCCAAGAAGAAACAACGCCACACGACATCGTTTCTGTGATCGCAACTCAACCTTTGACGGGCAACGAAGCTTGGCAGCGTATGAAACCTGGCGAATACGGCTTGTTTCACCTAGGTGAACTAGTCAAAAATAATGCCTCTGAACTGGTAAATGTGCCGTTTGCGGCGGCTAAGCCAGGCAATCAAGCGCCAACCGAACCGTTAGAGTGATGGTCTCTTACTCTGAATGACCCGTCCTGATATGGGTTGAAACTTTTTAACTAAAACGATCGATGTACTTCATCGGGCGTTTTGTATTTTAAAGCCGTATGAGGCCTCATTTGATTATAGATATCTACGGACTCTGCTACCATCGTCCTTGATTCTTTCAGATCTTTCGGTTTCTTCAGCAAGAGCTCCATTTTGAGTATCCCATTTACACGCTCAGCTAAAGCATTCTGATAACAGTCATACCCGTATGTCATTGAGCAAG
>NZ_JPIL01000002.1:0-124806 GCF_000742455.1 Vibrio sp. OY15 | reverse complement strand
ACGCCATAGTCTCTTGTTAGGCGACATTTCTACGTTTAACTTCTTTCTCATACGAAGATTCGTTGTATAGCCAAATAGCCCAAAATGCGAAAAACATCCCGATCGTGTAAATTGAGTAATTAAGAGCATTATCCGATAATAAAATCGTAATGCTTGGCGCATCAGAAGATGGATAAAGGAAAATAACATTAAAAATCATGTACAAAATGGCTGTGACGAAAGTGGTTCTGAAAAGCCAATTTAAACACCCTTTCTTTCGCGATTTTTGCCAATTATCAAATGCTTTACCATTCATTAACCCGCTCCTTTTCCGTTAACTGAAGCTAGATGCACCCCAAGATACTATCACTACTCTATCGTTTGTCTCATGTCGCCTAACGCCTTGTTAAGGTGTGAGGCACGCAATACCGAAGGTTCCGCATAACACCTTAACTACTAAAGCCAACGCATAGTAAAAATGCCACGCGTGCCGAATCACTCTTGAACAATTTGTTATACGAATTTCTTCAGTGCCAACACTTGCTGTTCAAATAACTCACAATCTGACTTTGAGTATGACTTAGCGACATTAACCCATTGAACGCCCGTTTCATCTATGTGACGAAACTCGACTTGAAGTGCATATTTAGAACAACGAAAAAGAGCAAAAACCAAACCTACAACCGTCAGACTAAGAACTAAAACTAGTAGCCATTGTGGCACCTCTTCCAACCTTGGAATAACTAACCAAACTGCCCCTGAAAAAACACATACCCAGAATAAAACTTGACCTAAATTATCAAGAAAACTTAACTTTTTAACCCTAACATTGTTTATCTTAGACAAAGGATATGAGTCTTTCTTAAACCTGAACTCTTTTGAATCCAAGTTAAAATCATTACTTTTGTACATAATTTCCCTCTATTCGTATAACGCCCTGTTAAGGGGTGAGCAACGCAATACAGAAGCCGCCGCATACCACCTTAATCACTAAAAACAACGCATAGTAAAAATGCCACGCGTTGCGAATCCCTCTTGAACAGTTTGTTATGTGCGTGCTTGAAACCTACTCTACACTTGGCTCCGGTAAAACTGGGGGTGTACTGTCCATATAAGTTAAAAAGTTTTCCCATAACTCGTGCGTTCTTTGCTTAGTTAACTTAGTTTTGCACGATATCGCCATAATTCCACGAATAGTTCCATCACGCCATTGCGTATAAACCGAATCACAGTGAGAGGACATATATGCTTGCCAATCCTGTTGAGCAAGTTTAATTGCTGCGATCAGTTCTGAGTCATGAGAGTTGTGCTCAAAGCTAGTGTTTAGATATTTGTCTAATTTAACTTGTGCTGACTCTAGCTCAATCGCGGCACATTGGTTTATCTCGATTGTGGTCATCGCATTATTACAGTCAATGGACTCTTCTTCAGCAAGAGCACCAAATGATAGACTAGCTAATATGATGATTAGACGCTTCTTCATTGTTTTCTCCGAAAGCACATAACGCCGCGTTAAGGTGTGAGTAACGCAATACCGAAGTTTCGGCATTGCGCCTTAAACACTGAAGTTACCGCAAAGCAAAAATGCCACGCGTTACGAATCACTCTTAAACGCTTTGTTATGACTACGTGTACCTGCATTAGTTAAAGCCTCTTTCCATTTTTTTGTGTTAAGACGTATCTTGATCCCGTCACTAAACACTTTGAAGCCACTGCTATCTTTATAACTTTCATTAGCTTGCTCTTTAAAACGGCTGAAGTCTCGAGACTCAAGAGCCCCCTCTAGCTCTTGTGTGAATCCTATTTCTATACCAAACCTTTTCAAAGCTTGAGTAGTTTCATCACTCAAGTTACTCAGTAAATGGTAGTAGGCGCTAAAATACTCGTTTTCTTCAAATTCAATTTGAAGCCCATCACGCTCCGGCTCGGGGTCTTGAAAGTACACGGACAGCTCATCCGAAAAGTATGCTTGCGACGCAACTCTTACAACAGGAGCCCTTCCATTGACAGTACCAATGACGGTGGTTTGTTGCTTCGCTTTCACTTGAGTAGAGCTATTAAACTTACCGGAAGTACCCTTTGCCTCCACAATAACGAATTCACCTCTAATGTTACGACCAATAAGATCTGGACGAGATTTAGTTACTTTACCTGACGCTCCCACTGGAATACCAAGGACACTCTTTAAGCAATGAACATGTGCCAACCATGGCGTTTGAATTAACTTTTCGGAAAATAGTTTAGACATAGCCATACCAAGCATAAAAGAAGTAAACGTCTTTTCTGTTGGGTCAGAATCGCTATAAATATCAGAAGTATATATATAGCCTCTCGATTCAGTTAGGTTAGCTAGCAACAAGTAAATCCTATTTAAGATTTCCGCGTGGGAATAAAAACCATTTGAATACAAAGCTCTTCGATGCCGCTTGCCTACAGTCATAATTGCCCAAAGTAGGTCTTCCCAATCGACAGTCAATGAACTGTTAGCTGAATTCAGATGGGAGTATGTCCCCTTAAAATCGCAACAATCATATGAAATTTTCATTGATACAATACTCTAGATAGTTGTCATAACGCCGCATTAAGGTGTGAGCGGCGCTTGGCTATACTTGAGCGAAGCGAAACTGCCAAGCGTTGCGAATCACTCTTAAATGCTTTGTTATGTGCCAACTTTCGCCATATATGCACTTAAAGCACTATAAAATTTATCCTTGTGCAAAAGATACTGTTCTCGTGATTCTTCTAGGAACTCGGCTGTAGGCATGGTCCTGTCAAAAACAACTAAAGATCTAAATGCAGACAGCACTTTATTATGATCCATAAGAGCTTTTTCAGCTTCTGGGATAGATAAAATCTTGATTTTTGAAATAGCTTTGTTCCTGTGTTCTAGAGCTTCCTCTAAACGTAGATGCTTATCTGCCAATTTTTTTCGCTGAGGTTCAGTTAACTGCGCCCCTACATTTTTGGCATTTCGTTGCATACCACCGACACCGTTATAAAGTGATGTGCAAAAATAGAAATAAGTCTCAGCACTTTCAGATATTTCTTCCAAGATATTGATCTTCTTTTCAATTAGAGCTTTTTCAACCTCTTTCTTGTGATTCAGGGATGAGACCTTATATGTAGATACACCACTAATTAATGCGCCTAACCCTATTTTTACCGCCGTATCAGCTATATCTATCCATTCTGTTGCCATATATCCCCCCTTGGCACATAACGCCTTGCTAAGGTGTGAGTAACGCAATACAAAAGCTTCCGCACAGCGCCTTAATCACCATAAGCCACCGCATAGTAAAAATGCCACGCGTTACGAATCACTCTTAAGCAATTTGTTAGTACATGCGCCACTTCTATTTATGCGCTCCAAGATATTGAAAAGTGGCATGATATGAAAGGCTTTGAACACTGAAGTGAGACGGGTAGCTACAAAACTTTACCCCGATTGAAAGACGAAAGTTGGCTAGAAGAAAAATGCACTGGACTGCCCTACTTTGCCAATTTCAAATTAGAAAAGGATTCTTTCCTCGTACTTCAACAGCCACACCAAAAGTAATCAAGGTTCTCTCAAAAGCCACCAAAAAATTGAAGAAGTGCCAAAGAAATAGACTAAGAGTTAGAAGCCGTAAACGGTGAAATCAAAGCAAACACTCCGCATATAGTGCCACCGGAAAGAACGTGAAAGGTACAAACTGAAAGGTGTAAAGACGAGCGCCAAAACAGATAAACACCAAAACTGATGACCTTTGATGTCAAACCCGTACTAACGCCCTGTTAAGGGGTGAGCAACGCAATACTGAAGCTGCCGCATACCACCTTAATCACTTAAACCAACGCACAGTGAAAA
The DNA here is from genome assembly GCF_000742455.1 of Vibrio sp. OY15. Classification (NCBI taxonomy): domain Bacteria; kingdom Pseudomonadati; phylum Pseudomonadota; class Gammaproteobacteria; order Vibrionales; family Vibrionaceae; genus Vibrio; species Vibrio sp. OY15. The sequence goes on along the minus strand of NZ_JPIL01000002.1, from coordinate 120,980 downwards.
TGCCACGCGTTGCGAATCCCTCTTGAACAGTTTGTTATGTGACTTGCCCCAAAACCTAATCACCAAAAAACAGTGGGGAAACAGCCAAGAGAACAGTACAACTTAACTTAAAATAGAATACCGCTAGGAATACAAAATTCAGCTTATTATTTTTTGGAACCGGAGTACCTAACAACACATCTGTTCTAGAGTAATACTTAGCGGAAAATATGCCTAATAGAAACACTAAATAGGCACTCAACATTAATAATACCAAATCACCATTAATACGCATGAGAATCGGTACCAATAAAGGCATCAAAAAAACAAAGCAGACACATATAAACCAAAGCTTCAGTAAGGAAGAAGTAGCAGCCCATTTAAATTTACTAGCTAATAGTTTGGGTATGTATTCCATGTTATTCCTTCTCTGGTCACATAACGCCCTGTTAAGGTGTGAGCAACGCAATACTGATGCCGCCGCATACTACCTTAATCACTTAAACCAACGCATGGTGAAAATGCCACGCGTTGAGAGTCACTCTTAAACAGATTGTTAGGGCTGCAACTACACGGTGAAACCACACTTTAAACAGCGTTCACCGCCATAGTTTTCATTGTAACTAAGTCCTAGGCTACTACCGCACTCAGGGCAATAATCTGAATTATCGAGTGTTCCCCACTCCCAAGTATCTTCATATTCGGGGATTCCATGCCTGTCATAACCTATCAATTCACCTGCGTTAGATTGTTTTGCGATATAACTGCAGTGGCTATGCGCTTTTAATAAGTCGAGTACAACTTCATGGTTTATTTCGAACCATTCCCCAATTACACGCTGCTCTCTGTACTTCTGGTGCAGTTGCCTTTCAAGCTCACGATCAGTACCACTGTCAATCCAGCCCATTAATGCAAGTCTTCTCGAGTTTCCCGTTTGCAAAGCCTTTAGACGCTTAACCGGATCTTTGCTTATTCCGATTTTAATCCGCTGATTAATTAGGTCTTCGTTTTCGATAATAAAATAGAGTGCCATAATTTCCTTGTAGCCCTAACGCCTTGTTAAGGTGTGAGGCACGCAATACCTAAGCCTCCGCATACCACCTTAATCACTAAACCTAACGCATAGTAAAAGTGCCACGCGTGCCGAATCACTCTTAAACAATTTGTTAAGTGCCTATTCTTCGAGCAAAGTGCCATCTTGACACAAGCTTTCATATAGTTGGATATAAATCAGAACTTCTTTTTTATACCTACTATTATGAGAATTAGGTTCGTTATTTAACCAAAGGCAATATTGATAGCAAAACCTCATTTTTTTGTCCTGATCACGTATCAGGGACTTAGAAAAATGAGCCCATTCCTTTCTAGGAAATTCTTGCTTTTCGGACGATATCTTAGATTTATGAAGATACGTATACCACTGCATTGCATCAACTAGTTCACCGAATAAACCGCACAATCGAATGACTTCTGGCGCTAAATAACCATTAGATCTAAAAGACTTTTTAAAATTTTCCATATTAATTGCCAGAAAGGGTTCTTCTTCCCAGTCGAGTTTTGATACACGAGTTACTGTACGCCACCTTTTATCAACCATGTTTTGAAGCATAGTGATATGATTTAGGTAGTTAGAAATCTGTTCGTTTAAAGATGATTCTTTTCTAGCAATGTTGAGTTGATGAGTAAGTGAGAAAAATGCTATAGCTGCTGCTAAAGCGGCAAGTATTGGACTTAACATCCCATTGAAGTAAGAAGAAAAGTCTACCCAAGCGGACGGTTTAAATGAGAGCTCATTTTTCCCAACGACCCCAAAAGCATAGGCTCCTACTACAAGTGCAATAAGAGCTAAGGTAAGAAGAATTACATGAAAGGGCTTGAATTTATTCAACTACTATTTCCTTAATCGCTGAGAGCACCTAGGCACTTAACGCCCTGTTAAGGGGTGAGCAACGCAATACCAAAGCTGCCGCATACCACCTTAAACACTAAAACCAACGCATAGTGAAAATGCCACGCGTTGCGAATCCCTCTTAAACAGATTGTTATGTATTTTCTTCAGGCACAGTGAATTCCCAAGATGTCGCACGTAAAGTACCATTCTCGTTCACAAACTCCAGTTCAGGAGAACTCATTAAGTTAACATCTCTTAGTTTAAGGTCAGACAAACTCATAAACGTGGCATCTCGTGTGCGACGCTCAATAAACCGGAGCATATTTGTTGTATACTCATTTTGATAAGAAGCCCAGTGTTCTTTAGTAATATGGACATTCACAATATCAGTTTCAGTATTTATCACCATGTCACGAAATCTATCTGATTTTATACCAGACTCTGTAAAATGCTCTGCGCAACCATCATACTCCATTGCCCAGATACCAATGACAACAGACTCATCCCGCTTATCATAGATTTCTACAGCCAAATCAACATACCAATAGAATTGCCTTTTAGCGTTTTTACCGTTTAACCTCATAGGCTTGGGAATACGATATTGAGGATGGATCAATACAGGGTAACCATCTTGAGTTTTAGCCTTTAAAATAACTTTATTTGGTTTTAGTTTAAAAGCATATAATTCAATATCTCTGAACTCTCTCAGCAACGTAGCGATAACCTGAATTTCCGGATCTGATGTTCGACCTCCGCCGTAAAGTGCAGTTGAAACTAGACGACCACTACTACGGCTTAGGCTCGTTACCTTTTTCTGTTTTTTCTTACTAAAGTTCTGACCAAACTGATCTAAAAACCGTTGCACTACCGTCATTTGAAACCCTCCCAACCGAGATACATAACGCCGCATTAAGGTGTGAGCTGCGCTCGGCTATACTTGAGCGAAGCGAAAATGCCGAGCGTTGCGAATCACTCTTAAATGCTTTGTTATAACTAAATATATTGACGCTGTTCAAAGTGAATTACTTCAGAATTAGAACAAAAAGCATTGTTAATGGAAGAAATTAACGCCAATACCTGCCCTTCAATTTCAAAGTAGTCATTTCTTGGGTGGAACCCCATGTTGATACCGAATTCATTAAGGGTAGAAGTCATTCGTGTTTGATGCTGCTTATAACGAAAAGAGCCATCCTCGGCGGTCTGAGACTCGGAATTAGATTGAAGAATCACATTGTTTATAGACTGAACACTTTGCTTATATGAGTCAGAGACCCGTACCCGACCTTGAGCTGACTCAGTAAATATTGAGTTATACCAACCATATACATCAACGGATGAAATACTCAAGCGATCATGCTTGCTTAATTCTATAACCATGTAATCTTGGAAAACTTGAAGGTGAGCTATATGGTTACTTAGTGCGTTTGTACTCACGTTATTCATGTAAGTGTGCACTGCGACTATAATACCGCCAATCGTTGCAACAGTGCCAGCAAGAGAAACAATACCAAATAGCAAATCAATTTGAGGTTTATAGATTTTTTTGGCGTTTACTAAACATTCACTAGTAAAGCACAACTCTAGCTCATAGCTTTTCGTCGCTATCATTGTAGAAACCAATGACCAAAGCAAGACAAACAATCCAAGAATGGCAATAGCCCCCAGCGAGAGAAAAAACACATTATAAATTTTTTCTGGCTTACCCATTTTCAATACTGTCATATAATGGCTTAATTTTATTTAAACGCTCTCTATATTGAGCGGCAGATTTAGTAAAAGTACGATTCAAGATATTCAGGCGATCTTGAGCCATGTAAAACCTCTTTTTGTACCAATAAGTCTCTTTTTTATCTGAGTAGTCAGACTCCAATCGGTTAACTGATAAACCAACTCGTTTTAAATCAGTTTTTGATGGCAAGGGAAGTATTTTCTTAAGTTTCTTCAATAAAACGGCATGTTTATCATGCTTAACTCTTTTTAGTTTGTTTACCCTACCCAAGCAACGATTGAAATCTTTCCTATACGCAAACGTTGTTCGATACCCTGTTTGAGACGCTAATTTTTCTAGATTGTGTACAGATGCCCTAAGCTTTCGGAGTTCATCAGATGGGTATCTTGGTTCTGAAAAATTCACTCGCATCCCATGAACCATTAGAGGAGAAATTGATACGTAAGAAATCTTAGTTTTGGAATGATTTATAGGTAAGTCTTTGTCTTCTAGCATTCGAGTTATATGCGAAAGTGCCATATCAAATTGAAAATTTGATACTTTAGACGATACTGTTATGTCGTCAACTAGCCGCGTATAAGTCAGTTTATGTCTTTGTAAACGCTCAACAAGCTTGGGCTCTATATCCCACAAACACAAACTTGCAATATAGCTTGACGTTAATGCTCCTTGAACAACACGTTGTTCAAAGCAACAAATCTCAGCCAACAACTCCGAAACTTCTTCTGGGTACTTAAAAAAGTCTGAGAAAACCTTTTTGACATGATAGATATGAATATTGTCGAAAAAGTCTTTTATGTCGATTTTAAGTAGACTCTTTGACTCGCAATGCTGCGCAGCACAACTTACGTAATCTTTACGTTTGACTACTTTCTTATCTGGTCCCAAAGTATTTGGGACAGAGCCAAAAATATAGTCTGGCCACACTACAATTTTTGTAAATATTCTACGGTTGATTCGTCGCTGAATCTTCCTAAGCAGATAGTGAGGTTTATAAACGGTCCTTATAGTCCCATCACTTTTTTCTACAGAATCACGAACGTATCGTTCTTGATCGCTTAAGCGAGAAAGAGCCTCAAGGTCGTCAAGTGTAATATCTAGTGCATCGCAAAGATTAGCTACGGATGAAATGGAATTTTCGGTTGTTTTTTTAGGGGTAAGATTACACATTTTTACCAACAATATAGGCTTAGCCACTCTTTATCCAGAGATGAGAAATAGTGATGCATTCACTGACAACGTTTACTAACTGCCACTATTCCTCTGGCTAAGCCCATCGTCCTTCGCTACTCTCGGTCCGAAGGGGCGAGCGGAGCGCATGGGGTGCGGCTTGGCACAAGCTGAACCTTAGTTCAGCGCTCTTTACACAAAGAGCATGCAGTAAACGTAATTAATATCAGTTGCAACAGGTAAGCGAATCGCTTACGCACGAAGTATTTTATCAGCGAATATTTGATATGCAACTATGGATTTAGTTATAACGCTTTTTATAAGGCTTTTAGCCGCCTTTCATACTCCTATCATGCTGACTTTCCAATTACAGTTCAATTGATAATCAATAGGTTAATGAGATGTAATGGGTATTAGATTGCAAAATGAAGCATAATTTTAAAATGCTTACATCGACACACCCTCGGATAACTATAGGTAAGAGAAGCTTTCATCCAAAAGAAGTTAATTAGCTTCAGTGATAACAAACAATGGGACAGTAATGAGTTAGCCAAATTGTGCCCCCTAATTACCTTGAATTGTACAGATAAACATTACCATAAAGTTCGACAGAGCTAGAATCCAAAGAAACGTTACAAGACAGTGACGTAATCGAGCTTTAACGTTAATATTAGGCCTACTCCAACCCATCCTTAAAGCGCTGCTCCAATCATGGAGTGGTCATGACATTACAGACTAGCCGAAAGCAAGTGCCAGTCAGTGTAGAGCGCCTTAGCAAACTTGCGCCTAACTGGTCATACGCGAACAACATTCTTAACTTTGGTTGCGGTAAGTTTCCCGACCTAACAGAAGAATGTCTTACTAACTGCCACAAGCATAGCATGACGGTCACTCACTTTGACCCGAGCTCAAAAGCCAAAGGCGTAGTGAGCAATATTGCCGAAATTGACAGCTCAAAACGCCGTTTTTGCGTCATGTTGTGCGCGAACGTGCTTAATATGCACAAAGACCTCGATGCAGCGATCGCAGACATGGCCAAGATTGATTTTGATTGCGCGGTCATTCAAATCTATGAGGGCAACCGATCCGGTAAAGGCCGCAAAACGCGAGACGGCTACCAGCGCAATGAGCCAGTATCGGCTTACCTCCCTATCCTAACGAGCAACTTCCACAAGTTCGATGTGACCTTACACCGAAGTGATAAGTGCATCACTATCGTAAAAGGCCGTAAGTATTACGAGCTGGACGATTTGGAGGACTAAGCATGCAACTGGATGAGACGTTCTTTGAAATCCCATGCGATGTAGTGACATTCGATGGCAAGGTGGAACACACCGAGCTAACCGACATCGATCGTGCGGTGGCTGCTTTTTTCCAGAACGTGCTTGATTCCTTAGTTGTGGCTGACACTAAGCGTCGAGAGAACAGTGAGTTTTCTCGCTTTGTTGGCCGTGATAAGTCGAGAAAGATTTATTACGGCAACTTTACCGATCCAGTGTCATTCCTATCTAAGTTGACAGCCAAACTAGGTGACAAGGTGAAAGCAAACCGTAATGAGCTTTTACCTGTTTGCTACATCACGCGCGATCCGGTGATTGGGTTTGTTGATGGCGCGGAGTACGTCGATATTGCTGACTATGGCGAACTGGCCAATGAACAAGGCCAGCCTTATGCCGTGATTAATAAGTCCTTTGTCGCGCTTACCTACCGCATTAATGCCCTAGCTTGGAACCAGTCTACCCTTAGCCGCCTAGCGCTAGGTTTAATGGTTTGGCTACGTCATACCAAGGGCAAGCGTAAGCATGTATTCAGAGCGAAAACCATGCTCGCGGGTACTGAAATGGAAATCAGCATCGAGATACGTGGCCGTAAAGATGCGATGACCGAACCCGCCGAAGTAGACCATGAAAATACTCGCCTGTTTGCTTCCTCAATCTCTTTTGAAGTGATTGCAGAGGTTTATGAGGCCGAGTCGATCACTGTCCGTCAGGGTGCGATTGGTGTGGGAGGTCGAGTCATTGAGTAACAAAGAATACTTTCTCGCCCAAAAAGTTGTCACCAACGAAAATGACATCCCTATCGAGCACATTCATTCGTTTACCTACATTGAGTGTGCTTCGATGGACGGCAACAAGCTGGTTATGGAAATCATGGATCAGGCTGCCGTTTATCGGGATGACTACGGGATTAAGCGCGGTTCAGAGATCGAGGTCACGATGGCCGATGTGAACGAGCGAGGCGATCAGGTTTGGATTGAAAAATTCATTGTGGCCAAGTCCACCAGCGCTGACGGTATGCTTACCGTTCAAGCATTCCAAAAGGATGCGCACCTACTTAAAGAGCCAGTCACAACGCCTCGATTCTTTGTTGAAATGCAGCCTAAAGACATTCTGGCCGAGCTGTTACCCGAGCTAAAAATCGAATGTGACAGCTTTGAGCGTGGCGCTACGTACCATTTAAATGCTGGTGGTACTAAGTCTCGCTTAATTCGAACAATGGCCAGAGATTACGGCTCAGTGGCGTTTATCTGCCGTGGTGTTATGCACTTTAAGTCGCTCAAGAACATGGATATGAGCGAGCAATTCAAGCTGGAACAGTCGAATCCAGAGGAAGCAGAGCACAGCATTGCAAACTACTCCATTATCGGAGAGGAAGCCCTGTTTGAGCGCGTTCTTAACCGTAACTATGCCTCTTGGGATACCGTCGAGGGCTTCCAAGGCGGTAAACGTTCGGGCGCTATGGTTATGGTTAGCGTTCCACAAGCCAAGGCGCTGAATAATCAACACATGGCCATCATCCCTATTTTGGATGTGGAACTTACCGGAAATACTGCCTTTACGCCTCTTTCGGTGTGCTCAGTGCTATTCCATAAACGGCTACCCGCTACCGAGCTGGATGAGTCCATGCCAGAGAAACAAATCATGAACCGTGTCGCCCATTGCCAACGTGGGAACCGGTATCAGTGTCGTATCGAGTTGGGAGTACGCAACCTATGAGCGATTCGTCAGAGAACAGAACACGCACCAACGTCACTAACCGCTTGTTTGGTAGCTATCAGGCCGAGGTGGTCAATCCTGTCCATCCGAAAGGCTTGTACATGGTATCCGTTCGCTTGCTTGGTTATTGGGATGCAATCCCCGATAAGGATTTACCTTTTGCCGAGTTTCTACTGCCATTAGGTGCAAAACCGAGTGGTGGCCATGCAGTGCCAGTGGAAAAAGGGGATCTGGTTTGGGTGGATTTTCCTCGTAATGGTGATACCCGTTATCCCCGTATTACCGGATCGCTTTACTACGCGCCTAACTATGAGTCGTACCTACCAAGCGAGGTGAACGGAGAAGCCTATCAGCCTAAACGAGCCGAGGGTGAACCCGAGCCACCAGCCTATGACCGCAAAGATGCGCTCTTTGTGCGATTTGGTTTGCGCGAGCTCATCACGCATCAAGGCGGCTACTCAGTAACGCATACCCAAAGCGGCACGGCCATTGAAATCACACCAGATGGCCAATGTGTTATCCACGTCGAGGGCAATGCGTTTCGCAGCTCAACAGGGAACACATTGGAGCAAATCGGAGGCGCACTAACTATCAAAGTGAAAGGCGATGCGAACATCGAAGCGGGTGGTAATGCAACCGTAAAAGCCTCCGGTAAAGCCAACCTAGAGGGCAATGAAGTGACCATTAAAGCGAGTGGTAACGTCAATATCGATGCTGGTGGCCAGTTCGCTGTTAAGGCTGCCGCAGCTCCATTTACATTAGGGTAATGCACTATGCCAGCCGTAGGAATTGTAGGGAGTGTGGATAGTGGTCATGGTGGCTTTAGTCCAGGTGTTTTTGTTTCTGGCCAGCCACTACTGACCGTGAATGGAATCAATGTATTAGGTACGGGCGATATATCCGTCATGCACGTAAAACCAGATAACCCGCCGCACGTAGGCGTTATTACTGGTAGTTCAAAACTTACTGTTAATGGCGTTCCGGTCGCCGTGGTAGGCGATGCCCTTGGGTGTGGCGCTACGCTGGTAAACGGTAACGACTTGGTGACGATTGATTGAGGCAATTTGATGTTAGACACACAAGAGCAAATCGAACAGTTTCGCCAGTTTTTAGACGTAGGCGGCCTTAAGGAAGCGGAGAACCTTACCCGAGGCAAATCCCTTAAGGTGAAGTGTGAAAGTTTGTCAGGGAAGCTATCAGGCTGCGTGAGCGAGGATATTGAGGACTACCAAGGCGCATCGCAGTTAGTGGTAACGCTTAAGGGTTTGAATGACTCAGTGAGCGCAACGGTGGCCACGTTAACGCAATGGAATGAGCACCTAGTGTTGATCACCGATCCAACCGACCTCGAACAAGTGTCTATTGGTGTGAACATCAAACACAAGGTTGATGGTACAGAGGACAACGTACCCGCTCCGAGTATCTTGCCAATTACCAGCAAGGAAGAACTGAAAGCGCTTGAGGCAGTGATCAACGGTCTTTCCGGCCATGTGGATGCAGCCGTATCTCTTATGGCGCAAATCAATACTGCATTAACGCCACCAACAAGCGGCAGTGAGTCAGATAACGGTGCAACCTTACCGCCACCAGACTTGCCGCCGGAACTAGAAAACCAAGCGAATGCGCTAAACGAGATCATGTCTCCCCTTGCTGGTGGCGTGACCAGCTCAAGCACGGTGATTGACGCAATGATCATTGCGTCGAAAGAGGAACGCACCTTAGCGTTAGGCTACTTCACTAAGGCGATTTCATTTACCATTTGTAGCAACCAGACGAAAAAAACGAGCATCAAAGACGCGACAGCGGAGGTATTTAGACTGTAGAATGTTTTTGTTGATAATCTCTTTCCTATTCGCACTAGAAAAAAGACAAAATGAGTTATTCAGTTTATTTAAACGCATATGAACTATGCGGATTAATGTCGCTTATCATCGTACTAGCAATTAACCTATTTAGAACTCGAAACGAGCTTAAATCCACCAAGGCGCGACTATCCTTTGTGATACGCAAAAGCCTCAGTGTTGAGGGAGAGTACATGTACGATGGGTGCAGAATGAACGTGATATTTGATGCGGTGCGATACAGCGGAAATCAGTTTTACTTGATGCGTAAAGATCAGGTGATGGCCAGCTTCCACGTAGAACCCTATCGAGTTAATCCTGTTCTTGATTACTTCAAATCAAACAAGATAGAGCCCGTTCAAAACCGACCATAATCCAAGCAAAGCCAGCGTTCGCGCTGGTTTTTTTCTAAATTGCAGGCAAAAAAAAGCCGCGAGGTAAGTGTTCGCGGCGCAAGAAGCTATTACAAAGGTTAAAAATGAAGTTTCAACGTTAGTTGACACCAGTCGATTGGGATGCCGATCTGGTAAAGCAAATATATTTCCTATTCCGAACATAGTCAATACCTAAGTACATATTAGTTAAGCTAAGTTTGGGAATTTATAAAATGAAAAAAGTCTGTATTGTTGTTGGCCATAGTTTTAAAGATGGCGGCGCTTACAACGAAACATTCGGAATGAATGAGTATGGCTATAATCATCCCCTAGCCAGCTTATTGGCCGCCGAGCTACATAAGCGAGACATTCTTCCAGTGATCATGTATCGAGACACCTACTCACGGATGATCGGTGATGTGAACGAATCGGGCGCTGACTATGCCATCGAGTTACATTGTAACAGCGTGGCCAATAAGTCAGTTCAAGGTTCAGAGACATTGCATTGGCATAAGTCGGACAAGAGTCAAGCACTTGCTCAGCGCCTACAAAAAGCGGTGGCTGGACTTATCGGACAGCGTGATCGTGGCCTTAAGCCTATCTCGAACACTGGTACTGATACTCGCGGTTGGCGTTTCTTGATGAAAACCAAAATGCCAGCCGTGATTTTGGAGCCGTTCTTTTTGTCTAACGACGAGTCGTTACAAAAGGGATTGGGACTGCGCGAAAAGCTAGCCGTAGCACTGGCAGAAGCGTTCGCAGAACACATTAAAGAGAGCAACTAATGATGGGACTAGCAAAAGTGTTTACAAGTAGTCTATTTAATAGCGCCACCAGCGAGAAAGTAGGTGGCATTATCCACGAACTGACCGAGTTTGGTGATCGTGTGTTTACCAGTGACGAAGAACGCAAAGAGTTTGCCTACAAACTGGCAGAGCTTGAAGCGGCCAGCTCTAACACATTGGTACGTACTGGACGCGCCGCGATGATATGGAGCATCGCGCTGGTGGTCGTTTATCAACTCATTGTTCGTGACTTTTTGGCCGTTTTCTATGGTGTTGACCTTCCATGCTTAGAGACTGACACACAAGAGCTACTAAGCAACGTGTTCGGCTTTTTGGCAGGAACCCTATAACAACTGAAAATTTTTTAAATTTTTTTAGATGCCCTTTCCTATCCCCTTTTCTCTCAAAAAAGATGCACGATCAACGACATAGAAATCCCCTGTCGTTACCATTCCCACAAAAGCACACAAAAAGAAATAAATTCATTATATAACAATAATTTAAATGCAATTTTACCCCTATTTTTTTCGCAATAAATCTTAACTACTATCCGAAATTGAGCGAATTTTTACCGCTTTCCTGCGGCTTAACCATTCCGAACACACTCAATTAATAACTAAGGTTTATTTACATGGCAGATAAACGTTCTAACTTCAACAAACGCATTGAGGCGATTCATTTAGGCGCTCAAGCAATGCATAATCTGTGTGTCGAATCCCAATTCGATTCACAAACAGGCATATTTCTAACTGACGACGATTCTCGTGGCGCGGCTATTTTGTCAGCCATTGCGAATGAGCCTATGTTCGAGTCAGTGTCTCAAGAAACAGCGGTTAGCATCGTATCAGGCATGCAGTCTGCGGTGCGTGAATACGAAAATACTTACGGCCACCTACCTAGCGATGAGCTAATGGCATCAGCTCACGCAACTATGCGTAACATGATGATGCTAGAGGGTGCTAAGCGTGATGGCTCAACAGGCGCAATGATGCTTGAGTCGATCGGTCAATCTCTATCAACATCTGAGGGTGTTGAAATCCGTGCGAAGATGGTTGGCCTAGTGCTTCCAGTTCTTCTTGAGACAGCAACACTTGACGCTGTAACCATGATCCCAGCGGGTGCGAACGAAGTTGAGATCTTCAAAGTTTACCGCCGCACTGGCTCAAACTTTGGTGACTTCGCAGCGGGTACTGAAATCGACCAAGCAACGGTTGGCCAATACTCGTCTATGCGTCAGCGCTACAAGTTTGTCTCTGAACAGCAACCAGACGGCACTAAGACAACTCACGTCTTTGACTCTAAGACTGACCTACAACACACCAAGTTTGAAATCCCATTCACGAAGACATCTGTTTCCCTATTTATTAACCATAAACGTGTGGCTCGCGACCTAGACAGCAACGGTAGTCAAATAATGACAGGTACTCACAATGGTATGGTTATTAACTGTCAGATAGACCATGCAAAAGGCAAAGTTACCGTCACTCCAACATCAGCCCTACCAGCAGGGACGGTTCTGCACATCGAGTTCGAAGTAGACATTGAAAGACGCCCTGACCTTATCCCAACGATCGACCATGATATGGACTCTCGTATACTGCGCCCACGTCAAAACGCAATCGCAGCAGACGCGACTATTCAAGCGATGTTCACAATGCAACGCGAGTTTGGCCAAGATCTGAAATCTCTACAGATGAGCCACATGCGCAACACATTGGCATCGGAAAAAGCGACTCGCCACCTAGTAGATATGGACTTTGCTTGTACGCGCGAAGAAACATTCAATATCTACGTAGCGGCTGGTGAAGATTGGCGTCTACATCGTGAACGTCTAAACGAAGTTCTTCTAAACGTTTCTACGAAGATCCTACAAGCGACTCGCACAACTGGCATGACAGGTATCTTTGCTGGTACTGGCGCGTCAACAATCCTTAAGTCACTAGGTGCTCCATATTTCGTAGCTCCGGCTAACTACCAACAGAAAAACGCTATCCACTACGCAGGTAAGTTGTTCGGCATGTGGAAAGTGTTCGAGTGTCCGGTAGTGATCGGTACGAACGACATGCTTTGTTACGGTCGCGGTTCTTCTCACTCAGAAGCGGGCTACGTAGCAGGTGATGCAATCGCAGCAACCATGTACACGCATCCAATCGGTAAAGGTCTAGTAGCGTCTAACACGCTATACGAACTGGCCTACGGCGAAATCCATCCATTCGACGGAGAAGACTACTTCTACCGCGTGAAACTTATCGATGAAGCTCCTGTAGCAGCAGCGGCATAAGGCAAGTAAGCGGCAGTCTTACGGGCTGCCGCTCTTGGGGGATTCGATGAAAGAAACGATCGTTTTAATCACCAACCACTCACCAAAGGAAATCACGGTTCAGGGTCGCGTTATGCCGCCACTGGCCAAAGATTTCCCTCTCTCAGTTTTCAACGTGAACCGCTTCAAACACGAAGTGGAAGCGGCCTATCCAAACGGCCTCGTTTCGGTTCGCCTTGAGCCAACGGTTCTACCAGAAGTTCAAACGAAACCAGACACAGCCACCAGCGACAAAGGCACAGCGCTATCCGCGCTTGAGCTTAGCGCGAGCGTTGAAAAAGCACTGATTAACCACGGTGTGACAACGGTTGAGCAACTAACCGAAATGACGAAAGACAACGTGATTGCGGTGAAAGGTATTGCTCAAGCGGGTTTGCAAGAAATTGTAGACCAGCTTGCAGCACAGGATCTAACGCTGAAAGAGACAGAAGATGAGTAAGATTGAATTTTCAATGGATAACGTCTCACAAGTTGCGGTTTCGCCAATTAACGCTGACTCGACAACTAAGCAAGGCACTGGCTCTAACCAGCTAGTGTTTGGCGGTGTGATTGTGTCTCAAAAAGGTAAGCCGTTCGAAGTGATTCCGGTGACGGCGGCTAACTTCCTAGACAAGCTAGGTAAGCCTTACCACTCAAGCCTTGGCAAATTGGCTGACGGCATGCGCGTTCTTGATGAAGCCTTGCGCGGCGGTAATGGCCTTGTGGTTCGTGTCGTACCAAAAACGGCAACCTATCCAGCTATCAAGCTAACCAAACCAGCAGACGAAGTGACGATCACTAACGAAGCGATCAACTACTCGGCTGACCTGTCACTTGAAGATGGCGAATTTTTAGCGATCGCTATCAAAGACGGTGCGCAATCCGATAACCGCTCTATCACGCTTGCGAAAGCAGACGAGGCGACTTACGGCGCTGGCATGTTCACTCTTACCCTAGAGGAAGAACAGGCGGCTGGTGGCTCTGTAGTGCTAGAAGAATGGGTTGTATCCCTAGAGCCTACAGCAGTAGACCAAATGGGTAGCGCTGCGTTTATCGAGACTGTTCTTGAAGAACGTTCGCAGTACCTAACTTGTCGCATCGATGCAGAAGTAGCGAAACGCGAAGTTACTGCAATTGCGAAAACCAAATTCACAGGCGCGACCAACGGCAATATTAGCGACATTACGGCTGACGATTACCAGAAAGCAGTGAAAGCACTACGCACTACCGTTTATAGCTTTAACTACGTTTGTGGTTTGGGCTGCTACGACACTGCGGTAATCACTGACCTTGCGCAAATCTGTAAAGACAAACGCATTTCTGGCTACTTCGATGTTGATCCTCGCCTAACGCACGAAGCGGCATTGGAGTTCAAAAAAGGTCTGAACTTCAACAACCATCGCGCTTCATTCGTGCATATCCCTTACCAAGCTAAGTGTCGTTTCTACGGCAACATGGCGGTATGGGGCGGCTCGGGTATCGGCTTTGCAGCTAAAGCGCTTGGCGTTGCTAAGACCTCTCCGGTCGGCGGTTGGCACTACACACCAGCAGGTGTTGAACGTGCTGTTATCCAACGTACTGGCCTAAAACCAATCCAAGGTGCTGGCGAGCCTAACTACCAAGAAATGTACAAGGCACGTCTAAACAAACTAGGCACAGACGAAAACGGCAACCTGTTCATTGATGACTCTCTAACGTCATCTGCGGCTGAAAACTACCTACGTTTTGAGCAAGTCGTGTCTATTGCTGACGCTATCTCACGCGACTTCTACGCACTAGGTAATCGCCTAAAACACCAACCTGACGGTGCAACGCTTGAGGGTCTAACTGACGGTATGGCCAGCATCCTTGAAGGCTATGAAGCCGTTGGTGCGCTAGTGACACCTCGTAATCCAGCACAAGACGGCGAGAACGCTTGGACGTTGGAAGTTAAGCAAGTCGAAATCGACTACTGGAAAGTCACTTGGTCGTTCTGTCCAACTGGCTCAGCGCGTCGAATCCTTGGTGAA
Source organism: Vibrio sp. OY15 (assembly GCF_000742455.1). Taxonomy (NCBI): domain Bacteria; kingdom Pseudomonadati; phylum Pseudomonadota; class Gammaproteobacteria; order Vibrionales; family Vibrionaceae; genus Vibrio; species Vibrio sp. OY15. The sequence goes on along the minus strand of NZ_JPIL01000002.1, from coordinate 105,907 downwards.
CCTGTACTAATCCGTTAATGAACAAAGAGCAAGAATAGAATGAAATCAATGTTTTCTGAGGGTTCTGTTCTTGCTCGCCCATTTGTGATGCCACAAGTGGCCGAGCAGGAACAAACTGAAACTGCATTTTTTGAGTCTGTAACAGAAGACCAACTTCTTGAATCCATCAATCGTGCATCAACCATCATGGCTCGCCAAGACGCAGCAGCGGCTTGTGTTCAGTGGGTTAACGGTGGTGACAGCTCAATCGACAACCTAGACGCAATGCTATTTGGCATGGCTGGTGGCGATGACGATACCGAGCTAACCGATGGCCAAGTAGCACTATACGAATCGCTACAGGAAGCGGCTAGCGAGTTCATTGCTCAAGTTGGCCAGCCAAAAGAGGGCGACATGCTAGAAGCACTGGAAGATCCAGAAGCAGCAGATCGCATCTTTGAATCCCTAGAGCGTGGCCTAGACAACGTGGACTCAGACGAAGCGATTGCAGAGTTCGCCGTTCGTGAATCCATGATGCTTGAAGCGCTTAAGAAAGTGATCCGTGATGGCAAGGTAACTTACATCAAAACGAATCGCCGTAAGCGCCGTATGAGTGCAGCACAAAAAGCAGCACTTAAGAAAGCGCGCGCGAAAGCTCACAGCTCATCGGCTAAAGCAGCTCGCAAAAAGTCTAACCGCATGAGCGATTCTCTCGGTATGAACAAGTAAGGGTAAGCAATGGCTGTAATTGTCGGCGTACCTAATGATGATGGCGTGTCTATCCACAATAAATGCGCCATTACACAAGTCATAGGCGGTCAAGAGGTTACGGTCATTGGTTACATGACTGATGAGTGTCAGCTTGCCTTTAGAGCGATATGGGAAGCGCCGTTTGAGGGCGATTCCGTGGGTAACATCAATGCCCTAGATAAAACGTCCTCAGTCGCGCAAACCGTGTCGGATAAGACGAGTAAGACACTATGGAACAGTCAACAAGTTTGGCAAGGAAACGAACCGCCAGAAATCACAGCAACGCTGAAATTTGTCGCGTTCACCAATGCCAAATCAGAGGTTAATGATCCCATTAAATACCTGGCTCAAATGATCAGTCCCGAGCTCCAAAATACTGTTCCAGTCAGTTCCGATGGCCTTGGTGGCCGTGTTCCAAATGATGCGAGATTCAAGATTGGCAAAGCGCTCAATCTGCCTATGCGTATTAGCGAGGTGAGTTATGACATTAACGCCCCTAAGACGCGAGACGGCAATTTCGCTTACAACACGGTAACTATTACCGCCGCTCCTAAGCAAATGATTAATCAGTCACAGATTCCGAACCACTTCCAATAGAATAGGTGTAATTATGGCCGGATCATTTAACGCAAAAGGCGATATGAATTTCTTAAAACAGAAATTCACTAAGAACGTCCAAGCTGGCGAAAAGATGATGGGTACAGAGTTCGAGATGAAAATCGAAGAATACCCTAATCTTAGCGTTTTGGTGCGTTCTACTCAGTTTCCAGCAATGGGTCGTGCAGACGTAGAAGATTTTGGCCAAATGGGCTTGGGCTACATCCAAAATGGTGCGCTTGAGAACAAAGGTGAAATCGCGGTGACGTGCGTAGAAACGATCACAGGTACAGTGCTAGAAATGCTACGTGAGATCGTTCGTGAAAAGAAAATGGTCACTGTCGTTATCGAGTCTACGCCTGAATCAACTAAGGGTAAGGGTGCAACCTCGCATCGATTCCGTTTGGAGCACGTAAAAGTACGTTCAGACGTGATCGACCTATCGACAGAAGATTCAGCAGCACTTGTTAAGCCAGCTATCACACTGCAATACAACTGGGTAGATTTCTAATCGCCAACCAGTCCTGTTCTATTCCCTACAAAAAGGCCGCCAGTTTGGCGGCTTTTTTGATGCTCTTAAGCTTTGGTTAGCCTATCTTTCAAGTCGGCTGGTGCAATGTAGGTATTCTCGTTGCCATCCTTTGATTTGAACAGCAATTTCAGCTCCACCAGCTTCTCAAGATACTTGCGCGCAGAGGTATGAGACACGTCAAAATCAGACTGGATTTCCTTAACAGAAAAGACACGTCCGGCTGTTTCTAATCCCTTGGCCAGAATCACAATGTGCGGCAGTTTCAACACGCTCTTAAGCTTGGACTCGCCTAGCAGCTCGCGCACCTCTCTCGTATCTTCAATCTTAGATTTGATGTACTCGTTAAAGCGCTCAATCGCATTGATGATGACCGTTAGCTGGTAGTCCACAAAGTGCGTTAAGTCATTGTCGTCCGTTTCGGTGTAAACGTAGCTTCTAACGTACTTGGTTGGCGCGCTCTTAAGTGGCGCAGAGATCGAGACGTACTTAAAGTTCTCATAACCATGCTTAAGGATGAACCAGTAGAAAAGCGCCCTAGCCGTTCTCCCGTTGCCGTCCATGAATGGGTGAATGTAGCCAATCATGAAGTGCAGAATACAAGCCTTAACGATTGGGTTAATAAAATTGGTGCTGGTGGTATGGTCGGTGTTGGCGAAGTCACATAGTTGCTCGATGAGCTTCAAAACGTGCTCATGTTCTGGCGCTTCATGAATAATATCGCCAGTGGCCACGTCTCTAACCATGACTGCATCCGTTCTGTATTGGCCAGCAACGTGCTCATTCTCTAACACTCCATCGGTGGCGATGCCATTAAACCCGCTAATCAATTCTGGTGTGAGCTCTACATCCTTAAGATCATCGGCCATCATAATCAAACGCCAGTTATTGATAATCATCCGTTCGGAGTCATCTTTAGGCTCACGTTCCGTTTCAAGCATTTCCTTGGCCACTTTGCGCGTTGTGGCCGCTCCCTCCAATTGAGCGCTGCTAATGGCTTCTTCCATGATCACGCTTTTCACTAGGTGTGCCTTTTTATCTTGAGCAGATAGCGGCAAATCTTCTAGTTTAAGCTGTTTATCGATGCGGAATAGCTTAGCGTCGAGACTGGCGGCACTAAGCTGGAACGGATTGCCCTTTTCATCAACAAGCGAAATGTCGTTAAGGCCACGTCTGATTTTTAGGGCATGCCAAGCGTAGCTCTTTTGGTCGCCTTTAAACTCTTTTGAACGGTACTGGAAGTCATTCCAGTGCAAGTAATTACCGCTACTATCAAACCCGTATTTAATTGGGTCTAGCTTGTCGATTAGCTCTACTACTTTAATAAAATCAGTAGGTTTTGCTGGTGGGAGGCTAACCCCCGCAATCTTTTTGCTCATGCCGTGAAACTTTTTCAAAATGTTTAATGAATCCAGTATTACACACAGGCAGCGGGAGTCAATCGCTTATCTATCTGGTAGTTACAAGGGGTGCAATGCTTTGCTGAATACTTTCAATAATACAGTTGTCCCCTTAACTTCCATCCCAATCGATCAATATTCTCTGCCAGTGATCAACAACTGTCGGTAGACAGTAAAGTTCAAAACCTTTCGAATAGTTGGCTTTTCAGGAAGTCACTCTCAAATTCACTTCGTAACACTTATAAGTGCCCTAAAACGTGTTGGGGCTGACCTCGGCAACCACCCTTGTCACCGAAACAAGTGATGAACCAAAGTATGAGCATAGATTTTCTGTTAACTTTGATATGCAAAAAGTAATACTGGTCAAAAGTTAAGAACTAACACCGATTAACCTAATCAAACATTTATATTTACACAAATAAAAACTAACTACTAAGTAAGGTAGATAATGTCACGAAAAAAATTTATGGAATCCTACGGCGCAACTAATCGCAACGCTCGGTATGGCTGGGCCTTTGTGAATCACGAAAAAAAGGAAGTATATTTTGGTGCGTGGGATGTCAATACAAACGGAAACAGAGCGTTGATTTTTTCAATGGCCTGGGAGTTCAATAACGAAGGGCGTAGGGTTAATGCATTTGGCGAAGCTCTTGAGTATATAAAACTAGTAGAAAATGAAGGTTATTCATTAAGAACATTCCCAATAATATGGGATGAAGATAACGACGGTTACGCAGATACAGGCAGCGCCAAGATAAAAGAGTATATTGAAGAAGTCTCTGACATGTCTCTAGATATTGTTGGCGGTAATTACTATGCGGTTGGTAACCATAAAGCAAAGCACTCTAAAATGCCTTTACCCAACGTAGCACAAGACATCGATGGTATATTCGGTACTACTACTAATAAGACTGAGCGCGAAAGCTTAGTACTTTCTCGTGTTGGACAAGGGCAATTTAGACAAAACGTCATCAACGTTTGGGGTAATGGTGAGAGCTGTGCGTTAACCCTTACACCGGTGCGCGAGATATTAATTGCATCTCATATAGTGCCTTGGTCTAAATGCGAAAGTGATGAGCAGAGGCTTGATGGGGCAAATGGTATTCTACTCTGTGCTCATGTTGATAAACTCTTTGACGCGCACCTGCTAACCTTCACAAAGAAGGGCTCGAAGTACATATCTAAGTTATCACCCAACCTTGATACTTCACTGTTAAAAGGTTTGGGAATTCAAGGTGGTGAGGAACTTTGTTCTGAAGAGATGAGTGAACAGCATCGTGATCGATTCGAAAAGTATTTAGAAGTGCATAACAACGAGTTCAACTTCAAGATCTCACAGATTCGCTAAACTATCACTATCTCGAGCATTTGGAGTTGAAGTATTCTAGTTAAAGAGCCCTACGTGATTCGTCGCGGTGATTGTAATTAGGTGGATTTGCCAGGACGTCATCGCACGATACAGATATATTGATCTAACTAACTCCTGCCCCATTATTTGGTAGACCTTTTACTCATTCACATCCTTTTCATGGTCTTTTCCCCTACAAAAATTAATCCATTCTTCTAGTGGTGTTCGTTTGTAAATCCCCGTGTTGTATTACGGGGGTAAATTCCACAAAACTAACGGTTTCTTTGCTATACATGAACAACCTCCTTTGTGATTCAACATTAAGAAATCTCTTTTTAAGTACATTAGTATGCAACTAATCAATTTATTGATATCAAGAAACAATTTTGGTGTGACAAATAGGAACAAGCTGCAAAATGCCCAACAAACGCAACAAGTTGCTTATAATGAGGGGGGCTAATGCCTGCGAAAAAGAATAGAAGAAAGAAAAAGCCGAGTAAAAGTGGGAAAAATAGAACACAGTTACTTGACCACAAGAAAGTTGGTTCTGAGTTGCAATCAACATTTTCTCAGTTCTCAGAAAATGTAACATTTTCCAGCTGGTCAAATGAACGTTTACCTGAAATGCTTTGGGCTGCGGTTATAAGAGTTATTCAAAATCAAGATTACGCAATTTCAGAGTTTAAAAGAGTTATCGATTTTGTTAGTTCTCATAAAGAAAAAGAGAGTCTGTATGATTTATCAATATCCGGACTTGCAAGTATGGACGAACAGCTTAGAGAAGAGTTCATATCATTTTTAGTTAAAAGCCCACATACGGGCTCAGCGCTTACGGTTCTAAAACTATTTGATAACCTACCTGCCCGGGATTCTTGGCTTAAATTCCTACCGCCAAGCAAGCCTGATGTAGAATTATTAATGGCAGCAGTAGGTTTATGTTTACCACATCAATCTCAAGAAGCAACCGACTGTCGTTGGCTACGACTAATGCTGAGAGTTGTTAGTGGAAAAATGAAGGCTCCTCGTGAAATCATTGAACCTTGGTTTAAGTATCCTTATGACGTAGATCTTAGGAAAGTCAGACCTTCTATTCGTGCTTGTGAGATTCCGTTAGATTCGATTGGGGATGATGAGAAAGATTTAACTTGGGCTAACAACTTCTGGGACGAAGCTTGGGTAAATACACCTTGTTTAGAGCTAATTCCACAAACAGAAGAACAAATAGAAGAAAAGCATTGTAGTCTTGAAGAGCTTGATGCTCTGTGTATAAAGCTTGAGCAACACTGGGTAGATACTCATACTACAACAGATGTCGACGCAAAACACGATGCAGTATTCGGTATTGCTTTTTACACTATATCAATCTTGAAAGAAATGTTGGCCTCAAGTCAAGAAGTAGGAATTCTTTCTCGCCTTGGTTTAAGAACTATACTGGAAGCTCACATCAGTTTGAGATATTTAGTCGTTAAAGATGATCAGAACCTCTGGAAAAAGTGGAGAACCTACGGAGCTGGTCAAGCAAAACTTAATGCACTTAAGTTTGATGAGTTGATCGACCCCCCAAAATTTATAAATACCGAAACTTTAGAATCGATAGCCGGAGAAGATCTATGGGAGGAGTTTGTAAATATTGATCTAGGTAGTTGGAGCGGCGCTGATTTAAGAAAGCTTAGTGAAAAAGCTGGTTTGAAACCTTCGTATGATAAGTTCTATTCGTGGTCCTCAACATATTCTCATGCTACTTGGGGAGCAATTCGCGAAGTTTGTTTTTGTACATGTGGTAACCCATTACATAGATTACATCGTTATCCCAAAGCAACTAAATTACCAGAAACTTTGCGTGATGCATGCTTGATTATTAACGGAATACTTGATGATTTAGATAGCGCATATCCTACTTTTGGTGACCGATTACCTGAATGATAAACATATTACTATTCTGTTAAGTTTAGTATCTGCAAATAGGGTCCATTTGGAGCCTATTTATTAAACTATTTTTTAAAGCTCGAGCATATTTCAAAACTTGATGAGCAGTTTTAATATCACTTGACGAACCTAATTCAAGCAAAGCTACTTCGATAAGCACATGTTGCGCTGTGACCAACTGCCCTGTCGGAAGCTCTAGACGATCATGCCTCATTACGAAATTTACCCAATCTTCACAAAAACTCAACTCCCTAACCTTATTCATCCTCATCAAGCGTTTACACTCTGAAGGAATAGATTTCCCCTTACCCCATTCTTCCATCGTTCTCACAGTTTTTAAGCAAAGTTTGGCAGCTTCTTCGACGGTTAAACCACATTCAAATTCACGAAAAACATAGTTTTAGTAATTTCGTGATACTTTATTGAATTGTCCCTCAAAAGAGAGACATTTTATAGGATGCAGGTATGCAATCGAATTCACAGTAAGCACCCAAAGTGCGTACTATACGAAAGCTTATTAGCTGGCAATATTTGACTTACAAAGAGTTATTAATGAATTGCTAATATTCGATTTTTCGTAACGCATTTTTGTCTAACGGCTTGCTGGCGGGGTAGATCATCTTAACGCAGAACTGCCCCATTTCGTGCTGGAGAAAGTAAATGCGCCCCGTCTAACTTCAAGAGTTTTTCATAGATTTTCTAATACCAAACAACTTTTCGGATACAATCAGTTAAGAGTGCAACTCAGACTAACTTAGTGCGTTGATTTTGCTTTGTAACATTTCGATAGCAAGCTGCAAGTTTTCTTGTCTCTGGTCATCAGCAGCCAAACGCAATACAGCTTGGATGATTGGGTCAACCTGTGTTCGGCCTCCCTCTTCGTGGTAGCGCAACAACCCACACACTTCGATGGTTTTCCATCCTTTACCATGCTTATCCCCCTTATACCTATAGGTTATTCCAGGCACCAGTGCGGTTATGTGGTCTTCGTACCTATCGTAGTGTGCATGGACGATAGTGTAACTCGATGACCGAGTGGGGAATTTGTTATAAGTAGGGGATTTGGTAATTAACGATGTACCTTTGTATCCATTACATTCTTTACAGGAGACACAGAGGTTCTCTGGGTGAAACATCCACTTATCAAAATTGTTTTTGTGCATGATATGTTCTAAATCCCAATCCCCACCGTGCAAAGAAGGTTTGTGAACCTTACAATAAGCACAGCAATATTCTTGCTGTTCGATGTAATGTCGTTTCATTCTAGTTTTGAGTTCTGTCACCGCAGGATCCGCCCATTTTTCATTAGGGGATACGTTTTTTTCCAACACGCTTTTGATGATCGCTTCGTCATTTTCGTTCAGAACAAAAGGGGTCATAGATACCCTCCAGCCAACAAAGTTGAGCGCATAATTCCCAGTAAGACTCTGACTTTATCGTGTTCTTCCAATTGAGATTCAAAGCTCAATAGCCAATTCGCAGTTATTAACGCTTCTTCGGGAGGGTTTTCTGTCTTACAGACAGAATCCAAGACCTCAATAATTTGAGTAATCAAATATTCATTGTTATTGCCTGGATTATGGAACAACGTCGCCAACTGATAATCTGCAGAGCGCTCTTTATGAGGGCGAGCATCAATTAACTTGCGATTAACCATATCGTACACGCAACTATTTGAAGCGGAGATGTCTGACACAATTAAGGGAGAGTGCGTTGCGATAAGGAAATGGCACCCTTGATAGCCTGAAAATGAGTCCCTAAGAATGTCTACAAACTTCTCTTGCCATTGCGGATGAAGGCTGATTTCAGGTTCATCGATGCAGATCAGTGCATCATCTTCTATAGAAGAAATAATACCCAAAAAGAGCAAGAATAAGCATTGCTCGCCAGAACTACGCTTAGCTAAGCCCGTCAGAGGTACATCTGATATATCAAGATCGTCTACATAATTTGAGGGACTTTTTGTGTGACGAACTGTCTCAAGATTTTCTAGCTCGATAAGTCCAGCCCTAAGCAGCGTGGAAACGACATGACGATCAATGTCAACGTCAGAAAAGGTCTCTTCGTGTTTTCTTAAGTGTTTTAATGTAAAAGCATTGCGATCTAAAGAAAGAAGGAATTCTGGTTCTTTGTAGATTTCTTCACAATATTGGATTAGCCCAAGGATTTCTTCTTGTTCATATTCTTCTAGGGCTTCCTTCAGTATCAGAGTTGTTTTGGGCTGTAATTGTTGGCCATTTTGCAAATTTGTAAAGTCATCGCTAGAAATAGCCACATTAAAACGCAAACGCAATAAACCACCAAAATCGAACTTATGCAGGAAATTTGTTAACGCAACAAGTTTTCTCGTTTCAAATTTTTCATTGCCCAATAATTGTTGAATTGCTTTCGACGCGATACGTGTTGAAGGTGCTTGAAATGGTGAATAAGGTTTAGAACCTACGTAGGCATAAAACCCGTTTTGTTGAATGTCCTTCTTACTCTTCCATCTTTGTTGGAACTTTTCAAACTGACTCGTTGACGCTGCAATCAACTTTTTTGGTAAAGAAAGGCCGAACCTTTCTCCTAATAGACTCCACTCAGCAGAATATTCCTTTACATCACGGACTGCTGTAGCTACGTTAGGTTTGTCGCTATTGAGCAACTGAGAGTACATTTCTTGATAATAAGCACAAGTATCAACTAACAGCTGCGTTTTTCCACACCCGTTATTTCCTATTATTACAGTAAAAGCGTTCTCTTCAGTTGACCCCAAATGCCAAAGCTCATGATTTGCGATGGTATTAACTCTGAATCCCATGTGATTATCCACACTATCCGATTGTATTAATATGGAATTTCTCACATACAAGTTAGTAAGTATAGTTGTTGAGGCCTGTTGGCAGTCAATTGTACGTTAGCCATACTTCTAGTTATTCGTCATGAACTAAATTAGTAAAGTCGCTAACACGCTTTTGTCCAAAAGTGAGTTTCAGTCTTTGTTGTCCATCGACAATAACAAAGTTTAAATCGCGTGCCCTATTCGTTTGAGTTAAGATTCACCAAGCCTGCCCCCTATCTCAAAATGCGCCGCCACTACCGGAGCGGCCATGACACCGATTGAACTACTCGAAGACGTGAAAGCGAGATTCCCTATCTTGCTCCACGACGACGAAAAGGCGCTGTTAAGCCTACTGCGTAAAGCGCTGGCCAAGTACCAAGAGGTTGCCGGATTTACCACTAAAACCCGCATCCAACAACGCGACTTAGCCGATAGCAATCAGTTTGAATTACCGTCCGACTTTGCTGCAAGGCTGGTGGTCAAAGATGACCGTGGCCGTTATGTGCGTAGCGAGGTTTGGGGCAACGTTCTTGAACTGAAATTAACGGGCGCAGAAACATTCCCACTGACATTGATGTACATGCAAAACGTACTCAATGAGCCGTTTGATTCGTTCCAGCTTCCAACGCCGTGCATTAGCTTGCTTGGCGATTATCTGGAATTGCTGATCACTATCCCGAACGCAGAGCGTCAACGCCGTATTGCCATCGCTGGCAAGTTGGATGTGACCGATATTGCTGCCGAACCTGATCTAGCCGCACGTAAAGCCGAGATTGAAAACTCAATGCGCGCGAACCGTGCCATTGTTCCACCAGTATCGTTGCTCTAAGCGAGGCCGCCATGAATCCATACATGCAGCGCGCCAAACGCGCGACCAATAACTTTATGAATAAGCCGTGGCTGCAAGGCTGGCAATGGGCGGTAGAAATCGACTCGCCGGACGCGCCAACGGACTTTGATATTTACGTAAAGGATATTGATTTTGGTGCTGGCTCTATCGATGCGGATTCATTCCAAGTCGGTTCTGGCTCGATTGCGCTGCCTACATACAGCAGTGTTGGCGAAATCACGCTAACGGTTCGTGATGACCAAAACCTGACTGTTTCTAAATGGTTTGAAAGCCGAATAAAGAAAGTCAGAAACCAAGACGGCACACTCAACATCCCCAAAGAGTACGTGTTCAAAATCAACATATTCACGCTCAATGAGGACGGCAAAAAGTCACTCTATAAGAGCTATCAAGTCTTTCCTACCAAGATTGGCAACGTGATGTTTTCACGCGAAAACGGCAACCAGATTCAGTCATTCCCGCTCATTCTCCAAAAATTTATGTCTGTAGGTAACAAGGTACTGTAATGCACATTCCATCATTTCCACTACCAAGTAACATTTCAGAAGTGATTGAGTTTCGAGTCCCAACCGTGGAAGACGCTCTATTGTTCTGCGACCTCAACGAGTACCAAGAGGAAGCCAATACAACTCGCTATCTGAACCACATGCAAGACACCAGTAAGCGCCCTATGAGTGATAGCGGCCTATGGACTGGTGAAGATCGCCGCGCAGCATTGTGGTGGATTTTTATGTCCACCAGCGAGCTAGGCACTATTCCCTTTAGCTATGAGTGCGAGCACTGCAAAGAAACTCACTATCTCGATCTCAATATGGGCGAGCTAATGGAATCGGCCAAAGCGCTCAATGGATTGCCAAAACAAGAGATCACCTTAAGCGTGAAAGGCAAGTCATACCTAGCGAACGTGAAACCACTAACCGGTTACGAAGCGGAGCAACTTGAGAACATTCGCAATGAGCGCGACCAGTACGAACCGGACAGCGCTGAATGGAAGCAGCAAGCGAATCACATGGCGCTCACTGAGCTGGCCTACTGCCTAACGTTCGAAGATCAACCCAAAGACCAAGACGATGCCCTAGTGTGGAAAATCGACCTATTGAAATCGATGTACCTCAACACGGAATTTCGTGTGGCCTTTGCCAAGGTTGAAAAGTGCCTACGCAATGCGCGTCACGGATTGCTCACCAAGTACGACGAGGGGCGTTACTACCTAGTCGCCACCATTCCGCAGTGCCAGAAAGTTATCGAGCAAGGAGGTGAAGCAACTCGAACGTTGCTCTTACCCTTTCGGCATAACGACTTCATTACAACGTTTTGATTACGTTGGTTGGAACGTACTGATTGAGAACTTAACGATCTACGGTGGCCAGCCTATCGATGCGGTATTCAAAACACCTCAAACGATGGCCATAAGCCTAGATAAAGCGCTCCAAGACAAGGTGAAAAATGGACAGAAACCAACAAGAGGTTGATCTTTCACTGGTTGTTGATGCAGTGAAGCGAGCCAGTGACAAAGAGCTGACCGTGCTATCTGAGATTAGTCGCAAACTCGATGGCAAGACTCTACCAACGAGCCAACAAAAGGCCGTCCTTGCAGTGGATACAAAGGGCATCGAAAAGGCGGTAACTAAGGGCGTTTCCAATGCCTCTCTTAACGTCTCTACCATTCCGAGCATTAATCCACAAAAAGGATTAAAACAACAATCAAGCGGCACACCTAAACCAAGTGCAACCAAGACCAAGCGTACAGGTGAAATTGAGTTGTCATTTGCGCCTAGTCAGCCAGCAGAAACACAAGCCAAGCCGGACTCCAAAGCGATCGAGCAAAGCAGCTCTGTAAGTGGCGTAAAGTCGATTGCTGACACGCTGAAAAGCGAGGACGCGCGCGAGCCAGTAAAACAAGCGCCCGTTGTCGTGAATGTAGAAGCGCCAGAATCCAATTCTGAACGTTTGGATACCTCAATCCTTGATGATGTGCCAGAGAAGTTAGAAAAGGCTGTCTCTGACGCACTGGCAGAGTTTGAGGGCTATTGGGAAGACGCTAACGGCAAGCTTCGACGCTCCGATGGTCGCTATGCGAGTAAGCAAGAGCAATCGGCTTACAAGAACGCACAGCAAACCGCATTAGAGCGCCAAATTGAAAAGCAAACCGACACGGAAAAGGAAAGCCAGAACGTTTTTGCCAAGGTGGCCACCAGCCTTAAGCAACTGGCCATCAATAACGTGAAAGAGTTCCTACAGGAAGAAAACGACGCGACCGATGCGGCTGGCGCTGCGGCTGGTGGTTCGTTCTTCTACTCCGCTAAAGAGCTTTATCACTTAGGGCAAGACGCTAAAGAAGCATTGGATGATGTGACCGAAAAGGCCACCTCAACCAAGGACAAGCTAAAAGAATCGAAACTAGGCCGACTCTTTACCCGAGGCAAGCAAGCGCCAGAGGCAGACAGTCAGGCCGTCACAGCCATAGAGACAGTTAGCCATGAACAACTATCAGCGACAAAAGATTCGTTCGAGACAAGCCATTCAACGCAAATTACGTCTAGTGATCGACCTAACCGTGATGGTGCTAGGGGTAACATGCCTGTCAATCTTGTTGGGAGTGATTCTAGCCGGATAAGCACAGCTAGTGAGATCAAAAGCACCAAAGAACAGAGCTACCGAGCAAACATGCTTGAAGTGCTCCATGAATCGAGTGCTGATCGTGAACGCCAATTCGATGATGTACTAGATAAGCTCGACGATCTGATTTCGGCAACCAAAGCAGTGGCGAACGATGGCCAAGGTGGCCTATTAGACCTAGCTGGCGATATGTTTGAACGCCGCCGTGGTCGTAAAGCTGACGGTAAGCGTGGCCGAGTTAAATCGGTAATGTCAGGCATTGGCAGCAAAGCCTCAAACGTGGCCAGCAAGGGCGTATCGATGGCGGGTGCCGCCTTTAAAGGTATGTCTAAAATCGGCTCTGTTGCTGGCAAGGCGATCCCTTTCCTTGCTCCGGCCTTAATGGCCTACGATGCGTTTAGCGGATTCACTGACCAAGACAAACAAAAAGAGACGTTCAATCTCAAAGATGGCCAAGAAGCGACAACTGGCCAGAAAAGCTCAATGGCATTGGCAAACGCGCTCGATTTGGGTGGCCTAGTCAGTGGCGGTGCTGGTTTGCTTGGTTCGGCGCTTGGGGCGTTCGGTTTTGATGGCGCTAAGGAAGCGTTGACCTTTGATTCTGGCGATATGGCCAAAGGCATTTACAAGCTATTTGGCGGTGAGATTGAGGACGACAAAGAGGCTAAGGATTCTAAGGCTGAGAAAGCTCAACCGGAGAAAGAAGAACACCTTAAGAACGCCGAAGCCTACCACACGGCTAAAACATCCAATGATAGCCAAGCCATGCGCGAACTTGATGCGAAAAACTCAATTCAAGTGACCTCTCAAGAGGCATCGCAAAAGGCCAGCGAGCAAGGGATTAGCTACAAAGAAGCTTACTTAGCTGTAGAAAGAGAAAAACGTATTAGCCAGGACAAACGTGTGCAAGTGGCTAATGAAACAGGCATGGATATGTCCGGCATGGTCGAGCATCCCGAGCTTGGCCAAGTTTACTCGCCAGATAAGAAAGCTGAACAAGTGGCCGCCGTCGATGCGGAGATCAAACGCCGTAAAGAGGCTGAGGCTGTAGCCGCACTAACCAAGGCTGCAAACAACACGCAAACCAACAGCGTGACCACAGCCAGCCATGAATCATCCATCAATACCGAGCTAAGTAACCAGAAAACGGACACTCAATCCGTGGTGAAAGTGGACACCGAAAACACCTCGAATAAGACGGTTGCGACTCAATCATCCATTCAACGCAATGAGCGAGTTAGCGAGCTGCAAGCACAGGCAGCAATGAAAGACCTCAAAGAGAGCGGCAAGCCTCAAACCGTGGAACTTAGCAAACATTCACTGGATGCCATTGGGCGCGCGGTTAGCGGCAGTGATAACAACAAACCGACCACTATCTTTGCAGCGCCTAGCGGCAGCTCAAGCAAAGACAAGCCAGCGTCAGCCACTAAGGCTAGCGGCTCTATTCCTCTCAACTTTGATGACCGTTCGTTACAGCGTCAAAGCGCTGATATGGAGTAATAGATGAGCCAAGAAATTGATTACTTACTACGGGTCGATATTGACGGTGTAAAAGTAGCCGATGAGAAACACGCGATCGTTGCGCGCGTCTCTGAATGGCTCGATACACCTCAAGGCCAAGTTTGGGGCGCTCCAAAATGGGGCAACAGATTAGGGGCATACAAGCATGAACCAATAAACGAAACCACAGCAGCAGCTATCGAAAACTCAATCCTATTAACCCTCCCAATTGACGTGAAAGACGCGGTGGTTCAAGGCATTGCCGTAGAGCCAAGCGTGAACGGTATCGATGCCTACAAATTGACGATCGTTGTGAACGGTCAAACGTTGGAGAGAGGTATTACGTTTTGAGCAAGTTAGAAGAAGTCAAAAAGACCTTTAACGAGGCGATTGCTGGTTCAAGCTGGTGGTCGCGTCATATAGGTTCGCAGTTCGTTGACTACCTTTGCTTATTTGTGGCCAAGATTGTTGAACGCATGGCAGCAATCAGTAGCCGTGCATTGCAAGAATCCTACCTGACGCTAGCCACTAAACGCACCTCCATTTTGGCGGGTGCTGAAACTGAGGGCTATGTAGGGCGAAAAGCAGCGCCATCGAAAGGCTGTGCGCTAGTGACCAATACCGGAACAAAGCGCGTTACCTTGCCGAAATACAGCCAATGCGTGGCTGACAATCAATTGCGCTATACGCTAATGGAAGCCATTGATCTTATGCCGCAAGAAAGCGCCGCAGTAGAGGTGCAACAGTTCGAAGTGTCCAAGATGAACTACACGGTCGATGAGGGAAAAAACTGGTTGGCCGTGGCGTTCCCTCAAGAGCTGACTAAGCGTATTCATAACATCATCGTGCGTGTGAACGGAGAAGACTGGACGCACGTCTTTAAGTTTCGTAATACAGACGGCAAATCCAAAGCCTACATGGAGTATTACAAGCCAACCGACCAGTTAGGCGTTCGTTTTGGTAACAACAATAACGGTCGTGCGCCAGCGACAGGTGATGTAATTGAGTTTGAGCTATGGCTGACTAATGGTGTGACTACCCTACTCGATGCGCAGTATTTAGAGCTTATCGATATGGGGATTCAAAGCGCCTATAAAGACCAGCTCTCAATCAAAACTTCCACCAGCATTATCGGCGGTGCAGAGCCGGAAGACATTGAATCAATCCGAAACAACGCCCTTTACTCGCCAATCTATGACGAGCAGATAGCGTGGGACTCGGATTACATGACCTTTGTTAAGCGCAATATTTCTGGTGTTACTTGGTTGTCGATTTGGGGTGAAGCGGAGCAGGAAAAACTCACAGGAACGCCGGACGTTCGCAACATCAATACGATCTTTATTTGTGCTTACTCTGCCGATAAAACCGACGAGATTTTGAATCAGGAAATCCAAGTTCTATTCGCTGGCCGAGAGGGCTATAACGAGCGCTATAAGCTGGTGGAGCGTAAGGACGTGCCATTTACCGTGACGGTCAAAGGTAAGCTTTACCCAAGTTCAAATCCAGAATGGGCGACAAAGGTACTGGCCGATGCGTTAGATGAGAAATTTGGCAAACAGACAAGTCGCAATGAGCGCATTACCAAAAACCAAATTTGGGATGCCATCCAAGAGCTCAACGTGACTTTGGGTATTAAAGAGTTTGAGGTTGAAGTCGTTGGGATTCTTGACCGCATCCCGATTGATACTTACCACTATTTAGATGTGAATGCGTCAACCATTCAACTGAACTTCGATTACTCATAGAAGTTTTCGCACGGAGCAAGAAAGACACGGATGTTTTCGCATGCGAGAACTTTAAGAAGCATCATCCCGTATAGTTTTCGCATGCGAAAACTTTTACACCAATAAGGCGAAAAACATGGCATTTGGAGACTTCAGAAAATGGCTATCTGGCCAGCTAACCAAGGCGCGTCAAAAGGAAACCGCTTGGGTAGATTTAGCAAGCGCGATCGCAGAGTCAATTGAAACTCACGTAGAGTCATACATTGAAAAGCTTAAAGCGCGTTCTTCACTGTACGAAATGGACAAAGAATCGCTGCTAGAAGACATTAAAGAGCTGCGAAAAATCTTCCCACTAGGAGAAGTGGCCGATGAGGACTTGCCACACGTTGTGATGCAGCGTAAGGACGAAATTCACTTTAAAAAGACCATTTATCCACTTATCTCAACGCTCGCGCGTGAATTTAAAGGGTTACGTGTTAAGTGGGAACGAATCTACGCGCCAGTAGACCAAGAGCAATTTCCATACGGCACGTTCTTAGTTCCCGAGTCAGAGTTGGAGCTGCAAAACGGACTAAACCCGAGCGACTTTTTTCTGACTAGTCGCGGTGCTATTCGCATCCCTTTGAACGACATTGCAGGTGAGGACGGCATTACCGAGGAAGCCATTCGAGCATTCGAAGCGAAGATTAAGCGAGTGGTGCATCCTCTTATCCCATTACGAATTGTTTTAGATGGCCAATTGTATTCTATTGAATTTGAAGTCATGGATATGGTGGAAATACCTAGCTATTCTGACCATGTTACGGTTGGAAAACAGACCACGACCGATATAGAATCAACACCGATCTATAAACAGGATTTCGTTCAAACTGGAACGACGACACAGGAAGAACGCCCTGCTAGCCCTATGTATGGTACACCTAGAATGGATGCGATCCCCTTAGATGCGATCTCCATTGATAGACGGTACTATTAACCCTATTCCTATTCCCCGTCCCATTAAAGCGCCACGACTTATACGAGGTCGTAAAGGTGCTTACACAAAAAGTAGTCCTATCGCAGTGTGAACTGCTTAATCGTTATTACGACGAACGCGCCTTGTCGTCGTTGCCTACCAATGGTACTGAGCCTTATTTCCAATTTGGCGATCTTGAATGGGGTTTTGACCTTATCCAAGAAATTGAGGGCAAGCCTAGCTGCATGCCCATCCCACTGGATAAGACAACCGTTGAAAACGTGTTTTACCGTTCTAAGGCGAACTACGCCTATGTGAACGGCAATATCGTAATCACGGCAAACTTGCCAGCGGGTACGCTAGCAGAAGATGAACAATACCAGTTCTCTTGCGTCGGCGTGAAAGATGCGAGCGGCGGTCTGATTCTAGTGGCTGTCACTCAACCAGTTTGGATCTACTCTGACCGTGGTCTATCGATAGAAATCGTGATTAACACGGCTCGCACGGATAGCGCTCAATTGGCGCAGGTAGGTGCCTAATGAGTCGCCCAAACTTCGAAGAAACGATCATCATCCCGCCACTGCTAACGGACTGGCAAGCGCTACCGCTTATCACCGATACGCAGTACCTAGAACCACTGGCCAGTAACAGCCTAAACCGTAAGTTTTACGGCATCGTTCGCGCTGGTATTTTCCGTGGTTTTGAATGTGCTCCGGCTGGTGGAATGAAACTGCGTGTGAGCAGTGGTGAACAATTTGGCGTGGCGTTAGTTGAGCGCGACGACTATGTGTTAACCGTTCGACAACAACACGATGTTGATGTGGAGATTCCGGCTGGTGCCACTTCTTATGTGGTGCTCGAAGCGTTCTATAAGTTTGGCGTAAAGACAAAACAAGTCGATTTAGCGTCAGACATTGAAGCGTCCGAAATTAAGGTGCTTTCGCAGGAAGCGGTTGAAGATCATCATTTGATATTGTGTCGCGCTACCGTGCCAGATGGCGTTACCCAACTCAAAAGTGAACACCTTAACTTTGATGATCGTGAACAAGGCGGTTATGACCTACAAGGTCACGTTTCACATCCCGATCCACATAAGCAATATGCGATGCGCGCCGAAGCCAATGCGCACTACGCAGACCGTGAAAACCCGCACCATGTAACCAAAGCGCAAGTTGGCCTTAGCTTGGTAAACAACTGGGACGCAACCAGTCAGATAAACGTAGATAACGATCAGCTTTATGCCACTGCGAGAGCCATCAAGTTGGTTCACGACAAAGCTGCTGCTGCATACAACAAGTCGGTTGAACATTGGCCGTACATTGCGTCTGGTGGCGAAACAAAAATCGCATTGCCTTACGAAGTGCCGGAAGTAGATTCATTGTCTATCCAAGGTATCGTGCAGACCAAAGACAGTGCTTGGCAATTCTTGAAAGACACTAATGAGGTTGAAGTAGCCGAACCACTTGAAACGGGTGATGAAGTGGTGATTACTCTAGGTGTCCCATCTCTAAGCTCAAGCTCTATCATTGCCGAGCTTCAAGAGCATATCGATAACCTTGAAGCCATCATAAACAGCGGTATCGCTGGCGCGCCTATGGAAGTATTCCATAGCCACTTCGCTAGTACGTCGAATACTTTCACTGTTCCACCAGTCTTTGAGGAACGCGCGATTAAGCTGGTGTTCCTACAAGGTGTGCAGCAATCAAAAGATATTGCTTACACCATCTCACCGGACGGTGATGTTATCCAGTTTGTTGACGAAATTGCAGCAGGAACGGAGATCACCTTGGTCGGCTAATCAGTTTTCAAATTCCCCTAGCCCTATTCCCCATAAATGCCCTTTTTACTAACAACGAAATTGGATTTTTTATGGCTACACAAAACAAATTAACTCGCATCAACCGTCTTGTTTCTGATCTTTCAGCGCAAGACGTTGGTGCATTACCAGCGGGCGCTCGCGCAACAGACTCATCAAAACTAGAGGGGAAAACCAAGGCACAAGTTGTCAGTGAAGCGCGCTCGAATCTTGTCCCAACTTCTCGCACTATCAATAACAAACCACTAACGGGCGATGTGACCCTGACTCACTCAGATGTGGGCGCAGCGCCAGCAAGCCACACGCACGACTACATCCCTAACAACAAGAAAGGCGTTGCAGAGGGTGTGGCTACGCTAGATAGCACAGGTAAGATCCCACAAGGCCAATTGCCAGCTATCGCTATCAAAGAAACGTTCCCTGTTAAGTCAGAAGCGGAAATGCTTGCTCTTACAGCGCAAGAGAGTGATATGGCAATCCGTTCGGATCTGCGTAAATCATTCGTTCTTATGCGCCAACCAGCGAGCACACTAGCGAACTGGCAAGAACTATTAACACCGACTGATGCCGTTTCATCGGTTAATGGTCAGCGCGGTAACGTAGTGCTTGAAGCGACTGACGTTGGTGCGGAACCAGCTCTTGAGAAAAAAACAGCATTCAACAAAGACTTTGGTACTACCGCTAACACAGTGATGCAGGGTAACGACTCTCGCGTTGTGAATGCAGTGCCAAAGACTCGCACCATCAACGGTCACGCGCTAAGCGCAAACGTCGAGCTAACCGCAGAAGACGTGGGCGCACTAGACGCTGGCGCAACTGCCGTTAACGCAGCGAAGCTTGAGAACACCACTAAATCGCAAATCATTTCACAAGCGCGTAGCGGTCTAGCAGCTAGCGGCGCGTCATACACCAAAGCGGAATCTGACGGTAAGTATGCCACCAAGGATAGTCTAGGCGCCTCAATCAAAGACGCGATCCGAACGGTAGATATTACTGTCGAATCTGCATCAACTACGGTGGCTCTGCCAGCGGGTACAGTCTCAGCAATCCTTGTTCTAAGCGTTTGCGGCGTAATGCAGAACGCAGGTGTATGGAGTCTATCTGGTAACACAATCACGTTCGGTGAACAGCTACAAGCTGGCGACATCGTGACGGTTATCGGCTTCAAGTAAACATGACGTTTCCTTTCCTACTTCCCCATTAACGATGTGCTCCGGCGCTTTGTCGGAGTTGCTGGTCATTGAATTGAGAAAGGCATATTTCTGAATGGCATTAAAAAAATTGACTCAAGTTGGTGGTAGTCCAGCTCGAAAATTGCGTGAAGAAATCACAACAAAAGTGGATGAACACGCTAGCAATAAAACGAACCCGCACGGAGTCACAAAGGCACAAGTAGGCTTAGGTAACGTACCAAACTATCCGGCCACCAGCTCGGTAACAGATGCGTCCAACAGCAAACTTGCGACCGCTGGTGCTGTTAAACAGGCATACGACAAAGGCATCGAGGGTTTAAATCGCGGTAACGCAGCTTATGACCGCGCAGAACAAGCAGAGACGAACGCAAATACCCACACTGACAACCGCATTAGTGCTTTGATTGGTGGTGCGCCAGCAGAAGCGCTCGATACAATCAAAGAGCTTGGTGACGCGCTCATGGATCAAGAAGATGCGGTAGCGGCCATTACAACCAACATTGCTCAACACAAATCAGACAACTCGAACCCACACAAGGTTACGAAAGCTCAAGTTGGTCTATCAAACGTGCCGAACTACGCATTCACAGCAGCGGTTAATGATGCTAGCGATGTGAAATTTGCGGCGGCAGGTGCCGTTAAGAAAGCGTATGACCTTGCAGCCTCAAAGATGACGCAAGCGCAAGCCGATGGCCGCTACCTAAAACTGTCAGGCGGTACATTGACTGGTGGCCTACTCATTGATGAGGGCAGTTCCAATGTTTCTCAATTGCACATAGGTCATGCAGGTAAGCGCTTTCATGTTGAAACGAAAACCGATGGCACCTTTGAGGTTGTAGAAAGTGACGTTTCAAGTCGATTAAAGATCCGCAAAGGTGGTGAATCAACACTATACGGCTCCCTAAACGCTACAGAGTCGGTATCTTCGAATCGTAGTGTTGAAGTGCAAGGCACTCGCGCTGGTAATAACGTTCCATCGAGCGAGCAAGTTAAGCTGGACGGGTACGGGTTGATTGGTAATCGTCGGGCGGTTTACTTAACGAACGGTTCTAATTCGTCGGATGCTTACGTTCAAATCGCGGTGGGTGGTGCTCATAATGGTGGAGTGGCCAAGCTAGATCTGACTCGCTCAGAGCTTAATTCCAATGTTCCTATCAAGATTCAAGGGCAAAAGGTAATCACCGAGGAAAACAACCGTACTCAAGTTGTCCGTACCTCTTTAGGAAGTGATAATTCTTGGTGTCAGGTTGCTAACGTAACGATGCCTCAATCAAGCTCTACTGCGGTTATTGAGTTCTTTGGTGGTGCTGGCTTTAACACTGACTTGCACTATCAGTCGTCACGACATCAAATGACTCTGAGAGCCAGTAACGGAAACCCTAAAGGTCTAAATGGTCAGGTTATTACAGACCATCCTAGCGGCTTACCATTTAGTGAGTTTGGTTGGGTGAATACTAGCGGTGACAATTACGCCATCTATGTAAAAACACGTAGTGCCTACAGTACGAACATTCTTATTCGATACATGTGTAGTCACACCATAACGCCATACGTTAGCAATAAGGGGGCAAGCCAGCCAGCGGGTATTGTCAAAGGGCGAATGGTCACTAGCTATACGTCTTACAATAAAGACTTAGGGGCAATTAACTCTGTTGATGGAAAGGGTTTAGAGCTTGATTACTCTACAAAGAAAACTTGGATTGGTTCTCGTAATTCATCTTGGTGCCACATGGAGACTGAGGCCGCAAACGGCTTTTACTCTTACTCCTCGTTCACCTTTGCTAAAGGGATTGATGTAATGCTCAATCAGAGCATTTCATTAGGTGGGCGAGCTGCATTTCGTAATACAGACGGCAACTGGCTTCGCATCAATGATTTAGGAAAGTTTACTTCTGGTGTCTATTTCGGTAGCTCATTGGTTCGCACTGAGGGTGAAATAACAGTTGGCGCATGGAGTGGTTCGACTGATTCCGTTCGTATGGATAATAGTTTTATGGATTCATCATGGGCGACGAATGGCCGTGCGGGATTCAGTATCAACTGTAGAGATAGTTCAAGTGCGCATTGGGCGTTAGCCTCTTACTATGATGGCACCAATATCCGTTCTGGTATTCAGATCCTATCTAACTCAGAGGGTCGGATGCGCTTCTACACTAACCGCCGCAGTAATTATGTAGACATTAAGGACGGCAATGTATATGCAGGTTCGCCTCAGAGCTCAGCTGGTAACTCTCTCGCACGTAAAGACTACGTTGATAGTAAACTAGCGGGTGTTTCATCACGCGCTGGAGAGGTTGCCTTGGGCTGTAATGCGGGGCTAAGAGAGGGCAACCTTACGATAGATGGCATTACATGGGAGTTCAAGAATTGGATAGGATGTTTCCTCGATCCGTTTGATTTGATTAACTACAACGCTCCGGTTGCTGGTTTTGATGTTCGTGTTGAGGGGTATTACGAAATTGAATGGACTGCGATACGACGCCGCAATGCTTCAAACTCATCGACTGTGTACTCTGCAATCGCCAAAAGCAATAAAATTATAGCGGAGGCTCAAAGTGATTCCAACGACTTCGATGCCGTGCCAACGACTTGTCGATGGGTAGGAAAATTATACTACGGTGAGCTTATTCAATTCTTAGACAGAGGTGCATCCACGCCTATTCGGGGTTCGCATTTCTCGATCCGCTACATCAAACCATAACCATCAACCAAAGGGACACGATGCTGTCCCTTTTTTTGCAAAAGTTTTCGCATGCGAAAACATGGGCGCATATTGATGCGAAAACCAATATTTATATAATCTTCCTCGTCAAATATCGATTCGACTCGACTATCCTCGTTGGAAGTTTTGTATGCGTTGCCGCGCAACAAAACGCTTGGATTAGCCTCTCACCAGCCTTTTGGGTGAGAGGCTTCTTTTTTATATAGGCTCTTGAAATCTAACTTTTTTCCGCAAAACAGCCCTATTTGATACCCATTCAAAAGTAAGTAACGCCCGTCTATTGAGCAAAAGCCACCATTCCGAATACACTCGCTAGGTAATATACGAAAGGGGGATTTAATGCCAGTGTCAGTTGTTGGTGAGAGCTTTGCGATTAGCGTACTGGCTCTATCTGTCCTCAGTGGTGTTGGGTCATATCTCCAAGGCATACGCGAGCAACGTCTAGCTGGTGGATTCCTTGATTTTTTAACCGAGCTAACGCTGGCGTTGGTGGTCGGTTTGATAGTCGCTTACTTGTGTGAAAGCGAGGGTGTGGAGGCTGGTTATACCAGCGCGCTTGTCCTCATTGCGTCGAACAACGGAGCAGACTCGATCAACTTTATCCGCAAGCTGGCTAGCCAAATGTTAGCGAGATTTTTTAATACCGGAGGGCAAGGCAAATGATGGAATTTGCAGTAATTGGCCTAGCCATTGCTGACCGATTTTTGCTTAAACGAAACGCAGTAAAAATACTGCATGCAAACCAGATGGACGATCCCGATGTGATTCGATTCGTTCTTGGTTATCAATCTCAGCGAGCCATAACGAGTGGGACTTTAACCTATTCGTTGCGCAGTAAAAAACGACCAAAAGCCGTCATTACTCGCACACGTAAGCTCGACTTTTCACACGCCGGACATAACAGCGAATACCTGACGTTCGATCGCAAGTTACTCGAACTCGAAGCGGGGGAAAAGCTGCATGGCGAGTGGATTCTGGACGTTAAGATTGAGCGCTCCTGTTCCCTAATCAATCCGCTGTACAAAATCTTTCCTACCTGTACGACATATTCAGAGGAATTTGAAATTGCGTAACAACAGTAAGTTTGCACTAGACCAGTCACATAACTATGTGGTGGTCGATTTTGACAACGTGACCGAACGCGGCCTTAAGAGTCTGATCACTGCGTTAAAACAAGCTGGTGCGACTGTTACAGACGTAGAAGCCTCGAACAAGAGAACGAGACGAGACGGCGAGACAGTTAAACGCGCCAAGTTATTCTTTGATAATGGCCAGTCAATGACGCTGTTTATTGGTGATGAGGGTGATATTTTCCAAATGACACTCAACAGCACTAAACAGCCTATCCCTAGCGTGAAGAACGAGCGCGAGCTTGCGCGTGAAATGGTTCGCCTAATGAAGCGCAACCAAAGCAAGTTTGACAAGCAAGTTGCACGTAAAGCGGCTAAAGCCGTTAAAGACACCTCAGACATTCAACCAGCTACACGTTCTATTGCTAAGCGACTTGAAGAAGCCAAAGCGGCTGAACAAGTCGCTCAGTCCAATTACACCAATGCCCTAGCCGCTCGGGATAGCGTTCGCACTAAGTTGGAAGAAGAACAACGCCGCATAGCAGATCTCGAAACTGCATTAGAGCAAGAGAAGCAAGAAACCAAAGAACTTGAAGCACAATTAGAGGCGGCAAAGTCATGATGTTTACCAGTCAAAATCAAATCAAGATTGTGGATCGCATCGACCATCTGGCCAAGAAACTCACGCCGGAGCAGATTGAAGCGGTGCTGCAAGGTAAAAACGCCGATCAAATCCTAGAAGCATTGTCACTTGAGGATTTGGAGAACACCTACTTGTATCAGTGCAAACCTGTGCCACAAATGATGCTAGAGGCGTTCAAATCGAAAGCCTCAAGGCTTGAATTTCGTGCTCAGCAATTCGGTAAGCACTTGGAGCGTAAAACCCCTACTTTATCGGTAGAAGCCGTTGAAGTAGGCAAACCGCGCAAGTCTGGTGCGGTTGCTGTCCAAATGGTGAAAATCCCGTTTTCAGATGGCCAGAGCATTTCTATTGCGTTCCATGCGCCGGATAACGATCCGCTAAAAATCAATCCAGATGACACGTTAATCGCGTTCCGCTTTCTAATGAACTCGCGCGATATTACTCACGTAGTCGCGCCAAAGGGCAACATGGATTTATCCCTTAAGGAAGTGACCAACAAGCTAGCGCAGTTGCTTGAAAACAACAGCGAGAAATTTGTCGCTGCTAAGGCCAAGAAAGACGCTGACAAGAAAGCATTGGAAGAAGCGCAACAAAAGGCACAAGAACTTGATGAACAAGCTGCGCAACTAGGCGAAGAAGCTACCGACTTGGAACAAAAGCTCGATGAGCTGGCCAAGAAAGAGAAGCGCTTGGAAACTCAGATTGCTACGCAGAACGAAATCCAAGAAGAACTACGCAAACAGCTTGCTGCTATCAAGCCAGCAGCAAATACAGCAACGAAAAATGTAAACGCTGGTGGTAGTTCGTCTCAAGTGATCGAGCAATGGGACGCTTCATGGACTAAGCAAGAGAAACGCGACTTCATCATTAACCGTGCTTTCAATGGCGATCTTGATGCCTTTGTTAAGCAGCTAAGCCAAGAGTTTAAAGACTCATTAGAGTTTGCAGGTGCAGCAAATCAAAACGTTCCTAGCACTTATTCAGAGTCGTGTATCAATGATGTGATTTATGACCTCGATAAAGGTGCTATGACGGTATCAGAGCTTGCCGAGGCTAAAGAATACATCCGTGATTCAATTGAAAACGATTTTCCTCAGTTGTCAGACGAAGAACGGGAACGAAAAGCAAATATCGAGCGCAAAGAATGGCTATTGGCTCTTATTGGTCGCAAGACCATTGCTAAGGGCTGGAAGATGGATAAAGGCGAAGATAGCGAGCCGTTTGTCTACTTCGAATCCCCTGACGCGAACGACGATGATAGCTTTGGCCAGTACATGATCCACGCGCGCGATAACCAAACCTTGGCTGTCACTTACGGCGAGGGTTCACCGCTTGCTGGTGGCGACGATCTACAAGGTTGGGAAGCTGCTAAATCACTTATTCTGGCTGACTACGATCGCGAATCTAAGTTGCTTCAAGATACCGATGACAGCAACGAAGAACCACAACCAATTGAGAACGACGAGCCAAACGCGAACGACCAAGACAAAGACGAAACCACGGATAACCTATTCTGGTATGGCCTACGTCTACGCCCTTATGGCTTGGGTACGACGCCGCCACAACATCAAGTGGTTAAGTACCTCGATCTAGAATCGGCCAAAGAGCAATTCGCTGACGCTGGTAATGGCATTCGCCACGGTGCGATCGCTTATGACCAAAAACTGCCACCAGAATTAGTAAGTAACTTTGACCTAGAGCCGCTATTTGGCATGGTTGAGGGCGACCTAGAAGAAGCGGAGCGCATCGCAACCGAAGCGCTAGACCAATGGGTTGAGGACAAAGGCGTTGATGAAATTCCTCAGTCTACGCTCGATACCCTAAAACAAGTGGGCTTCAAAGCAGCGTTCGCTAAGCAGCTACGCCAGCAACCAGAAATGAAGAACCGCAAGGAAAATCCAAACGCGTACAAGCTATGGAGCGCATCGATTGACCTTGTGACGCCGGACATGATTCAAGAGATTGCCGAAGACCTAATGCTGGTTCAAAGCGATGCTGAATTACAGCGCCAAGCAGAACACACGCAAGGCCGCATGCGCTTCCAAGAAGCAGCTCTATCCCAACTTAAGGATATGCAGTCAGTAAACCCAAGCGATCGCAAACGTCTTGTTATGCTAGCTGACCTAACGCTAGGTACTGGTAAAACACTAAAACGTGGCGAGAAAGTGGATGACCAAGCTAAGCGTATTTCAGAACAAGCGCACCTAGTGGAATCACTACAAGGTGAAACCCTAGCGTCACTGGAAGCGCAATTTAAGAACCGCAAAGAGATCACTGATTTCCTAACGGCTCATCGCATTCCATTTAACCGCCGTGCGAAACGCGCTGACCTACTGCAAGCTATCTTGAACTACCGTGACGGATTCTTTAGTGCAACGGCGAAAATGTTCGACCTACGCGCGCTACGTGGCGACCTATACGAGAAGTTTGAGAACGGCGAAGCGTTAGCACTGGATGACGTAGAAAAAGCGTTTAGCGCGACTACGGTTTACCATGAGGGAGACGTAGCTTACACCAAGGCAAAAGGTGAAACCGTCATTCCAGCAATGGCAGACCAAGGCGAGGACTACCAAAAAGTTGAGCGCTTCATTAAGGCGATTGATGACGGTATCTACCCTGACCTATCCGAACTAAGTTCAGATGAGCTCTTTGCTCAGCACTATGCAATGGCAAGTGTTACCAACCAAGACATCCTGGCAATGCATGGTTTTAGATACTTGGATAACGATGAGCAGATCGACAATGAACAGATGGCGCGCGCTATCCATAACTCGGTCATGCCATTGTGGTACACAAAAGCTATCGAAGCGGAATACGAAAGCCGTGGCTTCCCTAGCCTTGCTGCGTTGCCTGACTTGAACCATAAAGGTCAATTCAAGGCGACACGCGAGAAACGCTACGCACCAGTTGGCACTATTGGCCAATCTGATTTTAGCGTTATCGATACGTACACAGGCAAGGTGCTAGAAACTGGCCTAGAGGGCGCAGCAGCGCAGCAAAAAGCGACTCAACTAAACGACCAAGCAGTGAAAGAAAGCACTATTGCAATCTTTAACATGCTTAAAGACGGCAAAACGCTTGAGCAAATTGCAGAGACGGAATACAGCGCACCACTTGAGCCTGTCAGTCCGGCTATGTTCACCACAATCAACGGCTTTGAATCATTGTATTCAACGTTGGCCATTAACGGCTCGGGTTCGCTTCACTCGCGCCCAACACTACGCGAGAACGCCGACAAGCTACTGGCCAAGGTGGACGATGACGGCAAGATTAACGGCATTGCGCTAACCGAAGAACAAGAGAACCAAATGGAAAATACATTTGGCTACAGTTTCTTCTCTGCGAAGTCGAACAAGGGTAAAGAGCTACGCTTTATCGCTAACACCAATTCTCGCAGCTACCTAACGGTTGACGGTGCGAACAAACTGCTTGAGCTATTGGGTGCTAAGAACGCCGTAGAATCTGACACAGCAGATGAAGTGAGCAAGGGTGCATCCGAGGAAGAAAAACAACTTCTCGCACTAGACCCAACTCAATATTCATTTGGCTCAATCTATGAGAGCGAGGGCATTCGAGATACGGGTGAAATCGCTAAGCGAATCCGCGCCTTTATCGCTCAGCTTAAGAAAGCTGGCAAGATCAGTAATGACGTTAAAATCTCAGTACGCAAGCCTCGCTACGGCACACTAGACCTAACGCTGACTGACTTGCCAAGAAACGTCATGCTCTACAATCCAGCTTACCTACAGTTCGAGATTGATAACCCTAACTCGCCAGCGCCACACGGTATGAGCCGTTATACCGAAGCAGTAGATCAGCTGATCGAGTTCGTTAACGCTTATGTAGGCCAATACGACTACAACAACAGCGACACGATGACCGATTACCACGATCGCAATTTCTTTGGTGGCCGCCTAACCGTGGACTTTGATTTTGGTAAAGAGCGCAAAGTGGTAGAGCTCGCGTCTCTAACTGAAATGCACCAGCAAGGCGAACAGGCAGAGGATGACGTATTAGACGTTACCTCATTCCGTGAAAGCCTAGATGAAGAAGAAGCGAAAGCGCTTGAGCAGCTAGAAGCCTTTACCAACCTAGAGCTAAAACTTGGTAAGCAGGAAGTGACTTTCCCAACAGGCCGAGTGAAGTCGATTAATGCGAAAGATGAGGACGGACTCACTTACAGCCTAGACGTTCTATTCGACATTCTAGCGACCGACTTAAGCGAAAAAGCGAAAGCTCAACTTGAGACGATTAAGGACTGGCAATCTGCGGATACCTACTACAACGAAAAAGGCGCATTGGTACAACCAAGTGTTGCGGCAGGTATCCACTCAGTAAATGGCTCAGTGCCAGCGAACGTGTACGCTCCGCTAATCGCCCGTTCATGGTTAAATGAAAGCCACGCTGACATTTATCCGATCGCTAAAGATGGCGAGTACAAGTTCGCGCTATACCAAGGCAACGACTTGATCGGTGAATTTGACGATACAGCGGAAATGGAAGCGCTATTAGTGAAAGCGTTCAATCTAAGTAGTGAGGCGCCTCAATCTGAAACAGAGGGCAATAACGAAGAAATGGAACATGTAGAGAAACTAAAGGAAATCCGAGATTTCACTGGTGAACCTACGCCGGAATTGGTTGATGAGTTCCAAACCGCACTAGAACAGGCTTACGCCCACTTCGAAGCTAACGACCAAATAGCAGAGAACGAAGCGTTGATGGATGCCGCTCTAAGCAACATCACAAGCATGATCCAAGCGCAAATTTAATCACAACCAAGGCCGCCACTTCGGCGGCCTAAACCGGAGAGAATCAAGTGTTAAGCTTAAGAGAAAAAATGACGCTCAACCGCGATGCTGCGGGTTTGTTGAAAGAGCTTAAGAGTGGCCAGCTATCGATTGGTGAACGCATCAAGAAGAACCGTGAGCTGGTGGAAATTCTTAATAAACTGACAGGCGCTAACCAAAAGGTTGAGCAGGAACCGGTATCAAGTTCGGATGAGCCAATATCGGTAGAAGAATTTTCCAAGTTAGGCCGCTCCGATAAGATTGAAAAGCTCAATGAAGTGCTACTTCTGCCTAACTGGTACGAATACGAAATGGCGTTTTTCCCTAACTACCAAATGGTTGAAAAGGGGGATAACTACGTTGTTTACAAGGATGGCGAAAACTTCCAGTTTGGCTACAAGGGGCATGTTGCGCGCGGTTTGGACTACTGGAAAAACGATGCGGGCTCAGCCAAGAAAAATGGTGGTTTTGGTAGCTGGTCGCGCGCTGACCGTAGCAAGGC
This sequence comes from Vibrio sp. OY15, assembly GCF_000742455.1. Lineage (NCBI taxonomy): Bacteria > Pseudomonadati > Pseudomonadota > Gammaproteobacteria > Vibrionales > Vibrionaceae > Vibrio > Vibrio sp. OY15. The sequence continues at coordinate 76,176 of NZ_JPIL01000002.1, read as the reverse complement.
TATCAAGATTATCACTAAGCACATTGAGCAGAATGAGCGCGACAATGGCGAACGTCCAGTTGAACAAAGCGAACTGGTTGCGAGATTCCTTGCAGGGGAGTTTAATACAGCCAAGCCATCGTTGTTTGTTGATGTAATGCGAGACGTTCACTCAGAGGGCTTGGAGCTAGATAGCATCAAGCAAAAAGCGATTGAATGGTTCGAGCACAATCCTGACAAACTGGCCGCTTAAGTTTTCGCATGCGAGAACTTTAAAACATGACATTCTATATACTTTTCGCATGCGAGAACTTTTCAGAGAACTTGAGAAAAAACGATGAATATTTTCACTAAAATCCGAGCAGACTATTACTACAAGCAATCTTTAAACCTTGCACTAGCAGCCAGCGAACGTCATAACTACGCCAAGGCGCTTTTCGCATTGCTTAAGAGCCTTTAATCCTTTTCCCTGTCCCAAAAGTTTTCGCATGCGAAAACTCGCCACTCCAACCGGAGCGGTCAAATTGAACCAACTCACATCAATTAGCGCCGAAATCAAAGAGGCGAAAAGCATCAATGACCTAGCCGAGATTGTTCAACTGTACGCAACAGACAATCCAAAACCCAAGCTAGGTCGCACCAGCTACGTTGTGACAGCAAAAGGCGACGAAGTAGAAACAGGCTTTAAAGTCGTGGAAGCCAGCGACCTTATTCCATCGAATGACTTAGACGGTCGAATCAATCCGAACTTCCCGCAAGAACTGCAACCGCGCGACCGTACTCGCGTATCCTCAAAATTGCAGATCTCAAAGATGGCCAACGATTTGCGTCCACAACAATAAACCGATTCTGGACTATCTAGCCACGGCGCACCGATTGTTGGCTCGGATAATGTGGTGGAGTCGGGGAATGGTCGAACCATAGCTATCATCGAGGCGTATCGAGAGGGCAAGGCTGATAAGTACCGCCAGTTCCTAATCGACAATGCGGAGCGCTTCGACCTATCACCGGAGAAAGTTGGGAGCATGCGCGAGCCAGTGTTGGTTCGAGAACGTGTCACCAAAGTTAACCGTGCTAAGTTTGCCCGAGACTCCAACCTCTCTGACTTGCAACAGATGAGCGCCGCCGAAACGGCTTGGGTTGACGCAGAGCGCATCGATGACCGCATGATTGCCCTTTTCCAACCGAGCGAAACAGGCAACCTTTTGGCCAAGTCTAACCAAGGATTTATAAACAGTTTCTTAACTGAAATTGGGGATAACTCAACCGCCGGACTACTTACCGAAGATGGCCGACCAACCAAGCAACTGATTGAGCGCATGCAAAATGCCGTGTTTGCCAAGGCGTACAAAAACGAGAAGTTGGTGAAGCTGGTAGCCGAGGAAGCCGATCCCGAAATTCGCAACATTTTGAGCGCGCTAAACGGTGCAGCAAGCGCGTTTGTTGAGATGCAATACCTTAGCGGAGAGGTGCATAAAAACACGTCTGGAACGCTGGCAGAAGCCGTGGAAATTAACGCCTCACAACCTGACCTCGCTAAGTCAGCACTTGACTCATTGGTGCAAGCAACCGAGCTAGTAAGACAGGCCAAAGATTCCGGTCAGCACATCGATGAGCTATTAGCTCAGTCCGGTTTGTTTGGCGACAACGATCCCGAGGCCGAAGCGCTGGCGAGATTCATTGCTGCGAACAACCGAAGCGCAAAACGCATGACACTGGCATTTAAGGCAATGGCCGAGGCAATCAATAGTGAGCTGCTTCACCAAGGCCAAGCGCTCGGGGATATGTTTGGCGGCGGCGGTGCATCGCTTATTGATATTCTTGGGCGTGTAAATCAAGAGCTAGAAAACGAGGGGGTACAAACAGGCTTTGTGTTCGAGTCTAGTGTGCAACTGGACGAACTTGCAAACGCTTCGAGGCATGCTCTAAAATAGTTCTTGGCATATATTGCCTATACAACCTTTATAGACACAAAAACGCCAGATTTAATTGTCAAATCTGGCGTTTTTGCATTTGGGAGTAGGGGATGTTTACTATCAGGCATCGTTATCACTACGGGCTAATCGACATAAACGAAGACGGCGTTGCCGATGGCCATTCAGTCGCAGGGAATGAGATCCCCGCTTTAAGGAAAGATGGCCAGTATATCTACAGACCATTTAAAGGGGCGCTAGATAATATCTATCTACTGCATGTCCAAAAGGTAAAGCTGGTGAATATCGTCGCTTATTGCGATGACGAACTAGGGCTATTTGGCTGGCAAGACGTGCCGCTCGATCACTATGTGGTTGGTGTCTACCGTGACGGCGGGTATTACGTCCTAACGAAAAACGGGCAGCTAATTAGCCACCCGCTTTAAAAGTTTTCGCATGCGAGAACTTTACACACGATACCCAACTAATTGAGCTTCACCAACTGGCACTTGCTCAAGTTCGCCATCATCAAACAGTACCGTTAGCTTGTCGCTATGCTTACCAGATGCGAACACCAAACCATGACGGTCATTAACCATCACACAAATGCTGGTAGGCTTTTGGTTTGCCGTAGGCTTTTTGCTTACTGGTGTCTTATCGGTCTTTTCTGCTTTCTCTGGTTTGCTAGGTTGAGGTGCAACTTCCACCTTGCTATCTAGCTCGCCAGTGCGCAGTTTTACACAATCTTGGCGTGTTAGCTTCTCGCCGCTTTCCAGTGCTTCACGAACGCGCTCAGAGTTATCGACGGTTGCTTTGCGTAGTTCGTTGATGGACTCTACATCACCAATAATCCCTTTTTGGAATGCTTCCAAAACAAAGTCAGGGGCTTTAAGCACATTTAGGTATTTCGAAATGTAGCCGTCAGATTTGCCAAGGCGCTTAGCCAAGCCACGGTTATCCAGATTGTGCTTTTTCTTTGCTTGGTTAAACGCCTTACCTAATTCGATTGGCGTTAAATCTTCTCGCTGAATGTTTTCGATGAGCTGACCAAAAATATCGCCCTTTTCACGGACAATACACTCAACGTGAGTTAGCTTATCGCTCAGCATAGTGGCGCGCCAACGGCGTTCACCCTCTTGGATTTTGTATCCCTTGCCATCAAACGGGTAAACAACGACAGGTTGAATTTGGCCGTTTTCTTCTAGGCTTTCGCACAACTCAAGTAGTGATTCATCATTAAATTCTTCACGAACTTGCTCGACTGAATACAAAGAGTCTTTAGGGATAGCCAACACTTTCGCTGCATCGCGGATTTCTACCTCTGATTCATCCAAGAGATTATCTAGGTCGCTAAGCTTGATTCGATCTCTTAAACTTTTGGTCATGCTGTCACCTCTACCATGCGCTTGCAAAGTTCCTCACAAACCGCTGTAAAGCCGAATTTCTCAGCCGCTTTAGGGTTGCTTTCAATCAGTGCTTTGCCTTGGTTTAGAGCTTCACTTACGCGCGTTGTTTTAATCAGTTTGTTTTCAAAAACTAGGTTGCCGTACTCTTTACGAAGTTCCGCTTCCTGTTCGCGCTGGTCGTTTGTAATGTTGGCTTCGATAAGGTTTAGGACAATGCCTAATACTTCCAAGTCAGGGTTCATTCGACGGATTTGGCGCGAGGTCTTAACCAGCTCATTAACGCCTTTGATCGACATTTTTTGTGCTTGGCTAATGATAAGTAGCTTACTGGCCACAAGTAGCGCTGCATGCTGTAGCGCGTTCGCCGCTGGTGGACAGTCGATAAAGATATAGTCGTAGTCGTCTTTGATAAGGTCGATAGACTCAGCCACGTTTAAGATTTGTGATTGAGTAATGTTACCCATGCGCTTATCGCCGCCAATAACGTGTACGTTTTCGCTGACTTCGAAAGGTTTAGCCTTTACTGGATTTTCAAAAAGGTTGTAAGCGTTGTGTAGGCAGCTCGCAGATGTGTACTCTGGATTCTCGACCATTTCCGGTGCGATTGAGCCGCCTAAGTTGTTTTGTGGGTCAAAGTCCAGGAATAGACATTTGTTGCCTTGGCTAGCGATGCTAATGCCAAAGTTGTAAGTACAAGTTGTTTTACCAACGCCGCCTTTTTGGTTGGCAATCGCCATGATAATGCTCATTAATTAATTTCCTTTGCTGGTGGAATTTGTTTGCTGTTTTGGTTTGCTCAGTGCTACCTCAAGATCCTCGATATAGCACTGAACTACGTAATCAGTTGTACCGCCGCCGTGCATTGCTTTGTAAATAGCAGTGTGGCAAGGGCTTACACCCTTAACGCCATCAATGAGCTGCTTGGCTTTTCTGGTACTTCCTGCCTTTTGGACTAATTGATTTAATCTTTCGCATCGTTCCTTGGATGCCATATCAATGCCTCTCGATTGTTGTCACTGGCAACAGGCACACACTATACGTTGCCAGTAGCAACAGCACAAGAAAAAAAAGTAACAAACAGAACCGATTGCACAAGTTTTCGCATGCGAGAACATTAGATAAATTGTGAGATTGATTCCATGTGTTTTCGCATGCGAAAACTTTTTGACAATTCTATTACTTAACTAGGTTACAAAGAGCAGCGTCAACAGGCATAAGAAGGGGAAAGCACCTAGTTGCATAATTCATTGTTTTTAATAAAAAAATATTGAAAAACCTGTTGAGTATGAAATTTATTTCATATAAATTAAATTACAGATAGGCGGCAACAAAACTATTAGGGGTAGGATTGATTGCATCAAAGCTTATCTGTTCAACGTGCAATCCCCGCCATTTGTTCAGTGGCGGGGTTTATTTTTTCTATCTCAAAAGTTTTCGCATGCGAGAACTTCTTACCAAATTCCATCCTAAGTGGCTAGGGTACTCCCTGCGAAGAAGCAGGGAGGGGAATAGCCAAAGGTGCGATAGCACCTTAATGCGGTCTATCCTGTTGCTCGATGTATTGGCGGATCACTGTTAATGGCGCACCTCCGCACGTACCAGCAAAGTATGAACGACTCCAAAGCACATTCTTACCAAACGCTCCTGCTACATCATTAAATTCCCTGCGAATCCTGCGTGAACTGGTTGCTTTTAACGAGTTCACCAATTTTGCAACGCTAGGTGTATTCGGAGATGTTGATATTAGCAAATGAACATGGTCAGGCTCTCCGTTAAATTCCTTTAGCTCCGCATCAAAGCCCAAACAAAGCTCCCTGAAAGTCGCCTCAAGACTTTGTAGATGCAAATCTCCAAACACTTTCTTTCTGTATTTTGTCACGAAAACGATATGTAAATGCAGTGAATAACAACTATGCCTACCCTTATTAAAATCATCACACACTGATATTGCCTTTTGGATGTAAGTTGATAATATAAATACATTATCAATATTCACACTGATTGTCATGTTAATACGCAAAGCATACAAATTTCGACTAGAGCCTACCGCTGAACAAGCGGCTAGACTTACCGTGCTTTGCGGTCACGCTCGGTTTGTGTGGAATCACGGTTTGCGGTTCTGTCTTGACAAGCTTGAGAGTGGCGAGAAAATCCCTAGCGCTTTTGAGTTGAATAAACTTCTGACTCAGTGGAAGAAGCAAGACGGTCTTTTGTGGCTAAAAGAAGCTTACACGGATAACTTGCAGCAAAAACTTAAAGACTTGCAAAGTGCATGGATGCGCTGTTTTGATAAGTCTCTAGCCGCTGAAAAGCCTCGCTTCAAGAAAAAAGGGAAAAACCAAGACTCGATTAGATTCGTTAACTTTAATAAGTATTGCGAACTGGACGGAAAGCGAGTGAAGCTGCCAAGCAAACTAGGTTGGTTGAAGTTCCGTAAGTCTCGAGAGGTGAAAGGAACTATCAAAAATTGCACTGTTAGCTTCAAGTCTGGACACTGGTACATATCATTCCAAGTTGAACAAGAAATTGGCGAACCTAAACACAAATCAAGCTCTGCTATCGGTATTGATGTTGGGATTGCCAAGTTCATTGCGCTGTCTGACGGTTCGCACCTAAAGCCTCTTAACGCATTTCGCAAACACGAGAAACGCCTTGCTATCGAGCAGCGAAAGCTATCCAGAAAAGTTAAATTCTCTGCTAACTGGCAAAAGCAGAAAGCCAAAATTCAAAAGCTACACACTCTTATTGCCAACTGCCGCAAAGACTACCTGCACAAAGCCTCAAGCTTAATCAGCAAGAATCACGCAATGATAGCGATTGAGGACTTACGTGTATCAAATATGTCTAAATCAGCAAAAGGCAATATAGAGGAGCACGGTAAAAATGTAAAAGCCAAGTCAGGACTGAACAAATCAATCCTCGATCAAGGTTGGTATGAGTTCAGAAGACAGCTTGAGTATAAACAGCTATGGCGTGGTGGCTTGGTTGTCGCAGTGCCAGCACAATACACAAGTCAAACCTGCCCTTGTTGTGGTCACGTATCGAAAGATAACCGCAAGACTCAAGCTCATTTTAAGTGTGTTGAGTGCGGTTACACCAACAACGCAGATGTTGTTGGTGCATTAAATATTTTAGAGCGGGGACACCGCTTGTTAGCCTGTGGAGAGTCGGCATTAGCCGCTTGATGAAGCAGGAACCTTGCACCTAAAGCAATTTAGTGTGCGCCCTAGTAATGGGAATCCCCTAGCGACTTAGCTAGGAGAGGATGTCAATTAGGCGTGTAGTATTCGTTGGTGGAGCCACCGATACCGCCAAAACCTGTGTAGTCGCGCAGAGCTGCTTTATCTTCGGGTGAAACGTTGGAGTAGTCGCCGTTGTACTTGGCGAGAATATCTTTGGCTAGTTGGTTAGCCTTAAGGCGCTGGTGGCCTTTTGGAGTGTCGCTAATATCGACAGCGAGCAAGGCTTCAAACTGGCGTACCAGTTCATCGATTGTTGTCGCCTGTTCAATACTGCGGGTTAAATCAGTGTTCATCGAACGTGCCTTTTATTCTTTGGATAAAAGCCAAAAAAAAGTCGAGCTTTCGCCCGACTTTTTCCTTTCCTATTCCCCATCCCAAAAAAACGCCACTATCAATATCAATTTAAGTTAATGAATAATCTAAAATATCTAAGGAAGTAGATTTTTAGGGACGAGATAATTATTCCGAACACGGTTATTATCATCAAGAATAAAAATTAGTGTTTTTGGTGAGTAACCAAGATTCAAAGGCAAGCAATTGAACTTTGACTAAAAAAAATTAACGCATAGAAAATCAATGATTTATTAGCGTATTGGTCACGTTGACGCGATGCGCTATCATCCAAGATCATCCCCATCCCTGTAAAAAGCGCCTCAAATTACCGAGGTCGCACATGTCGCAAAACAAGGCATCAATTGGGCTAGCGGCAGCTTTAAAACAAGCGTTCCCTTTCTTTAACGAGAATGACGATAAAGAGAGTGGGATAAGTTTTGAATCTGGCGCTGGATACACGGGATCGCCATTCCACGATCGCGAACACCAATTAGATGAAAGCAACGGCGCTCTGACCAATGACGGTCGAAAAAGCTCAGACCGCTTTTTTCTGCACAAGCTGCCGAAAGATCGCTTCATGCTATATCCGATACTCAAGGAAATGGCCGAGGACAGCACGATTGATGCCGCGCTCAATCTGCACCTTGGTCACGCTCTTTCGGTATCAAACGACAATGGCATGGCTGTGTATCTTCATCCAACCGATGAGAAGTACGCCGAGTACGTAGGCCGTCTTAACCGAGAACTGCTAACTCCAATCAACGAAAACCTAATGAACTGGACGTATTCAACGCTGGTTTATGGGGTTAACTATGTTCGCCCATACACGAAAGAGGGCGTGGGTATTACTCACTTTGAGGCCAACTACTACACGTTGCCAAACCAAATTCGTGAGTACGAACGTTCGGGCGAGCTAGCGGGATTTACTGCGGAATATCTACAAACCCGAGCGAACGGCGAACAGGTACGCCTTGCCGAGCCTTGGGCGCTTATCCCACTAAAAATGCCAATCTGGCGACCAGATATGGATATACCGCCAGTTAACTACACTGGCCAGCGCTACTCACTTTATGACGATGCGTATTCACGCATGCCAATCGAGACGCAGAACTACGGCACATCCATTCTTCTGACCTGTTTTGAGGCTTGGTCGATGCTTCGCCAGTCCATTGCAGCGCTCGGCGCAAGTCGTGTGAATGCTTCACTTATCGATCGCATGATAGCGGTAAACACTGACGGCTTAGATGCGGCCGGAGCTGCGGAATACATCAACATGGTCGCTGACCAGATGAAGCAAGACCGTCAAGAGGTGGTAGACCGTTCCCGCAAGCTAGGTTTCATTCCAACCGTTATCAACACGCTATTGCCATTTATGGGCGGCGCTAAAGGTGGCTTGCAGATCGATACCTTTACCACTGACCCGAATATTTCCCACATCGAAGACATTATGTTTCACCTTAAACGCTTAGCCGGAACGCTTGGCGTAGACCCATCCATGCTTGGGTTTGGTGATCTTCTTTCTGGTGGACTAGGCGAGGGCGGCTTCTTCCGCACATCGATTCAATCTGCACTACGCGCCAACCAAATCCGCGCAGCCGTGGTGGCGTTCGTTAAGCGCGCTATCGATATTCACACCATCTACCGAGACGGCAAGGTGTGGAACGATAACGATATGCCATTCGAGATCCGCTTTAACTCTCTCAATACCGCTATTGAGCAAGAGAAAGCCGATGCAATGGAATCTCAAGCGAACTACGCAACCATGCTGGCCACCGTGCTTGACCTTATCGAGCAATCCCCAATCGGCAAGTCTCCGAAACTCAAAAACCATCTTTACACGTCCGTTGTTGGCCTCGATTCCGAGCTGGCCAATGAAGTCATTTCCGAGCTCGCGGCTCAAGTGGCCAAGAACGACAAAATGATGGAATCCATTGGCATGACTGACCAAAGCGAAGCGGAACGATTCGTTAGAGACGTAGTTCTCGACCTACTAACCGAAATCCAAAGCCATTAATGGAGAAAAGAAAGTGACAGCAAAAGCACTTAAACAAGTATCCGACCGTTTCAGCCTATTCAATGACGGTCGCAAGCTTAGCGCCAACAAGCGTAATTACATCATCAAAGCCGTGCAAGCGATGATCAACAGCCCACGAACTCAAGAGCTACTACGACTAGGCGAAGCGTATGGTTACTATGGCCATCAATCCCGCCAACGCGCTAATAAGCTCTCAATCGGTGAAACTGAGGTGATCATGATTAATGGTCGTCCGGTTGTGGTAGAAAACGTGCCATCTAACCGCACAGTCTCTATCACCTGTTCAGATGACGGTATTGTTGAACACACTCAAGAGTTTTTAGATACCGATACAGGCCGTATCGCTTTAGGTTTGCACAATAGCCGTGCTGGTGGTTGGAGTTGGGCGACTGGTGGCCAAGATACACGCGAGGCATCGATCACGACTTCATATCACGGTATGGACTACGTGTTGCAGCCGAACTATATCAGCCTAGACCATCCGGCCATGATGATGGAAAGTGCGAACAGCAAGCAAATGATCCTCGAATCGCTACAGGAACAAGGTTTTGATGAGGAATCCGCGCGTAATATCTACGCGAACATGACTCAACAGACCAATGTTGAGCTTGTCGGTGATCTTACTAACCAGCTTATGTACCTAGAAAGCGTGAACGCAGAATTGCGTGAACAGGTAGAGCAAAACGCTAAGGCAACCTCGATGCTGCTTGATGTTGTGGACTCTTTACCTATCTATGTAACCGATGCGCAGCGCAAAGCGATCGCCAACATGGCCACCAAGGAAGATCATCAAGTGGTGCGAGCTATGTTTGAGTCGCTAGGTTCCCGAAAAATGGCAACTTTACCGACAAATAGCTACGTTCCAGTAGAGCAAAAAGTGAGTGTTGCGCCTCAAATTAAACAGCAATTCGTCAACTTCGGATCTTCATCACGAAAATTCCAATAAGTTGATCAATTAAAAAGCGCCACCAGCGATTAGTAATTAAGTACAAAAAACACTCAATTAAATCGAAAATACTGGTGGCCAATTCGGAATTTTATAAATTACTAGGCGCGACAGGACGCAAATAGAGTTTATCTTTCTTGAAGTGCGTTGGTCGCCAGTCCCAACCAGCGATAGATACGCTATCTCGCGCGCCAGCAATATACGACACTGAGCGCAACACATTGACACCCTTATCAAAGTTAATCGCCTTATCGGCCTTTAGAACGAGTCTACCGTCTTTTTGGCTATGCAAACCAAAGGTGCAACCTGAGATTGTTACTAACAAATCCAACGGTAGCGCTGGTGCGTTCTTTTTCGGGAACTGACGGCGCTTAAATTGTTGTTTTAATTGGTTAACTTGAGTTTCCAATTTCTGTTCAGCACTTAGTGGGGGAGTAAATTTCATCACAGAGTTATCCACAAAATTCGGCGTGTTCGGAATATTAACACGTCCAAAAGGAGTTTAAATAGATAAAATTTTTGGTAAACTCTAGCGCCAGATGGTAACGCACCTTGTTCGGAATCGCTTTGATACAGGGACTTGTTTGATCAACCATTTACGATCAATAATAGGGGAGTTTTTCTGTAATTAGATCATGGCGATACCGTGATAGAGAGAAAGAGATTCGATTTCGGGCAACAGAAAATAAAAAAGCCCGCTTTGGCGAGCGGGCTTTCTTACTGCAATCGAGCTTTAAGCGGCTAACTTAAAGCGTCACGACAAACGAACTTAAGGAAAGTCATTATGCCGTAATGAATTAGACCGAAGCCTAATCAGGCGAGACATTTAGTTGGCGACTAATGCCTCAAATGGTTAGTAATTAGTTTAACAGTTTAGATTGAGCATCAATCTCAGCGAACGTTAACACAAATTACACCACACTAAAGCAGGTGTAAGTATAACGTTCAAAGAGATCGGTGGCAAATTTTTACGCCTTTTTTTTGATCAAATTTTATGCAAAACACACCGCTTTTACTGCATCCTTGCTACTGGAAGTCAGGATTCAGAACCCAAGCCTCCAATATCAAAGCCAATAAACCGTCGGCACAACGTAAACTTGCTTGCCTACTAGAAACTATCTCAAGCCATATTCTTAAGCATGGCCATACCTGCTTTGCATCAACTACTCGATTGGTACAGGTCTACAACGAGAACTGCGATCGCTATGATTGTCGTCCAACCACTTTTGACACTCTCAAAAAACAACTGAAAACAGCAGAAGACTTGAACTTAATTGTCCGAGAACAGAAGCCAAACAATGCAACAGGTCAGAATCTACGTCACATCACTCTATGCGTAGACGCCATCCAAGAAATGTTCGCTGGCGCATACAAATACGCGCTACAAGCTGCACAAAAGCGTTTTAATAGACAAAAACGGCACTCAGGGGGGGCTTCTGTGGAAAAACCTCTTGAGGCCAGTGCTGACAAGGCTTGCGAACAATCAGACAAAAACAAAAATGGCACTATAAATACAAAAGATCTCTCTACAGAGAGTAAAAATAAAATTAATAACGGTGTCCCGTCTGATTCTTGGTTTTTGAAGATCTTCAAACGTGACGCTGACGAAGTAAAACAACTTCAACTAGCAGCTAAGCAAGGCCGCCTATCAGCTAGTGGAGCTCGTCGTGTTATCAAGCTGTACAACAAGCACCAACAGCCTTTAGCGCCTAAGTTCGTGTCATACCTTAAGTTTGTGATTGCTAGCTGGCACAACAAGGCTGCAAGCGCCGTGAAAGCTAGCGTGAACAAGGTTCGTGATACAGCCACCATGTTAGCAGAGTACATGAACACCATTTCCGAGAAAGAGTCTCAAGGCTTAGTTGAATACTATCGTGACGCAGTCGGGCGAGTACAAGTCAGGTATCTGTAATCACTGCTTGATGTGAGTATTTCTATACATGCGTGACCTAAAATGTGTCATAATTACCTAAATCTTGTTATTTATGGATGTGCATTTGCATGAGTGATGAAGAATATTTCTACCCTGCGGTAAGCGATAACCTCCCGAAACATATCAAAAAAGGCCATCAACTGGTCTTTAGTCGTCAAGATCTATCCGCTAGGGAAGCTGATATGTTTGCGTTGATGATTGCACATATGAAACCAAACGACTGGGATCAGAAAACACCACACTATGAATTTACTTCACATCAATTATCAGAGTGGTTAGGTGTTGAGTCTAAACATATCGGTAGCAACTTAAGTCCAGTAGCGAACCGCCTAGCTAGTCGAAAAATCGGGATAAAGGTGGAAACCCCGAAAGGTGATATTGAATTCGACTATAGACCTCTTTTTAAACATATCGCTTATAAACACGGCATACTTACGATGGTTCCTAACGATATGCTTAAACCAGAGTATATTGAATATAATCAAGGATTTGCTCTGATTAACACTCGCAATTTCTTTGAGGTAAAAAAGGAGTACTCTAAGCGCTTGTACGAACTGCTTAGTCGTTTCAAAGACAAGGGCTTTGAAATGCATGCGCAAAAGCTTAGTGAACTGAAAGGAATATTTGGGCTTTTGGACGAATCAGGGAAGCTGAAAAAAGATAAAAGTTCCTTCAAAAACAACAGCGTATTTATGAAACGTTGTATCCGGGAAAGTATTAAAGAACTTTCTGAACATCCTCAGATTAGCAAAGAGCTTCTATTTTTAGAAAGTAGCCAGGGTGATAAGGGGTTTGAGGTTGTAAAGAAAGGTAGAACCATTACAGGAATCAAGTTTCTCTTCCGGTGGGTTAAGCTAGGTTCAATTGATGAACTAAATCAACACGATGCTCTAAAGACAATTCGACAACTCGAATTGAAAAGGCTTCAAAACCAAGTCAGACTCACCGAGTCTGAACTAGAATCACTTGCCATCGCGTACCGCTATGTGGGTAAAGAAGACCACGCTCTTAAAGTTGAAGATAGCTTGTCAAAACGATACTCAGAAAAAGAGCAACAAAAACATGATGATGGAATACATGAACTAGAGTCGTTAATGGAAAAGATAGATACCCTTTCAGAACTAACCGATACTCACGATTACTGATAGCTAACAAGTTTTAGGTCATGCGCTCTATAGATGACATTTTTTAGGTTGAAATGAGCTATGTGACACATTTTAGGTATGTAAGCGAGAATCCGACGTGATCATTGACTCGAAAGTAAAAAAAACCGAACAAGACTTCGATATAACCATCTCACACACCTAAAATATGTCATTTAAGAAAATAAACACCTAAAATATGTTACCCAATCACCTGATATATGATCACTTTCACCTAAATTATGTTGCATTAAAGCCTGTAAGAAGATCACAAACACCTAATAAATGATCAATTAAACCTAGATCTTGTTACTCAAAGACCTAAAAAAAGATCTTTAAAAGATTTAAAGTCCATTAATATCAATAACTTACAATTCCTATAGATCTTATAGATCTATAGTTACCATAGATTAATATAGTTAAATATAGATCTTTATAGCGTATGTGGATAACTGGAAAATCAAAGATTTACACAGTTTCCCACATACACAACAAGTTTTTGTTGTTTAGATGAGTTAATGATCCTAGCTATAGACAACGGCGTGCTACAAGTAGTGGTAGGTCAATTTCCAATCTAGCTTATAGTAGCAGGGACTATGAAAGGCAAATTGGGCTGGCATAACCGAATAGCGATCGCATTTGTGTGAGTTCTTGACAAAAACACGAATTGACAGGAAATATTAATTGTTGGATAGTTGTAAGTGTGCTCTAGAAGCAACAATGTACTTCTAGAGCTGCGTTGGTTAACCGAATAGTGCTTGCACTATAACGGCGACTAGATTGATTATCGCTATAAGCAGTTCAATTAAATTTACCATTTGTTCCCCTGATAAGGCTCATGGTGAAAGACAACGCACAAGGGTTTTTAATGGCGGCCACCATTGATTACCCGTATGCACGAAGTGAAGCTTTCTAGCTGCTTCGAGCTTGGTTGGTGATTACATAATTACCTCCTAATTAAAGGTTGGGTTCTTCGAATCCAGCCTTTTTTTATATTCTTCACACCATCAAGGTTATTAGGGAACGTTTTGTTCCAAGTCGTGCTGTGCCTAGTATTCCAGACTTTTTGCCAATTTTGCAAACGCCCAAACGCGTTGGCTATCTGTTTCGGGTTTAGGAGCATGAAAACTCCCAAGTCCTTATGTCCCATTGTTATCAGATAATTCCCCTCTCATAAAGAAACGCTTTGAAAAATATTCATTTCTCTACATGAATCGGGATATGAGCAAGATTTTTATCCAATAATTCATGTTCATTTTCCGTTTCTGCTTGATGCCAACCTCAAAAGAAAGTTGCCGCTTCTAGCAGATGGGTTAACGCATTCAATGTATTGCTGTTAACTCATCTTATCCTGTTAAAAACAAAAATGCTTCCCCGTACAACTTAAGTGGCTAAGCTTCCTATCATTTTGGCCAGTTTTTGCTCACTAATTTCCAATTAGCCTAAGTGTTGACAGTATTAAACTCAACTAATTGACGGTGATAAGACGCTAAACGCTCTGGTATCACGTAAGGCGTTTTTTTTCACTATACACTTGCCAAATTTGCACCCCAAGTGCATTGAAAACCTAATAATCAAAAATCGACATTAACTTAAATCGGCGATGTATAACATCCAGTTTGATCTTTGATCTGTATAAAGTAGCTATGTATTCAATATAAATATAATTTGTTTAAAGTGAAGTGATTTACCTTCCACCAATCATGTTTCGTAGTTAATACGACACTTATTGTTATATTGGTTGTGGTTTTTGGTTGTGGTTTTTGTTGCTGGTGGGTGTTTGGTAGGTTTCCGAACGGTAAGCGCTTGCTCTATGAGTGGGCGCTTTTTTATGCCGTAAATTCTTGAATGTTCGGATTGAGTGTTGAGCCGAAAAAAAGCTTCGAGTTTCCCCGAAGCTTTCCATTACTCTTATCCCGATAGCTAAACGTATTCGTCTATGCGAGGTGGATTTTATCATCATCCACTTTAAAAAGAGAACTGTTAAACTTACTAAGTAGCTTATATAAATGGATTTTCCACTTTTTACACAAGTCATATAGGTTGTTCTGACCGTTCTTAATTGCATTGGCCAAAGCGAAGTCTAAGACGCTATTCGAGGTGTTGGTCATGTACTCTTTAACGTCTGCTTGGATTTGGTCGTGAACTTTTTTGCTGTTGTTCTATGACATTTGCTGATTCCTCATATGAGCCTGTTTGCTTAGACGAAAATACATCGTTTCGGTTTTTGTATCAATACTTTTTGCATTGTTTTTTGAGTGGTTTTATACTCTAAGTAAAAATTACGTGTTCGGAATGAGGGGTGGGTAAGGGAATTTCTGAAATTAAGCGTTCTCAACTGGAACAACGGCAAAGAGAGCGAGACGAAAGTTCACCATCAATCCTGGATACATTCGAGGGCATAGAGCTTACGGACGAACGCGAAGCTCTGGCGAACCGGTTACAAGATGCCGATGTGACATTGGACGACAAACCGGATCGCTGCCCGACTTGCAATGGCACAGGTTACACCAAGTCGTTATTTAGCAAGTGGGAGTGCTGTAGCTGTTTTGGGACTGGTTACGACCTTTCCGAACCGGTTGCCGTTATCAAGTGGCAAAAGCTCTGCCTCGATTGGTCAAAGAATCGGTTATATGAATATCGCGTTGCATTGATTAAGGGGACTACAACCGAGGAAGAACGACTAGCAAGTGAAGTGGAGAGCTTCTATGAAAAAGCGAGACGCAAAGACTAAACAGGCCGCTCGAATCCAATCGCTTGAGTATCGACAGCAACGTGCAGCGCGAATCAAGCGATCGAGACGGCATGCAGATTTAACCATACTCGAAATGAGCAGGTTAATCGGGTTATCACCAGACACTTATCGAAAAATCGAGAATGGCGAAGTGAACCCAAGGGTGCAAAACCTAGAACTGATAGCGGTCTACACAAGTACAGACGTGGGTTATTTGTTCTTTGGTGATGCGATTTCTAACAGAGACGAAGCGGTAAAGAGAGATACCGGAGAATAACGAATGGCTTCAAGAGGCATTAACAAGGTCATTCTGGTTGGTAACTTGGGGTCAGATCCCGAAATCCGATACCTGCCAAATGGCGGCGCAGTAGCGAATATCACGATCGCTACATCCGAAACTTGGCGCGATAAAGCGACAGGGGAGAACCGAGAAAAAACCGAGTGGCATCGAGTGGTGTTGTTCGGCAAGTTGGCCGAAGTAGCGGGGGAGTTCCTACGCAAAGGGTCACAAGTTTACATCGAGGGTCAATTGCAGACTCGCAAATGGAAAGACAAGCAAGGCCAAGACCGTTACAGCACAGAGGTAGTAGTTCAAGGCTTTAATGGCGTGATGCAAATGCTTGGCAATAACCGAGCTGGTGGCCAGCAACAACAAGGCGGTTGGGATCAATCTCAACAGCAATACGGCGAGCCACCAATGGATTTTGACGATGAAATACCGTTCCAGAACGAGTTTCGTCATTACAAGATGCTGAGTTACGTGGCGGCTTGAACGGTGAGTAAGCAAAATTTAGCGTTAGCAACTCAAGACGACTTACTGATTGTATTGCGTCGAATGACCACTAAAGCGCTTATGGAAATGCGCGAGGCGACAGGCGAAACGGATTTTACGGACACACCAAGTGCTTTTTATTTCAGTAACCGTGCAATCGCGGCAGAAGTAAACGGGTGTTCGGGTCATGTGGCCGAACTAATCCAAGACAGCTACCTCGACTACGTTCACAAAGGTAGCGAAATACTGGTTTGGCTGGATGACTTAGAAGAACGCCTAGAGCGCTTTGCTAACCAAGAATAAAACACTTTAACCCTATTCCCTTATCCCAATTTTTGAGTAGTAGAGAAATTGCCCGATGAGCGATGTTTTTACTGTAGAGCTTCCTTGGTGCGCCAGCTACCCAAGGTGATCACGGCCTACCGAGCTATCAATGACGAATCCGAAATCCAAACCGCACTTTGTTGGACGCTATCTGAGGACATTGCTAAGCGTGTTTTCTCTCAAGGAGGCCGCCGCAAGGTGGTATCTAAGCAATTCATCAAGGACGAGGTGTTTGCCTACTTCAACCGCCGTAAGGAGCAAGAGATTTTAGTTGTACAAGGGCTTATCTAGTTATGGCCAAGGCACCACGATTCGATCACTCTTTCCTCGCAAACCAAGTCGCTAAGCGCAAGAAGTGGAAAAGCAAAGGCGTGAAAGCTGGCCACGGTGGCGACTTCAATATCGATGCAGCACTTAATGAGATTAACCGTTCTGTTAATCACATCATCAATCCGGCATCGATAAACGTCCCTAATACCGCGCTGGTGGATAAGTCGGAACTACCAGCTTGGCTTATCCGTATTCTTGAGAAAGACAATGACGTTGCGCGCGCTGCAACACAGAAGAAAGTGGAACTGGATTCACCACACAAAACGCGCCTTGCACAAGGGATTAAGCGCCCGAAAGAGTTTAACGACACGAAACTGGCCGAACACTGGTTACAGGTGCGTTTGTTCTACACGTTAGAGACGCAGTACAAGGATATTTACCCGCTGGTTTTCTCAATCCCTAATGGTGGCTACCGAACACCTAAAGCGGCTTCGATGATGAGCTATGAGGGACAAAAGAAAGGTGTGCCAGATATATTTTTTCCTATCCCGAGAGGGGTGTATCACGGGTTCTTTTTGGAGGTGAAAACGGAAAAAGGTCGCCCAAGTAAGGAACAACAGGAAAAGATAAAAATGTTCCAAAATCTAGGGTATTACGTGGTTGTGGCCAAGGGGTTTGATGAGTGCATTTGTCAAATTAATAGCTATCTCCAATTGCCAACATTTGATAACAAAACTAGACTAGCCGCATAAGTATATAAAAAGGGCTTAGTTATCTCATGTTAGCGAGTGAATATCACAGCATTGGCCAAAAGCCAGTTGATTTAGACGTGTTAGAAGCAACAAAGGTAGTCCGTAACTTCCTATGCGATTACCTTTACTATGACAAGTTGTTGCTAAGCTATGCTCCCGCAGGGGAATTTGGTAGCGCTCAAGCGTATCGTTGGCTTACTGGTGGTCATATTTGTGACTACGATGCTACTGGCGACACAATTGCACCAAGAGAGAAGATCAACTATCGAGTCATTAGAATGCTATTCGATGCTGGTCTAATCAAAGTAAAAACCAACATCCGAACGCCACATACTCGCTGCGTTATCTTTGAATGGGTTCGAGACATTAAGAAATATCGTCGTGAAATCCTCCGTACTAAAATCTTTGGCGAGAATGTTTACCTCACTAGCGCAATGATTGATGCTACAGCGGCACAATATGGTCTGACCGTGACGTTTGTCGGTGCGAGAGGGGTCTTTGAGATATTGGATGGTAATGGCAACTCAATCCCGAACGGCCAAGCCAAGAACACCTACATATTCATGAATAGTGTTGGTGAGCCTGTAGGCCGACTACGTGATATGTCCTATTGGGAATGGGAACAATACTTATACGACACAGCGACACGCGCCAAGCTGCGCAAAACGCCTCTCAAAGTTCGTGATGGCATGCGCAGCCACTTTTCGGAGTTCAAACGAGCTTAACGCCAATCCTTGATCATCTTTCCACAAATGCCGCCTATATGGGCGGTATTTTTTTGTGTTAAAAACAGAAGTCGTGTTCGGAATATTTACGGCGTGTTCGGAATGGTTATAATCGTCTCATGGCAGGACGTAAACCCAAGAAAAACGCCTTAACCCCTCAGCAGCGCTGGAATCGTCATCTTGCCAAGATGGCTAGGTTTGACATTAAACGTCAATACTATCGCGCCAGCGCGACACAACGAGAGCAAATTAGGCGACTCCAAATAGAACTTGGCTGTAGCAGTCGAGAAGAACTGGTTCTTTACGCCATCAATCTTCTAGGCCAACAGCACGGAATTTATCTGAAAGATATTCAAGAGGACTTAGCGTGTCTAAACAAAAAGCCGTAGGTAAGCACGAACTGATCTCAGCAATGAAAAAAGAAACTGGCGCATTACGTGAAGAATGCGAGCAGGTTTTTGATGCCTTTATCGAAGAAATCTCAACTCAAACCATGATTGAGGGCAATGCTGTATTGCTTAGTGGTTTCGGTACGTTCGCACCTCGCCTTAAGAAAGCGCGAGCTGGCCGTAATCCAAAAACGGGAGCACCAGCGATTGTAGCTGCGCGAGACAAGCTGACTTTTAGTGCATCGGATGTATTCCGCGATGAGCTGGCAAACAAGGTAAACGAGATCAAGGGGGCACATTAATGAGCACACGCTTAAACCGAACTGACATTGAAAGAAACATTTCTAAGCGCCTTGGCTTAAAGCTTACTGGTGATGATGCAGAGCTGGTGGGCGATTGTCTGGACGCAATGACCAATCACATTCTGGTTGAGATTGCGAAAGGCCGTGAGGTGCGAATTCGAGGCTTTGGCCGTTTCCGTCACATAGAGCGTGAACGCACAACCATTAATCCGGCGACGAAAGAGCGCTTAGGTGTCAAAACCGAGCACAGCGTATTGTTCTCTGCTTACAAGGACATGGTACGCGTCCATGAATGATAGTAAGGCAATTGGGCTACGTGTCTTTATCGGCTCCGTTCGGCTACTGGCCATAACCATTGTGTTAGCGCTGGTGGCTGTTGTCGGTATTGGCACATACAGCTTTTATGGATTGGTGGTCTATCCAAAGATAGAGCGAGTGAAGATTGATTTGGACGCAGAACGCATCGAGCGCATTACTGTCGCGGCCAAGAGTGGGGAGAAGTCAGAGAATGGCGCACCTAGTCAAAAGTAAGACCGTCGAGGGCGCAAAGAACAAATGGGCGACTCGTTGGAACTGTTTCTTTGATGCTCAATTCCTCTTTCGACGTGATACCGGAAAAGAGTTTGTTTTAGATGTTGCCGCCGAGCCACAAACCGCCAAGGTGAACCGCTTCTACGTGGCTCCTGACTGGATTAACGAACAGCCGAGTGGATTCCCAAGCCTTAAGCTAAAACACAAGGCCGCTCAACTCCTAAACCCTGTTTGTGTTGGGTTCGATGGCCTACAAGGCGAATGGGAAGATGGCTGGTGGTGCAATCCCCCGTTTGACCTTAAGTTTGAATTTCTGGAAAAGGCGCTAGAACAAGCCAGAAAAGGCCGTGACGGTATGATGCTGTTACCACATGAAGAACTCACAACGTGGTGGCTGGACTTGGTTGAGGGCTACGCCACGATGATTTACAAGCCGGATGGCCGTTACCCGTTCTATGAGACAGATGGGCACACCAAAAAGCAAGGTGTGAACTTCGGCAGTGCCTTAGTGCTCTTTACCGAGAAAGGTCTACAAACACCATCCATGCGCTTTAACCGTAAGGTAGGTAGAACGCACCTTACTGGTATCTACGAGCAAATCGCTAAAGTGGCTTAAGGGAGTGAGTCACTATGAGCATTCAATATCAGGGTCAATCGATGAGCGTGTACCGTCTCGCTCAGTTAACTGGCTATCCAATGACTTCCCTTTATCGCGCGTATCACAAAGGACTACGAATCGGAGAGAAACTACTGGCCGAGGCTACCAAGCACCTTGTGACCTACCAAGGCAAGGTAATGACCGCAAGACAGCTATGCGCCGCTACCGATACCAGTTACCGCCGAGTGCTAAGACGACTTAAGGCTTGCGTACCCGCTGAAAAGGCCGTCAAGGACAACGTAGACCGCCGAGGAAAGAACTTCGCATCCAAGCTATCCCCTAGCGAAGTTCTACGCATCTACGAGCTCTTATTCACTAAGCAGGTATGCCAACACACGTTAGCCGAGGAATACGGGGTGCACCAGTCCACGATTAGCGACATATGGCGACATAAACGTTGGGGATGGCTTACTGCTCAGCTTCGATACCAGTTAGAGGGGAAAGCAAGCTATGAGTAAACCAAGGGTCTATGTATTCACGCTTAAGGTGAAGAAAACGCGCCTAGTGACGGTACTTAGATTCAAACACCAATGGTTAGCCTACATGGCCATTAAGCATCTGAAAAAGCGATTCTGGTTTGCTGACCTACAGTTTAGGCAAATCACGCCTCTTAATGCGCTCTGGTACTTCTTTTTGATAAAGATTGGCTACTACGAAACACTCAAGAAAGCCACCAGCAAAAAGCGACAGAAACAATCTTTAAATTGGTAAAAATTACAAAATGAAATGCAAACTAATATTGTGATATGTTCGGAATGAGTTTAGTGTTATCCCCATAGGACAGTGACGGATACGACTTCCTATACGGTGCGCTTGTTTAATAAGGTTGTGCAAGCGTTGTAGGGTAAAAACCTACAGGCTCCCAAAGAGGGCAAAGGGTTGATCTTCGAAAGAGGGTTAGCCCTTTGTTCTATCTATCCCCTACCAAAGAGCGTCTATATGAGTAGGCACTATGAGAAAAGTCCACGAACTATTCTGGCATCGCAAACACGACCGCATCCTTAAGCGAGAACTGGCCAAGGATAAGCTGTACACCAAAGAGCTGGATAACTCCCTACGCAAGATGATTCACGAGATAAACAATCACCTTAAGCAAACTGAAAGTAGTGTTGGCTAGGTGGTTATAACAAAGTTGACACTTTGAGTCAAAGGTATACAATATTATTGTTATAACATCGTACTAACATGAGAGGTGGATTATGCGTACTCAAGTGCGAAAAATAGGGAATAGCCTCGGTAACATCATCCCTGCTGCCTTTATCAAGCAATTAGGGCTAGCGGAGGGGGCGGATATTGAGGTTAAAACTGATGGTGGCAAGATAATCATTGAGCCAATCAAGCGCCCAAAAAAAAGCTTTCCATTTAGCGAAAAAGAACTATTGAAAGGTTTAGATGCACATACGGCACACGCCGATGAGCTGGCAATAGTTTCAGGCAAGGAGTTAGGTGAATAATGGCGCAGTTTATTCCTAAACGAAACGATATTATCTGGCTCGACTTTGAGCCAACAAAGGGAAAGGAAATTGGCAAGTACCGTCCTGCGCTAGTGCTTTCCAGCAAAGAATATAACCAACAAACAGGATTACTCATTTGCTGCCCTATTAGCACCAGTATTCGCGGTCAAGCAACGGAAGTTCCCGTAAATAACCTAGATAAACCTTGTGTGGTTGCTTCTAGCTTAATCCAAACCCTGTCTTGGAAAGATCGCAAAGCCAAGAAGATTGCCACCGCTGAAAGTGGGGTTATGGAGGATGTTTTACTTCGCCTTATACCGCTAATCGGTGCAGACTCCTTGTTTGATGGATAACGTGTGCTTTGACTAGTGCTGATGGATAAAAAACACTTGAACTACGCATTCCGAACGGATAAATTTATTTATGCGCGAGTTACATAGTTGCCATTGTGACGACCGTGTTTTCCTTTAAAAATCTTAGACAACTGTCCTCAAGCGCCTTTGGTTATTCCATTGGCGCTTTTTTCTTGATTTTTCAGAGTAAGTATCAATATAATTGCCCTGTTTCGTGTTGAAGTGTAAAGCTTCGACAAGTGATTCAAAGTAGGTTTGCAAAAGAGAGTTAAAGAGCTGGTAGAAATACTGGCTCTTTTTTATGTGTCGCGTTTCAACCTATTGAAAAGGCGTTTTTGGTGTCCTATATTTACCTCGCTCGCAAGAAAATGGACGTGGATACTCCAAAATATAGATGGCCAATTGATTGGTTATTGAATTACCTGTTATTGACAACTCCTCAAAATCAAAAGGCCACGGTAAAACGTGGCCTTTTTTTATGTCAAAAACGTCATTTTTAGCAAGTCTATTCGGAATGACAAAGGCCGTAAAAAGCCAACTAAAATACATGCTACCGAGAAAATGAATACGCATGTGATTCGCTGGTGGCTCCCCGAAGCGAATAGATTCAAACAGTACCTATCAAATGGGGTAAAAATCGGCACTGGCTGGCGGTTTAGCACATCCCCAAGCCAATGCGAGATACAACCGCATCCAAATCCACACAGAATTGCACCTAGAATCGTGCTGGTGGCTTTTAACGCCTCAATGAGTGCGAATGTATCCCCTATTACCAAATGATAGCCATAAGCCGTTACAGCGAGCCATAACGAAAGGGTATGGGTGTAAGTTCGGTGCGGGATTCTGTCAAATTCAAGCCAGTCTGGTGCGCCCGAACCGCTTAAGCAACCAAGAAATGCCAGGATTGAATGCAGTGGTGTTGTGTCTGCCATTAAGGCGAGAGGAACGGGCGCAAAGCACAGTGCTCCCCACGCGTGTCCGGTTCGGTTCATTCTTCCTCGCAAT
The DNA here is from genome assembly GCF_000742455.1 of Vibrio sp. OY15. NCBI lineage: Bacteria > Pseudomonadati > Pseudomonadota > Gammaproteobacteria > Vibrionales > Vibrionaceae > Vibrio > Vibrio sp. OY15. The sequence goes on along the minus strand of NZ_JPIL01000002.1, from coordinate 52,978 downwards.
GAACACAATACGCATAGACGATGGCACTCATCGCTATGGTTCGATTGCGGTAGTTGGTGGCCAATTCCTCGAACGTCTTTGCCACTTCGGGATCAATCCAAGGGCTAATTTGGCGTGTTCCTACAAGGTCGCCCTCTGTCACCTCGGGGTGCTTTTCTGGTAGCTGGTTCGGGTCAGTGTTGTTGATGGCCAATTGATATAGGTCAGTCAGGGTAATGCCGTTCTGTTCGCATTGTTCGCATGCTTTGGCGTGAGCAAGGCGTGAGATACGCGCTTGCAGTAGTGCTAAACCCTTTTCCCGCTGGCGAGTTCTAAACGTGGCTTGTCGCGCTTTGGTTTTGGCTTTGTGTCTGAATTTGATGCGCTCGGGTGCTTTCAAGGGGTATTCCTTTCATCACGTAGCGCGTTGTCTTGGGTATGGGGGAAAGGTGGCTAGTGAGATAACGCAGCCAATTACTATATTGTGCCGCAGAATCAATTGTACATAAGTAGCGTTACTCACTAGCTGGCCATGATTATATGCAGAAAATCGTTACTGTAAATACTATTTAATGTCGCGTTATTAAATTTTGTCTTTAAAGCCTTATTGACAATTAAATGGTTGTTTAATCTGGCTTCATCCTTGTTGTGATTGGCTCGATAAACTCTGTATTATTCCGAACGTAACGAAATAAGTGGGGTTTAACCGTGTCCGGCAAGATTGACTATCAGGCTCACCAACAGCAGTTTTGGGAGCAGTTAGAGAAGCAGCCGACTTTGACGCTGGCCGAGTATTGCGAAGCCAACGGACTAAAGTACGGCACCGCTAAGCGATATATAAAACGGCCAGCCAAAACGGGCGGCAAGTTCCAACCGTCCGTTATGCCAAAAATCAAAGCGAAAAAGACCAGTCAGGGCAATGACTGGCATTCCCTTTTGAAAGAATTTCTCGTGCGTGGCGCTCAAAACCCAACGCTCACGATGGCCGCTTTTGCGAAAGATAAAGGGGTGAACGGTGCGACATTGCGCCGCCAGTTTAATTCCATGCGATCGCTGCCCGAGTTTGATCGATTATTTGATCTTTACGATGAGCAATTAGCGAAATTTCAAGAAGCGAAAAACGACAAGAAGAAAAAAAGGGCTGATAAATCAAAGTCCAAAGAAGCGGGGGCAACTGCGCAAGCGCAAAGTGCGCAAGGCGATCGCGCGAAAACAGGAGGTATTGGATCACTGCGCAAGCCGCGATCAGTTGAGGGACTTTCGCAGTATTCCAGTGCTCAAGTGGGTCGCCCTGTTGTGCATGGTGGTTATGCCCGTAGTGCGGGTATTACTGGCGAAATCATGGATATTCTCATGGATACCGATCCGCTTTCGGTTTGCAACGAACTGATTATTGCCCGTTCGCAGTATTACCGAATGAATGAGACGTTAGCTAAACGCCTTAAAGAGATCGATGAAATGGAAGAAAGCGGAGACATTCCGCTCGATGACGAAAACCAGCCAGTAGACATAAACGCCATGCGTGACCGTCTCATCTTTGGCTATGGCACCAGATTGCGTGAACTGGAATTGAGTATTTCCACGATGGCCAAACAAGAGGCCAAGCGCTACATCGATTTGCGTAAACAGGAATACGCTGAATTGATGATGCCACACTTACTGCCAGCGGAAGAAACCAGCCTAGTAATAGAAATGCTTTCTCTGCGCACTAAGAACAACTGGACAGCCTTAGAGACGTGTCAGCAAATCGAGAAGTTAGGTGCACGTCCACCAGCAACGCTATTGCATGAAGCTAAGGTAGAGCTAGCGAACCTAGAACCAGAAGTAGAAGACACTGGTATCAGTGAGCAAGAGCTGGATGAGCTGTTTGATGACTACACGTTAGAGCAGATTGAGCAGCAAGATAACTGGCTACCTGCGCGCAAAGAAGAAGTAAACCGACGAATCAAAGAAGCCGAAGACCTAGAGAACGGCGTAGAACCTACCCTATCCCCATCCCAAATACAAAACGAAGCCGCTAAAGAGCAAGCCTATGATGACCTCGATAACGAGGGAGTGTCGGGGTTTGACGATGTAGACAGCTTCGAGGTACTTGGTGGCTAGACGAATAAAGAGCGTAACACAAGATCCCCGTTACCCTGCCCTAGTTAAGCGGTATCGCTATGACTGGAAACGCCTCGCTGTTGAGCTAGTCGGTAAGAAGCCGAGCTGGCAGCAGCGCAAAATCATTGATAGTGCTCAGCGTATTGGTGCGCGAACGACTGTCAGCTCTGGCCACGGTACAGGCAAGTCAGACATGACCAGTATCATGATCATTGCTTTCATGCTCTGTTTCCCCAATGCGCGTGTTGTGCTGGTGGCGAACAACGCGAGACAGGTACAAATCGGTGTATGGAAGTACCTAAAATCCAACTGGAACACGCTCTTACAAAAGCATGGTTGGTTACAGCAATACTTCACCATTACCGAGACAGCCTTTTTTGAAAACTCAGCAAAAGGTATCTGGCAAACCAGTGCTAAATCGTGCCGTATTGGTAACGAGGAAGCGCTAGCGGGTGAACACGCTAAACACTTGTTTGTTATTGTCGATGAGGCGTCAGGCGTCTCTGACAAGGCTTTTGGTGTGTTAGCGGGTGCATTGACCGAGAAAGATAACCGAATGCTGTTATTGAGCCAGCCAACGCGCCCTAGCGGCTATTTCTACGATACGCATCACCGATTAGCCGAGCCTAGTGGTCGATGGCGAGCCATCCGGCTTAACTCCGAGGAATCGCCGTTCGTAACCGTGGAATTTATCCTCGATAAGCGATTGGAGTATGGCGGTCGAGAGGCACCGGAATACCTGATTAAAGTACGTGGGGAGTTCCCAAGTTCCATTGCTGGCATGCTGCTTAGTCGGGATGCACTGGACAAAAGCGCAAGGCTCAACCTCGATATGCCCGATGGTTGGGGTTGGGCTGCGCTGGTGGACGTGGGTAATGGTCGTGACCGCTCGATACTCAATATCTGCAAGGTTTGGGGTCAACGCATGGAGCGCATCGTTAAGAGCGTGAAATTGCTTGAACAACCAAGCACGGTCGATCCGGTTCGGTTCGCTGACATTATCCATGCAGAGTGTAGTGAGGACTTGTACCCAAACATCACGATAGCAGTGGATAGTGACGGTGTAGGTTATGACACGGCGACTTGCTTAGAACGCTACGGACGGCGCGTACAGCGCATTCGTTGGGGTAAGAAGATGCACTCCACCAGCGATAAGCAGCGTTTCTTTAACCAGCGTGCGTATGCCAATGTTATGGCTCGGGATGCGATAAACCAAGGCCGCATGCAGATAGATAAGAACGTCAAGACGGCAGAACAAGGCAGTAAAATACCTTGTGCAATCAACGAGTCAGGCCAATGGGTAATGATGCCAAAACCGATGATGAAAGAGAAAATGAACATCCCATCACCTGACCGTTGGGATACATACTGTTTTTCTCAATTGGTAGATTATGTGCCGCACGAAATGGAAGTAACAGAGAGCATGCTAGAGTCTCGCAGTTCCGTAGAACAATGGGTACTGGAAGCGCTTGAATCGGACGATGCTTAATTCCGTTGGTGCCAACATATAAAAGTAATATGAAAAGGTGGCGATACCGTTAAATATCGCCACCAAATCACCAATCAAAGCGGAACAACAATAATATAGCTTAAAACCTTAGTTCACTAATCCATCGAACTGCGAACGTGCTTTGCTTTCGTTCTTGCTTCTAAGCTCTTTTCTGGCTTCACGAATAGCGTCAACTTCGCTTTCTATATACATATTAGCGTTAGGGTACAGTACCGACTTAAAAGCATTCGCTTCATCGAATATCGAACGTCCCTCAGTGGTGTTGTTCGTGATTAGCACATCGTGATCTTTACAAGAGCGATGCCTAATTAGAACAAGGCCACCAGCGTTAACGTGAACCTTTTTAGCTACGCGAGAAATGCCACCATTGTTGCCATCATAGGTATGGATGATAGCTACAATGTCATTGTGTTCTTGACCGCGCTTTCTAAACTCAACGTCTGCATTGTCTTTGAAGTATTTCAATTCATTCAATGCAGTGTTTTTATTGTTAGTGAGCTGTTCTTTCTCATCTTCTGGAAGATCGTAGGAGAGTTTACGGTCGAGGTCGCGTAGGTATGCTTCAAGTCTTTTGGCTAGACGTGCGCCAGTGACTTTCTGGCTGCTAGCTGCTTTATTAATTGTGATGTTAACGCGACGGACGTTCTCAATTACGGTCGTCTCTTTAAATGAGTTAGATGAGCTGTTGAAGTATTGAGGTGCGCGCTCTAAAAGCTCTTTATTGGCTGATTTCGCGGCCTCAATATACTCAAGTAAACGAGTGGTCGGATTACCACGTTTTACTACAGCTACGATGCGTTCATTGAATAGTCCACTATCTTCCTTGCCATCTATTTGTTCGGAAAAAGTCGCGCGGTGCTTCAAGGCACGTTTTAGGCGCGCATCTGCCGTTTGTTTGTTTGCAAGTAATTGATTAAGTGTTTCTATATCAATAGCTTTTAAATCTTTAATTTCAGTATTTTTTTTATTAATCATGGTGAACGGTTGCTCCAAATTACATTGGAGGATAAAGGTTACACTCCATCCCTGAGCGTATGCGAGTAACGAAAAACCCTACCTTTATCCTTGATGCGTAGCATACCGTTTTTGTGTTCGGAATTAAATAAAAAACGAACAGAAGAACGTTATAAGTGTTGCTTTTTAAGCGGAGAAGTGATCTCGAACGAAGTTTAATACGTCATCACGATTAATAGATGAATTGCATAGTGCGTTCGGATGCGATTGGATAAGATGCATCATGCAAATGTCGGTCGCGTCATCGAGGAACGAGCTGCTAAATACATCTAGGGACAGGTCACATTTATCTAGTATTTCGATTGGAATTAATTGATTCAACGTGCAGTGCATATCTATATCTCTTAAGCCAATTGACTGGATAGCCAATACGTATATAGCTCTGATTTGGAAAGAGTTTAGGGGATTCTCGCCAGCCGAGCTTATGTTCGCGGAGTATTATGAGACTGTGATCTTTGATTGTCTAGATATGCAAAATAATGCAAACATATCGTTACTAGCAGTTAGGTTTTGAGAACGTGACCTATACCGCATAATAATTGAGGATATGTATATTTGTTCGTGTCACGTGACGCCGTAACACCGTAATTATATTGCCACAGAAGGGTAATTGTCGTGGCGAGTTTCAAAAAAACCTCTTTTAGTTTCAGTTCTATACAGAACTGAAACTAACTTATCCAATGTTTTGTCGCTGTTCATCGACACAAAAAGACATAAAATCCAATAAAAACAATAACTTATCAAATATCTAAGATTGCTTTCTAATCCTGGCATTTTGTGTGAAAAAACCTAAATATTCCATAGGAATATTGATAAAAAGTGGCTTCTTGCTGGTGGCGTTTTGAGCACTGTTGCGTTATTTGTCAAAGGTTGATTAATCGGTCACTTTTGGAACTCTTTGTACTTTCAATTGAAGTATTCCGAACAGAGTTGAAAAGGATATTCCTTTAGAATATATTATATTCCGAGCAAACACTGGAATTTTACTAAAAAAGGATCAGCAAAAATGTTTAAAAAAAATGAATTGGTGTCGCTTTCGGATGAGTGGTCGAGCAAACGCAGTGCCATCCAAGAGCGCCACCACGACCTTATTCTTATCTCTTTGGATGAGCTAATTAATGAATGTGGAGGCCAAGAACAAGCCGCCGCCGTCATTCGCAATTTCTACGGCTTCCCTTGTGTGCAAGGTACGATCAGCAAGGCTCGAAAAGGTAATAATGCGCTAAAGATTCGCTCTCAACTTCGCTTTGCCATAAACACAATTAAAGAAGCTCAAAGCATCCAAGCACAAACCAAGATGATCAACCACTTTGGCCGCTTACCTGTTCACCACGACTTCGTGCGTGTCGATGGCGAACTAGGCTTATTCTTGGGATTTGGCTTGTTATCCCGAACCCTACAAATTCAAGTGTTCGTTGGTGGCGAGTTTAAAACGGTTAATGCTAATCACGTGGAGTTGATCTAATGGCTGCTTTCCCTGCGCGTGACTTAGACGAGTTGGAAAAAATAATCCGTTTAATGGATGACATTAACCCGCTTATCTCTATGATGATTGAAATGGAGGTTCGTACAGGTTTACGTTATTGCGACATTTCGAAGCTAAAATTCAGCGATGTGATGATAAATGGCGTGATCCGGTCGTCATTTAGCATTGTTCAATCAAAAGGTTTTAAAGGCCGTATGACCCGAGGTAAGAGCGAAAAAGCCGCTAAAGAGGCCGCTCGAATCACCATTCACGTTAATGCCGAACTGGAAGAACTGATTAAACGTATCTACTTACACAATGGGCATAATGAGTTGATGTTTCAATCTAATCACCACTTGGCCAAAAAGGGCAATGCGATCAGCATCCAGTATATCAACCGAGCGTATAAGCGCATAGCAATGGAGTTGAGATTGCCATATCAGCTATCAACACACTCGATGCGAAAAATGTACGCCATGCTCCTGCTTGAAAAGAAAGCCTCTTTGAAAGTGATTAAGGACGCGCTTGGTCACTCTAGTGTTGCCGTGACTGACCACTACTTAAGAACGTTCCACGACGAAGCGAAAGAGTACACAACAGGCATTTCATTAAAACCAAAGGCAGAATAGAGGGAGGGGAAATTATGTGTAAGGCTCTAATGAACGCGAACTTACGAGTAAACGAATTTAAGCTTCGACAACAGGAACTTTCCCGAACCTCAATTCCGAATGACCTTAAACCAAAGGTAAGAGAATTAATGAAAAAAGGGTTCAGCAAAAAGGCAACCAAGCTGGTGCTTGGTTGCAGTTATGACGACCTAAAGACTATCAATCTGTCGCATTAATTAGGAATATAAGAAAACATAGTTACACTGTAACGTTATCCATTTGGCCAAGAAAGGGCAACAATGGCCAGCCAAATCCAACCGAAAGGAATTACATGTTTTGTTTATTTGAGGGTTATAGAGTGTCAGAGTGTCGTAACGCTTATGCTTATTTCGTATCTAACACAGGCTATCGATTCATCACCAAGAAAAAGACCTGTTATGCCGTTAGTGTGCCTAAGCCGGAAGGGGGCTATATTCGTCGCTCTGTCGGGTTTGTTCGCATTGGTGAAAAGAAAGGTCTACGCAAGGCAACCAAAATACGCAACCAAATCGGCAAGGAACTATGGGGGCGTTGTTGGGATCGCGTTCGTAAGCAATTCAACTTGCTGGCGCGCTTGCCGAAAAGTCTTGAACCACGGTTAACTACCATCGATGGTAAGCAATACTACGTAGCGCGGTACACCAAGTACGATGAGAACAACCAGAAGCATGAGCATTCCATTAAGGTAAGTGTGAACGCTTATGGGAAATTGGCGGCATGGACGATTGCTAAGAGAAAGTTACTCAAGGCTCACAGCGATGTAATGGACGTATTGTTACACATTGAAAAAGTTAGTAGTGTACGGTTAAAGTAATATTCTATCCATTTATAATAATTCCGAACACTAGTTCCTAATATACTAATATTCATTAGTTAGTGACAATGCGATGAGGGGGCCATAGAGACATATATGAAAGTACGTATTCTCGGTCAAATGTTTGCGGCTACTGTAATTGTGCAACTTAGGCTTTATAAGTCCAATTTCATAAGAAGTTAAACATCTTCAATGGTAACGGGTATCACGATTTGTGAAAACAGTGTAAGTTATTAATCTGTTGTGTTTTTTGTATTTAGAATTGGCCCCATTAAGTATTCTAAAATGGTCCTCTTTCCAGTTATTATGTCAACTGATGTTGTCATTCCTGGAATGATTGGTAGATCTTTATCACCGAGATTAGTTTTATCAGTACGTATACGTACTACATAAAAGTCGTTACCTTCTTCATCCTGGATTGTGTCTGCACTAATGTGTTCCAACTCCCCTTTTAAACCACCGTACTTACTAAAATCATAAGCGGTAAGTTTGACAATAACAGGTAGCTCAGGACGTAAAAATGCAATATCTTTTGGTGCTATTTTTGCCTCTATCAGTAGAGCGTCTTCGGTTGGCACAATTTCAACGATATCCATACCTGGTTGAATAACTCCACCAACTGTATTTATGCTCAACGTTTTAATTTTTCCCGTTACTGGTGAGTAAACCACGGTTCTATTGACTTTATCTTCTAAGTTAACTGTAGACTTTACCAAAGAAGATAGTTGATCTTGGGTGCTATTAAGTTTTTCTTGTTGTTCAGATCGGAATTGTAGCGCGACCTCTATTCGTTTAAGCATGAACTCTTGAATTAATGACTCTAATACGGGAATTTTAAGCTTGCTAGATGTCATTTCACGCCTGCTATCATTGGCTTGTCGTTGTAATTTAAGTAATTCAATGCGTGGAACTATACCTTCGTCAGCTAGAGGTTTGGTAATATCCAGTTCTTTTTTTGCATATTGATAACTCCTACGTAAGTTTTCTACTCGCGCTTTTATTTCAATCAAATCCTGTTGTTTCTGTATGACTTGCTGATCAATCACTGATAGCTGGTTGCGTATATTATTTAAGTTTTCTAGATACTCAGCTTTTTGACGTAGGGCTAGTTCAGGTTGAGTTTCTTCTAAAAATGATGGGAACATTAGCTGGTCGTAGTTTAGTGTGACATTTTGTCGCCAATCTTTAATTTCAAAGTCATTGTTAACTTGAACGCTATTTATCGAGGCTGTCAATTGTAATACAGATGCACTCAAGTTAGCGACTTGTTGTTCATGCTCACGAAAATCTGAACGAAAGAGCGTGTCATCAATGAGAATTAATGGTTGACCTTTTTCGACTAATTGACCTTCTTTTACTAAAATTTCTTTAATTAACCCGCCTTCCAAGTTTTGAATAACTTGAACCTGTGAGGAAGGAATGACTTTCCCTAAACCCACAATGACTTTATCTATCTCAGAAAAAGATGCCCAACCAACCATCACAATTGAAATACTCACCATTATCCAGAGCAAAAAACGAGCACTCCTAGGACTTGTTAAGAGTAAGGCTGCGACCTTGTCATTAACAAACTCTAACTCTTCATCGTTAAGTTTGTTGTAGTTCTTTTGTTTCATGTTTGCGCTCATTTATAATAATTTAGTTTTAGTATACCAACTTTAACACCTTGAAGGCTGAAACGACCTAATATGGAAAAATCAGTACGATAGACCGGGTACAGAAAACGGCCTTTTAACTCATATAGGTTGCTCGATGATTATAGTAGGATGAGAAGGAACAATTTGGGTGTCAAAATGTTACTTAAAGTATTCTAGAGCAGCTCATATGGCGCGCTTGCGTGATCTGTAACGTGCATTATTAGTATAAAAAGAGAAAATAAAGCTATCTTTAATTTTTGAAACGTGTATAGTTGATTTTGCTCTGACGAAGAGTTGTTTGAAGATAAAAAATATAAAGTAAGTTTTCCAGTGTCATCCCTAGCAAGTTTTTCTCTGTATCTCCCTTAATTCTATATCCTTAAAATAATACTTATGTTCAGTGCACCTTAATTTTAATTTATATAAGGGGCATAATATGTCTAATCAAGTAATTGGTACAGTAAAGTGGTTTAATGAAGCTAAAGGCTTCGGTTTCATTTCTCAAAATAACGGCGACGACCTATTCGTTCACTTCCGCAATATCGTTGGGGATGGATTTAAAAAACTTATTGAAGGCGACAAGGTTTCTTTTACCGTAGGTAAAGGTCCTAAAGGGCTTCAAGCAGAAAATGTAACGACGTTGTAATAGTCTTACAAAACTTAGCTTCCTTATCGCTTGTAAGCCAGTGGTAAGGAAGTAGTAGCTCTGATCAATAGTTGTTTCAGATAAAAAAGTATAAAGTCAGTTTTCCCAGCGTCATCCTTAATAAGTTTCTCTGTAAGCTCCCTTCATTCTATATCATAAAATAACGCATGTTCAGTACACCCTAATCATTAAGTAAGGGGCATTGTATGTCTAATAAAACCATTGATTTAATAAATGTATCTAATAATAAAAAAATCAGTAGAAAGAAAAAATCAAATAGTAAAAAATCAAAACTTGACCTACTTCAAAGAATAACAAGTGGCCAAAGTGGTGTAGTTTTGGAGGTTTTATTTTGAAGAATAATGGTAGAAAGAAAATTTGGTTTAAATTAAGAAATAGAAATAAAATTTTTGAAAGCCAAACTCATAATTAATTTTTCTTGACGTATTTTATCTTATCAATATTAACTATTGACCCTAGAGTGGTACGTTAACGAACATCGCCAGTTTTTGAGCCATTTGCTCATCAACAAGACCATTCCAATAGCTCAGTCCAAACACCATTGAGAGGCGAAATAGCTCGGTGAAGTAGTCTGCTACCTCACTACATTAACCAAATGTCAGGTAACAGATTAAGTTTTACCCGTAGTGTTTTATGGACACCGGTAAAGAACACAGTAAAACGTTGATAACTGACTCATTAGCCGACTAATCCTAATATTCTTGAGCAGTTTGTTCCATTTCTTGGACGAGACTGAACTTGTCCATTACTTTCTCTAAGCGCTCTGTCGAATACCTTACCCAAATCATCAATCTTGTCGCGCCGTTTTTTCTTGTAGGCGATGTCGCTTGAGCTACACATTAGCCGGTAATTGGCGGGTTAGTTTCAGTTCTGTAAGAAGTGAAACTAAATTGACTAGATTCCTGACGGGGAACTATTTCAGTAATTCGGCCCAACCAAACTACTGGAATAAGTTATTTAATGTTAATACCTAATCGAACTGATATGCCTAGAACGTTGGCCAGCCCGATAAGTGACGATAAAGAAGGGTTGTCGCGCGGGTGTAAGGTGTTATCCATACCTTTGGCCTTGGCAACGGTAGCTAAGGCTTCTGCAATGATCTCGGGCTCGCCAGTGCTGGCCGCTTCATCAATATAGGCTTGGATAGTCTGTTGGTTGGTTAAGTATTCGGATGGCTCTAACTCTTTTAATTGAGAGGTCACATGATCACTCTCTTTCACAATAAGACCACTCACCTGATTAACTTGCTGTATCGCGGTTTGAACGGCTTCGCCGTATGAGTCAGCTTCTCGGTCGAAATCGATACGAATATCGCTGCCAGATGCAGATACGGTGCAATCATTGGCACCAACCCCAACGAGCGCATTAGATAGCTCGCAAAGCGTGTCTGCGTTCATGTCGCCTTGGAACCTGGCCATCAGTGCAAAATCAAACTCTTTCAATCATCAATCCTCTCTTTAAGCAATTAGTGGCATTTTAGCCTTAACCGTAAAAAAAGCCACCGTGCTGGTGGCTTATGGTTAGCTTCGTAACTCGTTTTCTCGATATTGCTCTATTGATTGCTCCAAATGCTCTGCGTTCTTGGGTGAGCTCATCAAGTGATCAGTTTCCGATAGGATTTCTTCCCAATCCGGTTCTTCCAACGTTGGCCACAACATCAAATCATCGATGTCAACGTCCTTAAAACCAATCTTTGAGTAGTAGCCTTTAAGCGTCTCTACGCTTTCCTCGGAGCGATCTTCTAACGGGAACGCCTTTAGACCAATAATGTCGTAAATCGACGTGAATCGCGCAATAAAGTCCTCAATTAAGGCTTTAGAATACTTGTTGCCTCGATGCTCTTTCTTCACTTTCAGTTCGTGGATGACAATAAGGCGATCTGGTTCTGGACAGACTCCCCAACGCATTTCTACGTTGCGTTCTTCAATGCTTGCTTTTAGCAAATAATTATCATCAAGGACTTGAACAAAGTGATAGATGCTACCGTCCACATCCAGTAAATCGTGACAGTTTGTAATGTTTGATGCTCTGGCCAAGTCCACGATGTAGAAATCACAAGTAGCAACTTCGGTTTCAGCTCCACTCTCTTTATCAAGAGCAAACATGCTTGCCGTCATAACGTTGATACATGACTCAACATCATCTGAATAAGGCGCGGTACTTAAGGCGTAGTTAATGATCATTGCTTCTGTTCCTTATCTGGTGCTGGTGGCTTAATGAGGGTCGATGGCAATTGAAGAGAACTGGCCACACCATCCTTTGTCAAGACGAACCGGACACCCCTGACTTTAACTCCAAATTACCGCCAAGCCGCTCATGAATTGAGGATATTTTAGATGCGAGCTCAGTTAAAACTCCTAATTTAGCCCCGTAAGGTAATCTTTCTCTTTCATTCTCGATGCACTCACAAAGCAGGGCTAGAGCGTCAAGCTCTTCCGAAAGAAAATCCTCAATATTGCTAAAGTCATAACGTCGATACATGAAACTAGAAAAATCATAAAGCTCCCCGCTTGACCAATTTGTTAACATCTGATCAAAATCTTTCTTCTGGAGGTGTTGTAGGAAAGGTTTGGAGCCGTACTTTTGTTCAGTAGCTTCGACACAGCTGTGCCAAGACTGCACTAACTGCTCTTTGTAGACTGCCATTTCACTCGCCTGCATACCAGTAGCTTTATCGCATAAAAATTCAGATATTACGTTTAGCAAACGACTGTTTTGTACATAGTACCCTATATCTCTACCAAGCATATTCACATACGCTGCTGACTCAAATATGAATTTATCAAAAATTTTCTTGATATTAGAAACAAACTCGTCGAAATCATATTCTATATATCTGTGTTCTATCATAAACGAATAGGCACTACAGGCTCTGCACCAATTGACAAAATCCGTTGGTTTTGGGTTGTCTATGTATTGCTTAAATCTTGACAACCGCTCTGACAACCACAAGTCGTCATGTCTACGAAACTGATAATCCAATATTTCTTGAATGTCATCAGTTGCTACAGGCAACTTCATCTCGGTTTCTAAATCTTTAAACCTGTTATCATAGGCTGCTATATATCTTACGTGGCTATCGGTGGTGTGAGGCCTAAGAGGATGGATTAAACTTCTGAGCAACTCTATCCTTTTATCTTGTTCAGTTTCCCCCTTTGTTTTCCTATGGATGAGTGGATTTTCATGTAGGGCTTGCAAGACCTCGTCCAAGGAAAATTCATGATGGAAGATAGCGAAGCATGTCGCTAGTGATGTAATAAGATTGTGTTCATCGATTTGTCTGTAGTCCAATTCATCCTTTCGAATAAATAGATTACTTATGGCATAAAAACGATCTACAGCGCGCCTAATTATGCGAATATTATCTACCTCATACTTGCGAAGCATATCTTCAATAATTTGCTTCGCCTCATTTGATAAGGTCTTTTCTTCAATATAGATTTGATCGATAACTGACATTAAATCGGTAGGAGTTCGACTTAAGTGCACTATGTCACTAAACACTTTTTCGATGTCTGCCTTCTTCTCTATCTTTCCCTGATTTCCAATGACAACGATTTTTATATTCTTATTTTCACATAGATTTAGGCATTCGCCCAATATCTCTGACTTTACATTCTCGTTAGAAAGGCGCTCTAGATCGTCAATGAATAATACTCGATCATTCAACTGATTAAAGTAATGTTGCTTTACAATTGAACCAACATTACCAAGCGCTTTCCCTACTCCTCTAGTTCCCTCTAGTGTTTGCATGGCAAAATCGCCTACACCACTATAGCGCTTTGCGAACCACCCTGTTTGTTCATTACGACTGTACACAAGAGAAAGCAGCCGAGTTTTAAAATCATCCAGATCCGAAACACCGTATAAAGAGAGGTAATGCCCCTTATGTGTGGCTTTGTACTTATGCGTCAAATAGGGCATCAAGGTCTGCTTTACAAAATACGTTTTACCAACTCCCCAGTGCCCATCTAACAAAACTATGCTTGGAAAGCTAGATTCTTGGAGCAACTTATAAATACGTTCCTCAATTTTCATTATCAACCTTGTAAAATTAGAGCTATTCGTAGATCTAACCACAGATAGATAATTCTAGATATGCAGTTGATAACATTTATCAACTAAATTTCATAATAGATAGAATCGAGCCACCAACATCGTGGGTTTCTTGCGTTTGGCCGCTATCCAAAATCAAAGAGTGAATAAGTACATCACAATCAATGCCCTCTTTCTCGATCAAGTAAACCGTATCAGCTAGATAAGTTAAAAATTGATATTGGGAATCAATATCTGTGTAGCTTTCTTTGGCTTTGTAAGTAATCTCATCAAAATAAGCACAGAGTGAACCCCAAAACTTAACACTGCTACTTGCTGTCGCTTTCATCTCACAAATATGACCAACACGTAGTTTGATGTCAGTGAAAAATCGCTTTATCTGGTGGGCGTATGTGCCTCTCTGCATTAGCACTATACCAGGGTTAATTAATGGGTTTTACCGAAAAATCCATGAATTAAATTCATTTCTTAAATGGCTCCGATTGAGCGTAATCTAATCCTACCCCAGGATTATGGTAATCCTTTTTATTCCGAACATGTAAATTTATATCAATGTATGTTTTTTTGATATTAAGGGCTAAATTAGTTATTGCATATATTATTTTTGATATGGTAGTCTCACCACCCCATTCCGAACACACTTAATTCTTTGTAGAAAGTGACCGTAAAAACGTTCAATGCCAGCAAAGGCACTATTGTCCTGTCTAACCACGGAGCAACGGTGTCGATGGCCATTAACCGCGCCGCTGTCGCGGTAGCGAACGTGTGTGTGAGTTAGGTGTTAGGGAGTGTAGATGAGGAGAAAGCCTTTATTGAGGACGCAGACGAAAAAGCGATACGAAATGAAATGCCTCGCTTTTCCATGTGTGCAGATGTGGTTAGACAACTAGACAAGGCACTGACCAATGGCAATTCCAAAAACCAATTGAGCCTAATCATAGAGCTAATGGAAGCGCTACCACTAGATGGAACGGTCTACGAAATGCCACAACAAGTAGAGCTTATCCCGCACGATGAAATCTACATTGGATTTTTCGAGACTACCATCATTGACCGCATGCAAGGGCTAGGAATTATCACGTTATTAGGGGCATGATGATGAGCGCCAAGCCGTCAAACTCAATGAGCGTGATGATTTTCTAGCAAGTTGGTCGGCGGGAGTTAATGAGGCTCGCAATGGCTCAGATCTGCATTATGCAGACTACTACAACAACAAATATGCGTTTACTGCCGGATACGAGCACTAGCATAACCGCAACAAAAAGGCGTTAAAGGGAAGACTTACGCATTACTCAACAAGTAGAGAGTATTTATGTCATGGATTTATTGACGAGGATACGGGTGAAATTTGGCATCAATAACAAAAGGTAACTAACTATGAATTTGGGTAATCTACTTCTAGCAATTCTTGAGCAGAGAACACAAACAGGCTATGACCTAACAAACCGAACAATGCCTGAATCAGGCGCATGGCAAGCCAGCCACCAGCAAGTGTACCGCGAACTCGGTCGCATGACGGAAAAGGGGTTAGTGTCTCACGAAATTGAAGCGCAAGACGGTAAACCAGACCGCAAAAAATACAGTATAACTCAAGGCGGCGAACGTGTTCTGAACCTTTTACGCAACGAATCTACATGCGGTAACCTGTCTATCATTCGTAGTCCGGCATCAGTGATGCTGGAAATCGGCAGCGAGACTTACTTCAAGTCGTACATTGAAAAACTCAATCAAGAAATCACTCAACTCAAAGAGAAGTTGAACGCGCACCAGAAAGAGAAAGGTGTGTTCTGTGACAACTTCACACTGCATGTAGAACGCGACATTGATGTGCGAAAAGCAGAGCTTAAGTTTGCCGAACGTTCACTATCTATGATCACTTCCTCAAACATTGCTACGGAGAATGCTGCGTGAAACCTCGCAAAGCCGTTTATCTTTTAGTTGACTCGCCAGCGCTTAAACGAGCCAAAGAGTGTTTAACTCGAAATCAGCCTTGGGACTACGAGGGTAAGCTCATGAAGATCGTCAGCTTGGGGTAACGGATGCGTAACGATGAAGGCAAGCCATGCCATCGGGTTTTGATTGAGAGTAACTTTTGATAGGTACAAAAAAACCGCGAATAAACGCGGTTTTTTTGCGGCTGGCCTTAGCAAACAGTTCGAATCAGCAAATTCGAGTTACCAGCCTTTTCATGTTCCACCAGCAAATGTGAAACAAGAGCAAGCAAATAGTAGGTGTTTTTAATGGCTTTGACAATAGCAGAGAAACTTCAAAGACAACGAGAGAAGCAAAAACAATCAATGGAACGGGCGCGAGCAAAGCAAATCGCCAAAATGAACGATCCCGAGGAACGGCAGAAACGCTTCAAAAAGCAATTACAGCAGCAAGAGCGTCAGCGCCAGCGACAAATCGAGCGCTTAAATGATCCCGAATACCAGAAAAAGCAGCGTGACAAACAGCAACAGCGCATCGAGCGTCAAAAAGCGAAGCCTGTAGCGAAGAAACCGACCAAAAAGATCGCCAGTAAGGGATTGAAAGGCCGAACGCCCATGGCAGAGGAAAGGCGCATCATGGATGCCATTGGCCGCTTACCATGTATTGCGTGTTGGCTGCATGGCCGAGAGAATCCGGTGATTTCCTTGCATCATGTGTTTGGTCGTGTTGGAGAACGGGCGCATGCGTATGTATTACCCTTGTGTTGTTATCACCACGACACGCTACTAGAAGCGGAGAAGCGCGCTCAGTATCCCGATATGATACCTATCCACGCAAAAGGGAAGTACGGCGGGAAAGCGCAATGGAAGATCCACAACGGTACAGAGATAGAGCTGTTGTTTAAGGTCTATAATCTGGCGGGATTGCCACTTGAATTGCTCGAAAACATTTACCCTAAATATTCCGAACATTAATTAATATAAACACCATTAACAGGGCTAAAAAGCTTGGTTAATGGTGTTAAACTGACCAAGACTCCCCATCTTAAAAAGCGCGCTTAGAGGTCACAACATGGCACGAACGCGCATAGCTGTACTTACTCTATCATCTGGCCAGCCACGACTTATGCTTGCTGGTGTAGATGATGGTCAACTCCATATCATCGAATGCCAACAATTAGAGCGCTCATTGATGAGCCTTAAGCTGACTTTGCCCGAGAAGTTAGAAAAGCTCAAAAAAGGCGGTTTTATTGTGCTGGTGGACGAGGTTACGCCCTACTTTTCGAAGTATGGGCGCGCCGTTCGCCTGTCCGAACTGGACGCAAAAGGCAGACCGATCATTGTGTCGGCAATGGAAGCCTATAACTATCTCACATCCCTAAGTGCTATCACCTACCCGCCTAACGCTGGTGGCCGCTTCGAAGTGTCGCCGTCCATCGTAGAAGAAGTACGGGGAACGGATGGTAAACCAACGTACAACATTGACTGGTCAGAACTGCGCCCTGATACCTACGCGCTCATGTTTGTGGTCTATGCAGCTACACAAGACAGTATCGGCGACACGGTAACGCTTAAGAGCTTGTTTGGCCTGTTACGTAAGCCCAAGAAAGAGCCAGGAATGGCCTCGCGCGCAATGGGATTGTTCAAGGCAAAAACGGGGCTAATCGCAGACGGTAAGTATCGTATGGGGGGTGATCATGAGTAAGTTATCCCGCCTCTCAGCAGAGAACATCGAGGACGATATTCTACGGGCGCATTTCTTTGCCATCGTCATGGAATACGTCAACCGTTCGGGCAATACCGATCTGTTTGAGTACACCATTCGACTTGATGAGGTTTATCGTGCGGATCTTGTCTCTTACAGAGCTTACGCCACGGTTGAGCTTGATTGGCTGGTAAGTCTGGTCTGTGACGTAGACGACCCAATGAATCCGCTACCTGTTGGCGAAACCATCAAACTGCCACCAGCATCTTGGGTGCGTCGTTCCATGCGTCAATTCATGGACGAAATGGGGCTGTAACTTATGCCGAAGAAGTTTGAAGCGGAGAAACGGGATAACGGCTCATTTGCCAGCCTTGGCCTCAATGAGAGACAGTTCAACCAGCTATTCAACAAGATTGAACGGGCGCAAAAGAAAAACCGCCGCAATGCCAAGCGAACGCTGACCGCCTCAACGCTGGCCAAGCCAACTAATAAGGCATTAAAAGCGCTAGGCGAAAAGGCTAAAGGGCAACGGTTTACCAAAGAAGACCTGATCAAGTTCGACAAGGCTCGCCAGCGACACAAAGAGGTCTATGACAGTAAGACAGCGGGTATCACCTACGCCTTTTTGGTGAAGAACTCGCGTCAAATTGACATAGACCGCGCTAACAACCGTGTCGATGACGGTACGGGTATTCACAAGGCCACGTTGATCGGCATTAAGAACAATATCGTGCTTATTCGTGTCCGAGCCTCAAGCGTGTCTAGACATGAAGAACACCGAGTAAAAGTGCGTCTTGAGCAGTGGGATGAACTACTACACGAATCGCCTAATGGGGATTACAACCAAGCGGTGCAACTGGCGTGTGCTGGCCGTATTTCCTTTGATTGCGACTGCGGACGTCACCAGTATTGGTATCGATACTTGGCCACTATGGGTAACTACTGTATAGCGCCGCCTAAAGAGTTTGCATTCCCGAAAATCCGAAACCCTGAATTGTCCGGTGTGGCATGTAAACACGTCCTTAAGGCAACAACCATGCTGCAATCACTGGCATGGCAACGCATCTTGGCCAACCAAATGAAACAGCAAGCGCGCCGTGTTGGTTTTGGCTCAGATAACAAAACGTACTTGCTCAACGAGAAAGAGAAGAAAGCCGCCGCTCGCAACCGTAAAACAATGGTGGATAAGGCCGCAGCTACGCGCGAACACGCGAAATATCTACGTGCTCAGAACGCAATGGAAAAACAGATCGCCAAACAGAAACGGGAAAGCGAAACTATTAAGCGCCAAGCGCGCAAACTGCGTCAGGAGTCCAACGAGAAGAAAGGTTATATCGATATGATTAAGGTCGGCTTCCAGAACTTCCATGACGGCTACAAGCTGCAAGGAAAGACTAAGAGTGAAGCTCTGACCAACTTCGCAAAATTGATGAACGTAACACCAAGCAGATTAGAGAGAATCATCAAATGAGTGACGCAGTTAAACCTGTAGTAAGAAAGGCTCGATACCAAGGCCATGTGCCCTTTAACCGTGTTTTAAGGGATGATTGGATTAAGGCCATCAAACTATCACCTGATCACTTTGAAGCGTCCCTTTATCGCCCTGCGGATCCAGAACTGGAACCAACGGATGATAATTACCAAAGCGAGTCAGTGTTAGAGCTAGAAACCAACCAAGACACGCTTACTTATCGTGAGCCAGAGCTGGTGGCTTTATTAGCTTGTCCAGATGAGCAAGAGAACTTTTTCATGATGGACGATGGCGACGAAAACCTTGGCGAGTCCTTAGAACCGCTAATGCTGCGTATTGCTTCGCACCATGTTCCTATTGGTAGTGTACTGGAATGGGATGAAGAAAACGCCGAGGGATTACGAACCGTGTGGTGGTACGTACATAAAGCCGTTGGCTATGGCACAGCGAATGTGGGCGTGATTTATATCTGCATACCAATGCGTGATTTTAACAAATTACTTAAGTAGAAAATTCACCACATAATGCAGCACCACCTTTAATGGCTAGGGTGCTCCCTGCAAAAGAGCAGAGAGGGGAATACAACATCTTAATTTATAACATTTGCGATGTTATTTAATTTTCTATCCAATAAAGCAATGGGGATTGGACGACTTAAATAGAACCCTTGAACTAGCTCACAATCTAACTCTTCTAGAACACACAACTGTTCAAGGGTCTCTACCCCTTCAGCAACGACTTGAATACCAAATCCCTTTGCGATGTTGACGATGCCGGAAGTGATCGCTCTTGAGCGATAATCAATAGCGATGTTTTTAATGAAGCTTCGATCTATTTTTATTTCATCGACATCCAACTTGTTGAATATTGCAAATGAGGTATAGCCAACACCGAAGTCATCAATAGAGAACTTTACACCAGATTTCTTGAGTTCTCTGACTAGACTTGCGCATTGATCAACATCGTTTAACGTTGCTGTCTCTGTGATTTCCAAGCAGAGGTATTGTGCAAAATCAAGATCTTTTTTTAAGTAATTTTCGATACGATGCATATCTTCAATGCTATTTAGCTCAGTAGCAGAAAGGTTCACTGATACCTCTTGAATGGCTCGTCCTAGAAGCTGAGTTTCTCTAAGTTGCTTTGATGCTTGCTTGAGGACTAGTTCTGTTAGAGCGCTGCAGAGATTGTTCTCTTCTGCCAGTGTGATAAATACTGCAGGAGATATATCTCCATATTCGGGGTGTTTCCATCGAGAGAGCACTTCAACTCCAGCGACTCTCTTATCTTTAAGGCAATACTTTGGTTGAAAAACAATCTGTATTTGGTTTTCTCGTATTGCGTTACGTAAGTCTGAAGTCATCTGCTGTCTCTGGAGCTCATGTTTAGCGAGTTCTTTGTCGTGGTAGCAGACAGTATTTTTCGTGATTTTTGCTTGAGCAAGTGCATATTTAGCTGACGACATGAGCTGTTTTACACTTTCCCCATCAAATGGATAAAGCGCAACACCAATGGAGCATGTCAAATCAATACCATGGCGTTTTGAATTTTGCTTAAACTGCCTTTGAATAAGTGCTAAGTGCATATCAACTTGATTTTCGCTTTCCATGCGAATCAAACAAGCAAACCCATCAGAATGCACCCTTGAAGAGAAAAGTGGAGAAACAGTAGAAGAGTTAATCGATTGTGCGATATCTTTTAGAAACAGATTGCTCTTTACAAAACCGATTCGGTCGGAAACGGGCTTAAAATTGTCTATATCGAGAAGAAATAAAACATAATGTTCATCCTTTTTTGTATTACGAAGCTTTTGTTCCAAATAGCGAAAAAAGACGTAGGGGCTATGTAAACCGGTTACATAGTCAATGTCATTGGCTCGTTCAATATACCTGTTGTTCTTTTTTATCAGCCCCCACAGCAAGAAAGAGGTGATCACAACAAATAGCATTCCTTTTAGAGACTGAACCAAGGTGTATACTTGTTGATTGTTAGATAGAAGCTCTACCGCTTTGTCTGAGAACAATACCCACATTGACGCGAATGCAAAGTAGGACAAAACGAGCTTAGCGGAGCTGAGAAAGTTTTTTTTCATATAAACCACAAATTACTCGTGTACAGCCCAAGGTTAAGAGCATACTTAAATAAGTAAACTATCACCACATTGCATATCAAGCTAGCAACATATCAATTAAATTTTCAAAATCATATTAGACACATGCTTTTACGGCTTAAGTTGACGTTTCGTCGTAACAAGAACCTCTAATTGCCCCCTCCTAATATGGTTCAGGTTTAGAGCTTAGTGGCTGTATGTTTGCCATCTATGTTGCTTATATGAGTTTCAAGAAAGATATAAGCTAATAAGGAAGTTGCATCTCAAACATAACTGAACTGTCAAATCTGTTCAAACTGGATTTAATCGATGTACAGTTACGAGTAGAATCACTTTTAATAGACCAATGGATGACTTAATTTATGGAATACCTGGGGGAATCAAAGTGGCTGAGAGATAAGTTAAATTTAAGACAACTGATACTACTTTTAAGCATCTTTAGTATGATGGTCACCCTTCTAAACGCTTTTTACTCCATATATTATGTTCAACGTGAACTAACTGTCACTAACACCATTGAATCCAATCGTGTTTACGCTGAAAAAATGGCCAGAATGACGGACACTTTCATTGAATCAGCACTATCACAATTGGAATACAGCGCACTTATACTTAGAAGTAAGGTGCGAGATACCGATGAGTTGCAACAAGAAGTGGATCGGTTGAGGCTCCAAACCAATACCTTTAACTCTGTAGTCATCGTCAATGCGAAGGGAATTATTGTTGCCGTTTCACCTGAAGCAATACAAGTGAAAGGTGTCCAATTAACAAGTGAAAGTTCGCTACAATCATTGAAAGCTAAGTCTCCAATCGTGACTGATCCCTTCGTATCTCCTGCAGGTAATTATCTGATAAGTATTTCCCACCCTATTTTCTCCGAACAAAAAGAGTATTTAGGATATGTCAGTGGCTCTATTTATCTCGATAAGAAGAACATGTTAATGAGCATACTTGGGCAACATAGCTATAGAGATGGGTCATACCTCTACGTTGTGGATAAGAATCAGACATTGATCTATCACCCTGATCGGCAAAGAGTGGGAGAAGTCATTGTTAATAATGACGCGATAAATGATGTTATTCAGGGAAATAAAGGTGGTAAAGCCATCATTAACTCCAAGGGTATTGATATGCTTACTGGGTACGCACCAGTTAATGCTTCAGGTTGGGGGATAGTTGCACAGAAATCAGAAGGCTTAACTTTTTCTGTACTTAACGACCAAATGTGGGATGTGCTTGTAGAAACTTTTCCAATTGGAGCCATCACGCTTTTAGTTATTTGGATATCTGCGGCTTTTATCTCAAAACCGTTGTGGCAGCTAGCTAATGTAGTCAAAAGCTTTGAAAACCGTACTTCTGCTATACGAGACTTAAATGAAGTTAAACCTTGGTATTTTGAAGCTTCACATCTAAAGTGTTCATTTCTCAGCGCATTCAACATTGTATCCAACACCATTGACCAACTGCATATCGATACTTTAACGGATTCAATGACAGGGCTGTTAAACCGTCGAGGTTTAGATAAAGCCATTGATAACTTGCGTATACAAAACACTCCATTTTCTGTGCTCGCTCTGGATGTTGACTATTTCAAAAAAGTCAATGATACCTTTGGCCATGATGCCGGTGATGCCTTACTTGTCAGTGTGGCAAATATTATCAAGGCTCAGGCGAGAGAGATGGATATTGTCTGCCGCTCTGGCGGAGAGGAGTTCATGGTCTTTTTAGTTAAAACTGACATACGTCAAGCTGAATACGTTGCGGAGAGAATCCGAAAAGCCATTGAGTCAAACGAGTTTGACGTCGTAGGTCACGTAACTATTTCTATCGGCATGTCTCAATGGTTTGCAGAAAGAGAACCGATCAACGCTATTCTTAAAGGTGCTGATGATGCGCTTTACCAAGCAAAACGTAACGGTAGAAATAGAACTGAGGTGCATAAGGTTAACTGACTCTATCAATTTAATGTGTCATTTACTCTAAGTTCGTTGTAACTTAATTCAGACTTAGCGAACATATAAAGTTTACAACTTCAAGATACCTCTATTCTTAAAATTCAAGTGTATTAGGTTGAGCTGTCCCATAAGCATTTTTTGTCAAGTCAAGCAAGCGAAACTTGTTACCAAGCTTCGTCTATCTCGTAATCCAGCATGTAAGTAGTCTCGATGTAAAAAACATAATTTTTTACAGGTTAGCTCATTTCTCGTTCCTCAAGTAGCGAGTAGTAAGAGATGCCATCTGCTTCTAAAGCTTTATTTTACTGTATTGAGCACGAACCCAATTTTAAGAGTAAGGAACGTAATATTGCAGCACCTTAATTATAAACATCAAACGCATATTGAAATTGCCGCGTGTGCCGAATCATTCTTGAGCGATTAATTTTACGAACAAAACAAACCTTAGCAATATGATTTATATGAACTTATCTCGCTCATCCAAACATTCATCTGAAGCCATTTCAAACTCGCGACATATCCAAGGACGATTTTCATAAATTTTGCACATTAAGCTATCTCTATCTAAAGCAGCACACCAACCATCACTTAGACGCAGCATTGCCTCACTACCATACTGATCACGTTTGATGAATTGTTCTGGTACTCCCGTATCAGAAATGATCATTACTTCAAGCCGACAACAGCATGCTTTACAGTTAGAACAAGATATATTTGAGGAATAAGCTGGTGTAGAAAAGGTGGGTATGTTCATAAGTAGCTACATTTTGATTAATTACACATAATACCGTAATTTAGTACAAACTACCTTACTTCTGATGTTCGCTACCTTGTGGATCATAATGCCCTGTAAAGGTATCAACCACGCTAATACCTTAGTTAAACAATTGTGTCATAAACACTAAACTGGCTTGGAGTGAAAGCGCCAAGTGTTACGAAGCCATCTCGAACAGTTTGTTATATGCTTGTATTGCACCTATAATTTATGCGCACACACAATACGCACAGGTTACTATCATGAGAAACGCATATAGTACGCAAGCACCAAAGAAAGCTACAAACTTAAGCTTAAACAGTGAGTTACTTGCGGAGGCTAAACGCTTAAATATAAACCTTTCGGCAACAATGGAAAAGGCACTTGAAAAAGAAGTACGTCAACGCCTTAAAGCTGAATGGTTAAAGCAAAATTCTGAGGCCATTAATGCTTGTAACGAGCTAACTGAAAATCACGGACTATTTTCTGATTCTTACCGAGTATTCTAATGTCACAATTCTCGCTATACAAAAACAACGATAAAAACACTGCAACCGCATATCCATACTTTGTTGACGTTCAAAGTGGATTGCTGGATACATTGAACACTCGGTTAGTTATTCCGTTGACGCCTATTGAGCTGTTAGAGAAAAAAGCACCCAGTCATCTATGCCCCATAATCCATATTGATGAAGGTGACTTCGTAATTCTGACGCATCAAATGGCAAGTGTACCAACCAAAATTCTAAGAGAACCTGTAAGCAATCTAAGCACTTTTAGAGACGAGATCATCTCTGCTATCGACTTTCTTATTACGGGCATATAACGCCAGCCACGCAATCACGACACTTAACTTGGACGCCGTAAACACTAAACTTGACCCAAACTAAAAATGCCAAGCGTGGGGAATCACTCTTAAATGCTTTCATTTCTATCCCCTAAAATTGCCAGAATGGTAAGTTAAATATCCACCCCATAACAGTAAACGCTGTTAGCAGTAGACCAAAAAGAAATCCCAGTAAGCCGCCATTGTATCACTTGTTTCAGCATGACAAATTCAGGGATACTCGCAGCGACAGTGCTCATACAAAACGCTAATGTCGTACTAATGGGAAGACCATTTCTCAGTAGACTCTCCATGATAGGAATCACCCCCGTCGCATTAGAATACAGAGGGATACCAATCAATACTGAAACTGGAACCGACCACCACTGACCTGCGCCTAATTGACATCCTCCCCTAGCTGATTCGCTAGGGGATTCCCATTACATGGGCGCACGCTAAATTGCTTTAGGTGCAAGTTCCTGATTCATCAAGCGGCTAACGCCGACTCTCCACAGGCTAACAAGCGGTGTCCCCGCTCTAAAATATTTAATGCGCCAACAATATCTGCATTGTTGGTGTAACCACACTTAATACACTCAAAATGAGATTGAGTTTTACGGTTATCTTTCGATGCATGACTGCAACAAGGGCAGGTTTGGCTTGTGTATTGCGCTGGCACAGCGACAACTAAACCACCATTCCATAATTGCTTGTACTCTAGTTGTCTTCTGAACTCATACCAACCCTGATCA
The DNA here is from genome assembly GCF_000742455.1 of Vibrio sp. OY15. Classification (NCBI taxonomy): domain Bacteria; kingdom Pseudomonadati; phylum Pseudomonadota; class Gammaproteobacteria; order Vibrionales; family Vibrionaceae; genus Vibrio; species Vibrio sp. OY15. Next base: position 27,585 of record NZ_JPIL01000002.1, on the reverse strand, counting down.
AGTATTGATTTGTTCAGCCCTGACTTAGCTTTCACGTTTTTACCGTGCTTTTCTGCATTGCCTTTTGCTGACTTAGACATGTTTGATACACGTAAGTCCTCAATCACTATCATCGCGTGGTTCTTGCTGATTTGATGTGAGGCTTTATGTAAGTAGTCCTTGCGACAATTCGCAATGAGAGTGTGTAGCTTTTGAATTTTGGCTTTCTGTTTCTGCCAGTTAGCAGAAAACTTAACCTTTCTTGATAGCTTGCGCTGTTCGACAGCTAAGCGCTTTTCATGCTTACGGAATGCGTTAAGCGGTTTTAGATATGAGCCGTCTGACAATGTGACTAACTTGGCAACACCCATATCAATACCAACGGCAGAGCTAGAGGTATGCTTAGGTTCATCAATTTCTTGCTCAACTTGGAACGAGATATACCAGTGACCAGACTTAAAACTAACAGTACAGTTCTTAATGTTGCCTTGTACTTCTTGTGATTTGCGAAACTTCAGCCAGCCAAGCTTGCTCGGTAGCTTTACACGCTTACCATCTAGTTCGCAGTATTTGTTGAAGTTAACAAAGCGCACTGAATCTTGGTTTTTGCCTTTATTTTTAAATCTAGGCTTATCAGCAGCTAATGACTTGTCGAAGCATCGCATCCAAGCCGTATGAAGGTCTTTGAGCTTTTGCTGTAGATTGTCAGTGTATGCCTCTTTGAGCCAAGCAAGATCGTCTTCTTTCTTCCATTGCGTGAGTTGCTTACACAGTTCAGCGTAGTTCGGGATCTTCTCGCCAGAGTCCAACTTGTTTAAGCAGTGGCGCAAGCCTTGATTCCACACAAATCGAGCATGACCGCAAAGCACAGCAAGTCTAGCCGCTTGGGTAGCGGTAGGTTCTAACCGAAATTTGTATGCTTTGCGTATTAACATGACAATCAGTGTGAATCTTGATAATGTATTTATATTATCAACTTACATACAAAAGACAATATCAGTGTGCGATAATTTTAATAAGGGCAGGCATAGTTGTTATTCACTGCATTTACATATCGTTTTCGTGACAAAATACAGAAAGAAAGTGTTTGGAGATTTGCATCTACAAAGTCTTGAGGCGACTTTCAGGGAGCTTTGTTTGGGCTTTGATGCGGAGCTAAAGGAATTTAACGGAGAGCCTGACCATGTTCATTTGCTAATATCAACATCTCCGAATACACCTAGCGTTGCAAAATTGGTGAACTCGTTAAAAGCAACCAGTTCACGCAGGATTCGCAGGGAATTTAATGATGTAGAAGGAGCGTTTGGTAAGAATGTGCTTTGGAGTCGGTCTTACTTTGCTGGAACATGTGGAGGTGCGCCACTAACTGTTATTCGTCAGTACATCGAGCAACAGGATAGACCGCATTAAGGCGCTATCGCACCTTTGGCTATTCCCCTCCCTGCTCTTTCGCAGGGAGCACCCTAGCCATTAAAGGTGGTACTACTATGCGGAACACATCCATAGGTAACTCGATGATCAGAGTAACTTTTATGTGGTGAAGCACTGCTGGTTTGGGTTACGTAGTTCAATGATGGTATTACTTTGATCAACACGGTTAAATGCCTCATCACTTATATTTGCGTGATCAAAATCAGTACGAAATAGATCCGCACGATACAAATCGACCTTACTCATTTGTGCATAACTCATGTCTGCGTTTCTCAAATCCGCATCGCGGAACGTTGCGTTGTTCAGGTTAGCGTGACTGAAATTGGCATAAGTAATGTCAGCCTCATTCATATTCGTACCTGATAAATTGGCGCCACTGAAGTTGGTGCGGGTGAGATTGGCGCAACGCAAATCAGCATTTTTAATTGTACGATTGCTTAGGTCGGCATTACATAATTGTGCACGCTCACCGCCTTGCTTGTCTAACCACAGTTTGTGTTGCTCAAGAACTGAATCAAGCTCTTGTTGAGTGTATGTATTCATACTTCACACCTCTATTCTCATAGGGGATACCAATATTAGGCCCCCCTTTATCTTGATTTAGCTAATCTTGCTGTGCCATATCTCGCTATCTGGGCCAATAACACATTCGCCGTCTACTCTCATTGATAACCGAATAAGACAGCGTTTGGCCACTTCCTTGAAATCGTCTTCGGGTAAATGTCTTACCGAGTCGACCAAGGCTTGACAATGCGGGGCGGTTTGCTCTTTTAAAGTGTAGAAAACCCATTTCCCCTTTTTCTCGTGGTTCAGGAGGCCAGCTTTGTAAAGTATTTTAAGATTACGAGATACGTTGTATTGAGTTTCACCAATGATGTCCATTGCTTCAGCTACTGCCATGCATTCATCAACATGCAGGAACAACCAGAACAATCGCAATCGATTTGGTTCTGATAAGGCTTTTAACGAATCAATGTATTTTTCATCCATCATGGTTTTACCCTTTCAACTGATTGGCGCCACTCTCGATGAGTGGCGCGAGTTTTATATTGTTCAGAGTAACCGATTTTACACAACGTATTGGAAGATAGCGCCCCCAATGATCGCTGTCGTTAAGACTATCCCTACAAACGCGATTACTGCTTTTCTTTTTAGAACTGCAGATACTAACGCGATTTCAGGCAAACTGGCACCTGTACCGCCAATAATTAGTGCCAATGCGGCCCCTAAGCCCATTCCTTTAGCTATTAACACGTTAAGTAGCGGGATCGCCATCTCGATACGTAGGTAAAGCGGGATACCAATAAATGAAGCCACCACGATAGATTGGAAGCTATCACCACCCACATATTTATCTACTAAGTCCGCTGGTAGGTAAACCGCAGAGAATCCGCTGATCGCTGCACCTAACAATACGTATGGGATTATTCGTTTGAATAAAGACCAAGCTCCAGCCATTGCATTGCGCGGTCTTGAGGTAGAAGAAAGTGCTGCGCCACAAGTAGAAGTGTTGCTGCCGCATCCTTTACTTTTGTTGTCTTCTAATTCATCGGCACGCTTGATTTCATTTTTCCAAGGCGACTTGGAGATCACGTAGCCACCCAATACCGCAGCGGTGAACGTCACCAAGAAGTACACCACAGTGATCTTTAATCCGAAAGTGGCATACACCATCGCTAATACAATGAAGTTACACAATGGTGCAGAAATAATGAAGCTCATTACTGTACCCAAGGATGCGCCCATTGATGCCATTGCCATGGTTACAGGAACAACCGCAGCACTACAAAATGGGGTTAACATGCCAAACAGTGCACCCAAAAGGGTTCCCCATTTATCGTGTTTGGTCAGCGCTGATTGGAGTTTTTTTTGGGGGATGTATTCGCGCATGATGCCGGTTAAAAGTGACACGATGGCGATGATAAGAACTAAGCCTTTCGCTACATAAAAGAACTCGTTGAACGCAATAAGTAATTTAGTATCCAAAATTGTAATCTCTAGCAAGTAAAAAGAGATTTTGGATAATATACATACATGCACGATTGTGCAAGTGTGTATATTATTTTATTAGTCGTTAGAGATCGATAGGCTTGCTTATGACCTATAGTTTATTGTCGAAAGATATTTATTAAGTATTGGAAAAAGTATGGGCGTTTCAGATCACGGCATGCTCAATATTTGCCCATAGAAAGACCTTGTCTTCAATAGATAATCCCTAAACACAGTCTACACCAACGACATGTCTGGACAGGGCATCATATCTTGAAGAGAGCGGCATTGAGTTGTTAAAACAATGATGGGCGATGACAAATGTCAGTCATAGTGCGCGTTGGTATGTGGATTTGGAGAGTACAGCGAGAGTCGATCAGCATCATAATATTGAAAGGCGGAGAAGTAGACTTTGCGTTCATATTTCTTGATAATCAGCTGCTTGGTTAGTCAGTTTGATCCCAGAAGGCGAAGTTAGTTAGAACGCTCAGGCATGAAAAAGTGCTATATTGAATACATCACATCTTCACGCCCCCCCACAAAAGGAATTATACTATGCCGACCTACCAGGTCACTTACTTCAACGCGAAACACGCCGTAATGGATAGCGAATCTATATTCATGAAAAGTCTAACCAACGCAAAGCGTTCCGCAGAGCATCATGCACCAGAGGGTACTGACCAAATTGAAATCAAAGATTTAATGGATAAAGTTCTGACTCGATTGATGCTTGAACAAGGCTGGGTTGATAACATCGAAGACTGATATTGCCGAGCAATCACGGTTCGTTTGGAGTGTCATCAATAAATACACAGGCTTGCTTAGTTTTTCGTACTAGCCTTTGACAAAATTTAATTTGTTTGTCTGTCAAAGCTTGTTCACGGTTGAGTTGGTCGAGTAAACCTGAAAGCATGTCTCTTTCCAAGTTACTCAGTTTTTCAGAATGCATGAGGAGTGTCGTATTGATAAGTTCAGAGAGGTTTCTTGAACTCACAATCCCCATTCCTTATTCCACTTCTTTTGTTCCTCAATATCTTCTGTTCGTTTGCGGACATCCTTTCTCTTAAGCTCTTCTGGTATCCATTTAATCCTTTTTCCTTTCGGATTAAGACCAAGTTGTTTCTGCTTTTGTGTCGGGTTAGGTAATTTGCTCACATATAATCCTATTTTGATGGTTGACTGAATTTCGCACCGCATCCACGTTGGCTATGAAATAAACAATGATACTACACAAGTCAGCATAAAATAGACAAAAGTGAGTAGCACTAGTTAAATTAGCATTGTAAGTATCGCAAAAACTAGCTAGTTGCAACTTCGGCTATTTGCTCGCAGTCGGCATAAAGTCGTTTTTTGTTAGTGAATGCATTGGAAACTTACTAATGCTTTTTAAAATCATAACCTTACAGCCAAATTAAAATATGACCGAAGACTAAACTAACTATTTTCAATTTAAGGCTTATACTTAAAGTAGCTCCGCGAATTTGAGTTATTTTTTCATTATAAAACAAGTTTCCTTTCACAGTTATTTTCGAAATTTTTCGTTTAACTTCTGCGACAGCCCTCTTGAGTGACTATGAAATAGCTCTAGTTACCAGAGCCTTAACCTATAGGATTAGTCGAGGTATATATGTCTGACAGAGAAACTGGATCAGTAAAATGGTTTAACGAGAATAAAGGCTTTGGATTTATCACCAAAGATAGTGATGGCAAGGATATTTTTGTCCATTTCCGTTCGATTTCGTCTGATGGGTTTAAGACCCTGCTGGAAGGGCAAAAAGTAAGTTTTGAAGTTGAACCAGGTGAGAAAGGACCGCACGCAACAAACGTGGCTCTCATCTAGATACGGCAGAAGGCATAGCAATCAATAGCTTTGCCTTCATTTTTTGTCTAGTTATTGTTTGATGGTAAAAGTCCATTCCAACTTCTTCCTTCTTTTCGAAATTCAACTCTGATCCTTTCAGGTTATAGATTTTCAGCTGATCAAAGCTATTTGGATATGGGAAATATAAAAGTGTCCCAGAAAGCAGTCTATGACAAGGAGGTGCCTTTTATAAAGGTCAACCATCATTGAAAGGAAACAAATCATGATACCCACCAACGAGAAAACATGGCGCCAAACATATCTAAGTTCACTGAATTTTAAAGGTACAGAATACAGATACTGGTCATTAAAAAAACTTGCCCAAGATTATCAAGTAAACCTGTCCAAAATTCCCGTAACTAAACGTCTGCTTATTGAAAATGTAATGCGACAAACCTCTGATTTAAAAGAGTCATCTCAAATTATTGAAGCATTGCTCTTTAAAAATAAGGCTCTCGACTCAGAGAGCAACGGTAATTCATCAGAATTAAGTTTCTATCCTAGTAGAGTACTGATGCAGGACTATACTGGGATACCTGCTTTAGTCGATTTAGCCGCAATAAGAGATGCAGTAGCTCAAGAAGGCGGAGATCCGAGTTATGTAACGCCTAAATGTCCGGTTGATCTTGTCATAGACCATTCGTTAATTGTTTATCAATCAGGTTCAGAATCTTCGATACAAACAAATCGCGCACATGAAATGGCACGAAATAGAGAGCGTTATACATTTCTAAAATGGGCACAAAAGAACTTCCGTAACTTGACAGTGATCCCTCCCGGTAAGGGGATATGCCATCAAGTTAATCTGGAATATCTATCTCAAGTTGTGCGCGAAGACGAAAAAAGAGTGTTAACACCAGACACGGTAATAGGAACCGATAGCCACACCACTATGATAAACGGGTTAGGCGTGTTGGGTTGGGGAGTGGGAGGCATAGAAGCCGAAGCTGCAATGCTTGGTCAGCCACTAAATATCGCTATCCCACGAGTTGTCGGAGTACGTCTTGATGGGCAATTGCGTCCCGGTGTGACTGCGACCGATTTGGTTTTGACGATCACAGAAAGGTTAAGGTCTCATGGCGTGGTTGGTAAGTTCGTTGAGTACTATGGTGACGGCTTAGCAACTCTATCGGTGGCAGACCGAGCAACGCTTGCCAATATGGCACCAGAGTATGGAGCCACTTGCGGATTTTTCCCAATTGATGAAAATACTATCGCCTATTTAACCCTGACAAACCGCCCTTCTTCACTGATTGATAGAGTGCGGGCGTACGCTCTAGAGCAAGATCTATGGTGGGATACAAACCGCCCTTCACCAGAGTATGACGAAAATGTTGTAGTCGATTTATCTGCTATCGGTACCTCAATAGCAGGGCCCAAACGACCTCAAGACAGACTTAATATCAGCGCCATTAAGCAAGCGACTCTTGACCAATGTGCTATTGAAGGTGCCGCAAACTCAAGCCAGCCAGGCTCATCCAGACCCTTACATAATGGTGATGTCGTCATTGCAGCTATCACCTCGTGCACTAACACGTCAAACCCCGCTGTTATGCTGACTGCGGGTTTGGTGGCTAAGGCAGCAGTTAAAAAAGGGTTAACCATTCCTAGCTACGTCAAAACTTCTCTCGCCCCCGGTTCATTAGCTGTCGCTCGATATCTCAATGATACGGGTTTGCAAGACTACCTCGACCTATTGGGATTTCATCGAGTTGGATACGGTTGCACAACATGCATTGGTAACTCTGGCCCATTAAAAAACAATCTTGAAACTGAGATCTTGGAAAACAGCCTGAATGTATCGGCGGTATTATCAGGTAATCGCAACTTTGAAGGTAGAGTACACCCCTCTGTTAGCCTAAACTGGCTTGCCTCGCCACCTTTAGTCGTCGCATTTGCGTTAGCGGGTACGACCTGTATTGACTTAGAAATAGACCCAATTGCGCTCAATACTAACAACGAGCCCGTCTATCTAAAAGATCTGTGGCCAAGCCAAGCCATGCTAGATGAAATGCTAAATCAAGTCCATGAGAGCCACTTTAGATTGAGTTACAGCGACATTACTGAAGGTGATGAAGAGTGGGAGCAATTGTCAATGAAAGATAGCCCCTGCTACCCTTGGGACGAAGGCTCCACTTACATACAACGCCCTCCTTTTTTGGAAGTACCACCGCCGACTTTTCCTGTTGAATCAGCGCGTGTATTAGCCATTTTGGGGGATTCAATTACGACCGACCATATTTCACCAGCAGGCCGCATTTCAGAGCATAGTCCGGCGGGTCAGTATCTACTTTCAAAAAACATCACACCCGAAGAGTTTAATAGTTATGGTTCACGCCGAGGAAATCATCACATCATGGTTCGTGGGACTTTTTCAAATATACGTTTGGAAAACAAAATCGCCTTACCGACGATAGGCGGTGTCACGCGATGTTATGGCGATACCAAACTGGATGACTGTAACATGTCAACCACTGAGAAAGCTCCTCCCATCATTCCTATTTACGACGCCAGCAGGAGGTCAATCGAACTTAACGTTCCGTTGGTAATATTTGCTGGCAAAGACTATGGTTCAGGCTCTAGTCGTGACTGGGCGGCAAAAGGTTGTTTGTTATTGAATGTGAAAGCGGTCATCGCGGAATCGTTTGAGCGAATTCATCGTAGTAATTTAGTCGGTATGGGCATACTGCCTCTTCAACTGATGCGACCAGATGAATTAAATTCACTGACTTTAGAGGGTAATGAGACTGTTTTTATTGCCCCCCACGAACCTATTAAGCCGTTATTGGAGCTCAATATTATCGTAGTAACAGCGCAAGGTGCTGAGCTCACCATACCTGTTACTGCTCGTATAGATAACCCTAAGGAACTGGAGTATTTTAACTCGGGGGGTATTCTTCAATATGTTCTGAAGCAGCTGACAGCTAATATTCCTAAAATGTCATAGTGAAGTCTCGCGTCTTAGATTACGGGGTAGCAGTCTGCGGTAGTTTTTCACCGCAGACTGTCTATACATTTCAGATTCAGATGTTGTTCTGTTTTTCTCTTACAGAGAAATACCGTAAAAAAGTGAGACCGAGTAAAGCTGAACAGATGGAAGCTGAGAAAATTCCAAGTTTTGCTGCATTAATTTGATCAGGGCTATAGGCTAACTCTGAGATAAACAAGGCCATCGTAAAGCCAATGCCAGCCAACATCCCACCCCCCAAAATCATTCCCCAATTCATATTTTCTGGAAGCATGGCTAACCGGAGTCTTACGGATATCCAACTGAACAGCACAATACCTATAGGCTTGCCAAAAACAAAACCCAAAAAGACAGCAAAAGTAATTGGAGAAGTTGCGTTCGTACTGGTTAGTGAAATCCCAGCATTAGAAAAGGCGAATAGTGGTAAGATAATAAACCCGACCCAAGGATGAAGTAACATTTCTAATCGCTCGACCGGTGAAAGCGTTTCACGGGCCGCCGCCGCAGCTGTCCTTAAAGTCTCTCCTTCAATCTTATCTCCGCTCCATTGCTTCATAGGAGATGATGCCACTATTGAGTCCACAATAGTGGAGAGGTGTTGCTTGCTGACCCACTTATTTGTGGGGGTTAATAAGCCTAGAATCACACCAGTAATTGTCGGATGTATACCAGACATGTCGACCGACAACCATATCATTCCTCCAACAAGAGAGAAGAGTACAATACTGCGAACTCCCAAGAAGCTCATACCTCGAACAATAATAAAACCTATCAATGCATAAACCACGGGCCGCCATTCAATGTCATTACCATAACCAATAGCCACAACAAAGATTGCGCCAATATCATCAACTACGGCCATTGATAACATGAATATTCGTAAGCTACTCGGAATACTTCGTCCTAAGAGCGCTAGGCACCCGATTACAAATGCGGTATCCGTCGCCATCACAGTCCCCCAACCATGATGCCCTGGCTCACCAAATTGGATAAATAAATAGAAAAGAGGAGGTAACAACATCCCACCAAGAGCGGCAGCAATGGAAAGTACAGCTAATTTTGGATTACGAAGTTCACCCAACACCAATTCACGCTTAAGTTCTAAGGCAATGAGAAAGAAAAACAAAGTCATTCCAGCATCGTTTATCCATTTGTGTAAAGAACGCTCAAAGACTAAATCACCGAAAGTAATCCCTACCGAAATCTGCCAAAAATGAGCAAACTCTTCACTTAGATTTGAATTGGCAAGTAAAACAGCAAGTACTGCTGAAACAAATAGAACAATGCCTGCTGCGGATTCAATATGTATAAAACGGTTTACTGGTTGAGCAACCCAATCAATGTACTCTTTTGGTAATCGAGTCGGATTAGTTGGTACTATTGGGATTTTTTTACTCATTGTTTTCAACTGTAGGTATTAAGTTACCTTCAATGCTATTGAGAAACCTGAATATGTCACTGTTAGTAGATAAAACAAGCGTTGTATTTTCTGAAATGATAGTTGAGTAAGACTGCATTGTTCGCGTGAACTCATAAAGGTCTCTCGCTTGAGGGCTTTTATTGTAAGCTAACGAATAAATTTCGGCGGCTTTGGCATCAGCTTGTCCGCGAATCTCTTCGACTTCACGATAGGCTTCAGACTGGATTTTATTTAAATCTCTGATGCGGTCACCACGAATCCTCGCTGCTTCCCCATTCCCTTCGGATAAAAAACGTTCCGCGATTTGCCGACGTTCACTAATCATTCGTTCGTAAATTTTAGGGCGAACACTTTCATTGTAATTAATACGTTTGAAGCGAATATCGAGCAATTCAATACCAAATATCTTTATTTTTTCTGACGCAGCAGAGAATATTTCTTGTTCTACTAGTTGACGCCCTTTTTTAATAGGAACAAGGGTGCCAATTTTTAACTCTCCTTCAGTGTCACTTAATAAGGCATCTCGTAACGGTTTTCTGTTTTTGTTAGTACGAATTATTTCGATTAGTTCATGCTTTGCAACAGCATTTCGCGTCTCACTTCCCAAAATATCGTCAAGACGAGATTGTGCACTACGCTCATCTTTGATTCTTAAAAAGTATTGAAGTGGGTCGGTTATTCGCCACCGAGCGAATAAATCAACTGAAATATACAGCTTATCTTTTGTGGGCATATCGGAAGGGTTGCCATCCCACTCCAACACTCTTTTGTCTATAGTGTTAATCTCATGAATGAATGGCATTTTTATCTTTAACCCGGCATCCACAACAGGTTCTCCTATTGGCTTCCCAAACTGAGTAATAATGACCTGTTGTACTTCACTCACGGTGTAAAGTGCGTTGTATATACCAAGAGAGACACATAAAACTAATGCGGTTATGACTCCTATTTTTTTCGGTTTCATTGTGCATCTCCTTGTGTCTTATTGAGATTAAGTAAAGGTAAGATATTGTTTGCTCGCTCATCAATGATAATTTTGGCCCGAATATTCGGTAATACAGCTTGCATGGTTTCTAAGTAGATTCTTCGTTTGGTCACTTCTGGAGCTTTAACGTACTCAAACAATAGTGCATTAAATCGCGCTGTATCCCCCTCGGCTTCATTCACTCTTTTTAAACGATAACCATCAGCCTCTCTGATCCTTTGATCTTTTTCTCCTAAAGCTAAAGGGATAACTTTGTTGTAATCTCGACGAGCTTCATTAATAAGCTTTTCTTTTTCCTGTTGGGCTTGGTTCACTTCGTTAAATGATGCCTGAACAGGTTGAGGAGGGTTGATGTTTTTCAATTGCACTTGGTCAATACTTATTCCTAAGGCATATTTCGTTGAGAGCGCCTGCATTTTTGAAAGCGCTTCATATTCAATTTCTTGTCGGCCTATTGTGATCACTTCATCCACAGTTCTATCCCCGACAACTTCACGCATTACGGACTCAGAAACATATCGAAGCGTTTCACTAGGTTCCCGGACTTCGAACAAAAACTTAATAGGTTCAGAAATTCGATATTGAACCACCCACTCCACAAGGGCAGCATTTAAATCACCAGTGACCATTTGTGTCTCTTGGCGACGATCGTTCACTCTGGGACTTTGGTGAGGATCATTAGCTCCTGGCGTCGTAAAACCAAACTCTTGTTTCAGCTGACGTTTAACTGGAACTATTTTTACCGTGTCAATACCAAGTGGAACCTTGATATGGAGCCCCGCAGGAACATTATTTACATACTTACCAAAGCGTTGTATGACAGCGACAGAATCACTTGGAACGGTATAAAATGTTGACCATAAAATGAGAACTAAAAATAAAATAATAAATGGAGAAAAAAAGCTCGACGGTCCGCCACCGATAAGAATTTTCTTGAAGTGCTGAAGAATAGTATGAAAAGCTTTTTTCAAATGTGGAGGATCTTGCTGACCTCCGCCCCAGGGGTTTCCTGAAGAATTGTTACTTGGGAGCATGAGCATGCCCTCCGGCTATAGGTAAGGAATTTGACCTATGCAAAATTGAATGAGGTAGGTAGCGCTTAATCAACTAGAGTAAATTGTGTGCAGTTTACGATTAGTTACTAAGTGTTGCCTTAGGATAGGGACGGTCTATTTAAACTTCTAATATAATCAGAAATTATTAGCTTGTATGATTTCTAACTATATCTCAGCTCTACAGTAACCCCTAATTACTAGGCTCTTTTTATCACTAGCGTTATGCGACGTGTAGTTATGTGAGAGCATACATCTTTAACTATTAGTATAGGTTATTTATGTCCGCATAAGGACAGATTTGGTAGTTTTTCTACAACGGAACGAGCCTTGTAGAGAAATATGAAACCAGAGGCGTAATAGAACATCTAGCCATTGTTGCTACCGGGGTCAGGTTTATGATGAATGGAAGGTCAACTGAAAGAAAACGTAAAATCTGGCGCAAGTTACATTTAGTCGTAGACACCAGCACAAACGAAAGGGCACATGGAGATCCTCGCATTGCTAGAAGCTCTACGGTTCAAATAGGAAGTGGAAAAAGCGCTATGGTTATGGCAAGTGCTCACTCTCCGAAACAGCCATGTATCAAGTGAAGTAGTTGCTGGGGGAGAAACTAAGCTCAAGAAACTTGCTCAAGTTGGTAAAACCTAGGCCATGATAAAAGTGCTCAACAACCCCGCCTCTCTTACGTAACTTTATGTTCAACACCAGTGTAACACTTAAGACATCAATACTAAAAGAGGTAAGAGAGGTCGTAATTCTTAGTAGAAAAAGTTTGGGTAAATTTGATATAGAGTAGAAGAAACTATTTCAAATGGTTAATTTTTATTAATGTATCGTTCAGCATTTGAAAATAATTTATCGCATAACTTATTTTGAACCATATATTCTTTTGAACCTACTTCCATAGATTCTAGAGTTTCTTTAGCTTCTTGATATTCTTTTACCATCATAGAAAATCGTTCTTCGAAGTTGTTTTTCTGCGTTTTTTTTATCGATTTCTTTCTTACTGGTTTTCTCATATAACTACTTACCTTATAAATCCCAAAGTTTTTTTTCTTCTCGTTCTAACAATATATCTTCAATTTTTTTTCTAATTTTATGAATACTATTATAATTATCATTTGTACTAGAGCTTTTATTTTTTACCACTCTTGAGTTACTCTTAATCGATGGTTTTTTCAAAGGATAGCCTCCTTCTTTGATATGAGTACAAAAATGCCTCCGAAACCTCACGTATGAATCTTTGATTTTCAAGTTCACAAAATGAAAATAGAGGTCAAAGAAGCTGGTATTTTACCTAGTAAGAACATGGTTTTTTAGTACATCATTTTTTACCTATTTTCTGGTAACAGACCAAGAAATACCAATATTATTTTAGATTATTTTTTAGAGTCATCGGGCTGATTATTAAAATTAAACAAAAAAGACCTCGACTAACGAAGAGATCTTTTAAATAATTCTTATACTAAAGTAACGTTGTCAGCTTGTGGGCCTTTGTTACCTTGTTCAACATTAAAAGAAACCTTTTGGCCTTCAGATAATGTTTTGAAACCTTCTTCAACAATTGATCTGAAATGAACGAATAGGTCAGTACCACCGTCATCTGGAGTGATGAATCCAAAACCTTTAGTTTCATTAAACCATTTTACTGATCCAGTTGTTTTATTTGACATAATATATCTCGACACATTGAATTAATAAAAAAGAAAGCTACTAAATAAGGAATGAAGAAAAAGGTATCGCAGGATAGATATGACGAACTTAATCGAATAAAAACTGAGAAGATCTTGAACTAAATGTATTATCAATAGCTCACTGTTTGAGCTTCAGATACTATACACTATGTGTAAATAATAGATATGCATTTCTTGATTAAAATTTTATTATCTATCAAATCAATCACTTACAGGGAGGGGCATAGTGAAAAAATGGTACATCAGATTAAAATCTACGGTATCATTAGAGTAATTATTGCAAACAGATATTCGATACAACAATGAAGCCTGTTTTTAACTTTGAAAGAGGCATAAACAAGTCAACACGATAAAGGAAAAGAATGAATTGAAGAAGTCAATAGAGCTAGTAATTGGTGTACCATCATGCGCTACTTAGCGATAGTCTATCCAACATATGAGCACAAGAATCGAGTATTAAACTAGACTTTATTTGTCTGATTTTAAATGAAATTACAGCAGTTCAACCGATGAGTGGGCGACTATACATTCTTCGTTGGTTAAGTTTCTACTATTATCACACCTGCTAATAGGAAATTGGACAAAAGTACATTGAAGTATGGGCTCTAACGTGCGAGATTTGGATTAGAAAAAGAATCTTGGAACCTTAAACGTTTGCTTTAAATATTTATATGAACTTAAATCCGTGTTTACTTAGATAGCGTTCTATCTTTTTACGGTGTAATTTTAGCGAAGCGTTAACTTGAACACCGGATTAGAGGATACTTAGGGTGAACAACGTGCTTTTTGATTAAAAACAATATGTCGTCAGCTGTAGAGTATCTTGCGACTGAACTCTGTCGAGTGGCATCACTACTTACAATACTTGTCATTTGAACAGTTTGTATGTGGCTCGATAATGAAAACGTTGAGTTCCCCTACCCCTGTGTATATTTGTTGAAAAGAAGAGCGCTGCGATTTGTTTAGTCATAAATCACCTCTCAAGTAGACCATAGGTCTAACTTAGTAAAGTGTCTACTAAACGTGGAGTATTCGGATTTATAACGCCGTGTTAAGTGGTGAGTAGCGCAGGCCACTAGCCTAAAATATTGGGCCGTACACACTAAAGCCAAAGCAAACGAAAAATGCCACACATTGTGAATCGCTCTTAAACAAGTTTGTTAGCATGTTGTTTCCACAACAAACTCACTCACTTGAGAGCGTGTAATGAAACGTACTTTAGTACCTTGAAAATCCTGAACAATTGTTGATGGAACTGTCGTGAACTTTTGGATTCTCGCGAAAACTCTTCTCCCCCAGTTCCTCATTAAATTGCTTAAAGCTCTCCGAACCATGAGCATAAAGAGAACATTCACACTCAGACTCTTCCAAACATCTCAGCAGAAAAAATAAGCTGTTCAGCTAATGTTGAGAGTTTCTTCCATTCGATCAAAGTTGAAGCGATCCAATACGAACCGCTCAGATATGAGAAAAGATAAACGGTCTTTGAGTACATTACGGTTGATTATAATCTGACGAAAAGACAGAGTGCTTAAACCCAGTTGACACTGAACAGCAAAATATCGCTTGATGAAGTGCCCAGTCTGGCTGTAGCAGTTTAGGGGTAAAGTAGGCCATCAATATTAACGCGATACTTATAAGATAAGAAAAAATTATATTCTTCCAATTGTGAGGTACCACTTTGGGTAACAGGACTAAAGTTGTAAACCGAGATAACATGATTTCCTTTATTTGCTTCCAGATAGACACCGACCGCAAGCCCTACTTCATCCATGCTTACTTGTTTTTTCTTACTGTAATCGGGATGTGTCACATCTGTGATCTGATAATCCCCCTTGAGCTTTAAATACCCAAGTCCCAATCCTGTTCCTAACTTTACATTCCATTCATTACGGTTGTGCCGGTTAAAGTGGTAAAAGAGGACCGGTACACCCGATAGAGCGTAGCCCGATATGGATGTTCCCAAATCAATGCCAGTGTCATTCCCACCGACTTCTTGCTTATCAACTTTGAATATACTCCAATCAAATTGTAATTGAACACCAACGTTAGAATCTTTGCTAAAATAGTACTCGTCCGACAGGAGTGATACCGTCGGATAATACTTTATGTCGCTGGTCATGCGGGCAATTGTTTTTTCGTTATCCTTGGACTCTTGAATATCGATACTATTCATTGTGGCTTGTATGCCTATAGCGACTTCAGCGGCCAAGAGTTCGGATGAAAATAAGGAAGCGACAAAGGCAATAATTGACAGAACTGTTTTCAAAAAAAAACCATACTCAGGAATAATAGAAGGAAGGTAACAGCTAGCACTGTAGTGATCAACTAAACTGTAATAGTTCAGACATGATCTGACAGTTACCCACTTTTCGACTCAGTGCCTGTCAAATTACGTCTGTGCTAGATTCTTTTCAGTCCAGATTGATTTCCCATCCTCTAATGTTTCTATTGGCATTCTGCCACAGCACATTTTTCCTTGATAAGTACGATGATTTTTGTAGTCCATCCATTCGTCCAGATCTTTTTGTAACTCCTCCATCGAACCATACAGTTTTTTCTGAACGTTATTTGGACAAAGGCATGTCAGTGACTTTACTAATTTAGCTACCGATGAATAACTTTTGGTATCCCAAAACGCAATCAGGCACCGCTGAATGCAGTGCCTGAGATGCAAGGAAATGGACAAATTCTTTCATTCAGCAAGTGGTCGCACTACCCACTTGCTTGCATTTTGTTGCATTAATTATACATTACTATTTTTTGCCCAACACATCTCAAACTGCTCTTTTCCTGTATGTTCACAGATGCATTTACCGACATCAATGAAACCATGATGAAGATAAAACTGATGTGTTTTTTCATTCTCTGAGTAGACGGTCAACGTTAGTTCACTGTACTTATCCTTTAAATGATTTAGTAACTGTGTCCCAATACCACAAGATTGTGACTCAGGATCCACGAAAATAGCAGGTATGCTCCCTTCGTAATAAGAAACAAAGCCAAGAACATTGCCAGCCGATTCATAAACCCATGATTCACAATTGGGTAGATACATATCACGCATGTTCTTCTTCTGGGAAGACCAGTACTCTTCCGAAATGAAGTTGTGCGCTTTAATTGATGCCGAAAACCAAATAGATACAGCATTATCTAGATCTTCTGAGCGTAATGATCGAATCATATTTTCCTCAATAATTAACGTCTTAGGGAGGCGAGATTGTTTCCTAAGTGATATATATACACGCAGTTAAATGAACCCAACCTCATTGTTTGACGCTTCAATACTCTGTAATGAAGCGAATTACTGTTAATGGCCTTTTTTGTATCGTCGAGATGCGTTCTGGGTACTATTTATTAACTTCCCTAACGCTTTATCTTTAGCTCTTTTTTCTGCCAACGATGATCCGTTCAGAGCTTGCTCTCGCATCAGTTTCTGGTAATTAAGTAGGCGTCGTTCTGACAGGAGTCCACCTTTGATTGCTTGTTGGATCGCACAGCCAGGTTCAGACGTATGCGTACAATCAGAGAAACGGCATTTATCTGCAAATTCAGTTATCTCGCTGAAAGTCTCGTTCACCCCCTGTTCGCAACTACTGAGTTGTAGTTCGCGCATTCCAGGAGTGTCCATAAGAATCCCCCCTTGAGGAAGAACTTTTAATGATCTGTGAGTAGTGGTATGCCTTCCTTTACTATCTTCTTCCCTAATTTCTCCTGTCTGCTGAGACTCATAACCGATTAAGGCGTTAACCAGAGTCGATTTTCCTACTCCAGACGAACCTAAGAACGCCAGAGTACTACCGTCATAGCAGTAGCTTTCAAGCTGCTTGATATCGTGGTTATCCAACGCATTTATGGCGTAAACGACAAGCATTGGATCGAGTTCTTGAACCTGTAGTCGTTTGATATCAGTGTCTTCACATAAATCAGCTTTAGTAAGGATGACAACAGGCTCAACCATAGCTTCTCGTGCGATGGCTAAATACCGCTCTATTCTGTTAAGGCTAAAATCATGATTGAGAGAGCAGACAATCATGACGGTATCAATATTGGCAGCTATGAGCTGTGCTGACACTTTTGAGCCTGGAGCTTTTCGTTTGAATATCGACTGTCGTTCCAGGCTTCGGCATATTCTCAATGCGTCATCAAATAGTACCCAATCGCCTACGCAGACTCTTTTTTCAAAAGGCATAGGGCTTAGACTTGATTGCCCCTTCGGGGACACTACTACAATGCGGTCTCTGTGCTGTTCAACAACCCTACCAATGGTTAGGTTGCTTAACTCTTCCAGGTTTACTTGCTGCTGAAAAAAAGACTTCCACCCAAGCTGTTGAAGTGTAGGAGCTAAGTTGTTCATATTGCTGTCTCATCAAAACGTTCAGGACATAATAGTTGAACGACAACCGACTTGATTGAACATTTCCGACAGATTACGTAGAGCTAACACCGCCATAAACATCAATAGTTAAACCACGCTCTTTTTCGTATGTTTTAGGTGTTAAGCCAATTTGTTTCTTTAAGTAGCGGATGAGGTGAGGTTGATCGCTGAAACCAAATCGAAATGCAATCTCGACCCAATCGATATCATCTGAATCGCGTTGGTGAAGGTACTCCAGCATAGCCTCAAGCTTATTCATAGACTGACACTGTTTTAGCGTTAAACCTGTCACCCTGTTGAAGCTTCTTTCTAATGTACGCTGCGAGCAGTATAGTTGGTTACCCAGTTTAGAAATTGATCCTGAGTCCAACGCTTGAAGGGCTTTGCGTGTAATATGGCTATGTTGATCCTCATGACTGTTCAAAGCCAACGGCAAAAACAGACTATCCAATTTTTTACAACATAGATCTGGATTAGTTCGTGCCAATTCAATCAGTTTCACCTCTCCCTCAAATAGATCGGTAAACAGTGTACTTAGCTGTACTTCTTCCACGCAATCAAGTAGCGGCCGTTGATCTGAGAATAGTTTCAGTGAATAGAAAGCTCCAATATGAAACTTGACTCCAAGGTGGACAAAAGGTTTTGAATGATCGAGTTGAAGTGTCTGATTATGGGGAAACAACCAGTGGCTCCCTTTACCAATTGCCGCGCCAGGGTTCATATCGTAGTGGTAGGCCTGTTTGGCGGGAGAAATGATCAGGTGAGCGGATGGGTCAGGGTTTAATTTCGGGTAATCGAAACTCTTGGCATCGGGACGCTTTTCAATTAGCCAATAACACTCTATGTATTTTGCAATTTCGGGTATCTTTGAAGGCCTTAGCCAGTGGATCATAATACTCTCAATCAGTTCGCGGCATCTACTATCACTATATGCCAGGTTAGCATTTTCACAAATAAGCCCTGACCAGATTGGGGCAAGGGCTTATCCATTAACTGTCTATTGGTGGTCAAATTCCATCTGGATAATGCGGTTTAAAGGCTCTAGTCCTGCTCGGTGAATCGCTTTTTGAGCACCCAAGTTACCACTTTCAGTTGAACAGACAGGAATTAAACCACGTTCATTGGCTAAGCTTACTAAACGGTTTAGTACACAAGTGGCAATCCCCTGACCTCGTTCTGACTCGGCTACAATCATCCCTAAGTCTGCATATTTAGTTTGATGCTCATCAAATAGGCGACACTCACCCGTGGCTAATAACCTACCGTCCTTCCAATACCCCCAAAGCTCTTCTCGTTTAATTAGATTACCGAAGTACTCAGACAACCATTGTGCTGGAGCACCAATATTACTAACCGCAAATTCAACGAACTCATCCAGTTGCTCCTGACTTGCGAGCGTTAAATCTAAACCTGTTGCGCTTTCAGAAATAAATGGAGCAACTTGCTGATACATTAACGCATTTACTTTAAATGAAGAGGAGTTATCTAAGCAAAGCGATAGATAGTGAGGTTCGGCTGTACTCACAAATGCACCTTTAATGGAACCGACTACTGAGCTGTTTTGCTCTGCAATCAAGGTAAACAGCTCTCTCGCCTGAATGTGGGCTGCCCGTGACAAATAGAACTGCAACATATAGCCATCACCGTTAATGCAGCAGAATCCAACTAAAGTATCGTCCTCATAAAATCCGTAATGAGAGGACATAGGAACAAAACCAAAGTGCCACATACCATCAAGTGGCGCTGTCGATTGTTCGAAATACTGTTTTTTTAGTTCATTAATTACTTCTAGTGTTTCGATTGGTTTGATTTCTAGCATGGCTATTTTTTCCTAACTACGGATGTAGTGTTATTACGAATGAAGGAACTACATCAGAGATGAAGTGCCGCTTTCTATGCCGAAAATAGTAGGTGATGGGTGATTTAAAAGATTGAACAAAAACGACAGTTACTAGTAGGTAAACCGATTTCCAAAATCTTGCTTATCGATGAATACCGTAGCTATATAGTTATGCAAATTTAAGGAAGATGTGTTTTGTTGCGCAACGAAAGAAATTGGGAGTTCCCGTGCAGCGCCGTTCTGGTGTCTGCCATAACTTCACATATTGCAAACTCCGCAACGTAACTCGTTGCTGAGTAATCGCACTAAGGCGGAATGGGGCAAAGGTGTGTTTGCGAAGCTCTGCACCCGTACGTCTTTGGACTGAACCTTGTCAGGTATATTACTAAAGTAGGATATAGCTGATTGGCTGAAACATGGAAAAGTAACGCCACATTAAGGTGTGAGCAACGCAATACCGATGCCGCCGCATACCACCTTAAAAACTAAAACCAACGCATAGTGAAAATGCCACGCGCTGCAAATCACTCTTGAACAGTTTATTAGTTGCAATTTTTACCCACTTCAGCTGAACAAGTGATATCGATCGTAGGGCTCAACATAAGACAAACATGACAATGCTTTTCCACCGCTTCTTGAGCTGCTCGCAAAATGTCAGACTCCTTAAAACCACTGCCATTTACTGTAAAGTGTAAGTTTGCCGATTTATATAAACGAGGTTCTGATTCCGTTAGGGAGAAAGTAACCGTATTTTCTAGGCCTTTAACTTCAAAACCTTGATCTTGCAGTAACAAGACGACATCCGTAGCACTGCATGAACCTAAAGCCGACAATAGAACTTCCGTTGGGCAAGGGGCTTTCTCAGTTGTAGCGTCAACATTAAACGTAAATCCGTCTTCAGTTGACACTTTAAAACGACAATCACCATCCCACTTTACATTAATACTCATACTTCCCTACTTTTTGATGTCACTATTGTTGATTACACTTAACGCCCAATTAAGGTGTAAAGTACGCGACCACGGTACTTCATTTTACCACCGTAAACACTTAGCTAAACCCAAACCAAAAATGCCAAGCGTGCTGAATCACTCTTAAATTGTTTGTTAGTTTGAGTGCCAAAGTGACACAGAGATTGCTTATTGCACGCTTTAAGACCATAATACGCATGTGACATTTTGACACAATAGGAGATAACATTATGGCTACTACTTTGCCTCGCATCACCGCTAGAGTTGATGTCGATACACAAGACTTACTGACTAAGGCTACCGCGATAGCCGGCATGTCTAGCATCAACTCGTTTGTTCTAAGCGCTGCAATCGAAAAAGCTAAACAAGTCATCGAACGTGAGCAGGCTTTTAAACTGAGCCAAGCAGATGCGATGTTGCTCATGGAAGCTTTAGACCGTCCTGAAACACAGAACTCAAAACTAAAAGCTGCTGCTGATCGATACGAGAGCAAGATTCAATGATGAATACGGTACTTCTAGATAAAGCTAAACACGATAGAAACCGATTCAACTGTGGCATCGAAGCTCTCAATAATTACTTAAAAGTAATGGCGAGTCAGCAAGCAAAGAAGGACAACACCAGAACGTTTGTTTTGGAAGATGATAACGACAACTCACATGTCATAGGCTTTTACACGCTTACAATGACGCCAATTGAATTAAAGGCATTGCCCGATAAGTTACAAAAAAAGCACCAATCATCCACCTCTGGTGGTCTGGTTGCCCGTCTTGCTGTCGATGACCGATACAAAGGGAAAGGCTTTGGTGAGTGGCTGCTTATCGACGCACTCAGAAAGCTATTAGCCGCTAGTGATAGCGTTGCATTTCCAGTTGTTATCGTTGATGCCAAAGATGGAGCAAAACATTTCTATGAACGCTATGGTTTTCAAGCATTTCAAGATGCTGAAAACAAACTCTTCATCACCATTGCAGATGTGAGAGCAAGCTTAGGCTAGTTAACCGCTAGCCTTTAGCAAACTAACGCCGCATTAAGTGGTGAACAACGCCACCACCAGACCTAAAGCATTGTGCCATAAATACTAAACTCACTGGAAGTGAAGGCGCCGAGCGTTGTGAATCACTCTTAAATTTATTGTTATATGCCATTTCACACGCCTAGCTTTTCAGTTAGTTCGGCGAAAGCTATTTCAATACTTTTACCTGCCGTGTCTATTTTGATTACATCGGCTTTCCAAGCTTCATAATGACGGTTCTGCACTTGTTTCCAGTCAGGTAATTTTAGGTTTGTTACTTCACTTCTACGAGTGATGACTCTTTGTTCGTGTTCACTGCTATCTGAGCAACTAATTTCAATATTGATGAATTTAGCCCCCACACTTTCTGCGACTTCCTGCCATTCGCGTCGCGTAAGCTCGATAGGATTACAAGAGTCTGAGATACAGCTAATCCCAAGCTCTAAATTGTCTCTGATTATACGATAGCTTAAACGATACCCTTCACCTTCAACTTTGAAGTTACAAAGATCTCGAAGCCCTTGCTCTACTGTATCAATGCGAACATACGTAGCACCCACTTTAACCGCCAACAGCTTAGCAAGAGTCGATTTACCTGAAGCTGGGAGACCCGAAAATATGTATAAAATAGGATAATTCAATTGACCTCCGTTCCTTGCATATAACGCTCTGTTAAGGTGTGAGGCACGCAATACCTAAGCCCTCCGCATACCACCTTAAACGCTAAACCTAACGCATAGCAAAAATGCCACGCGTGCCGAATCACTCTTGAACAACTTGTTATGTTTAATGTTTATGGCGTTTCATAAGTGCTTGTGCATCTTTTTTTATATGGCTGGTATTTTCTCGCACTTTATCCAGAAGCTGATTAACACTATCCATTTTGTGTATGGAGTCATTATTACCATACCCACTTCTATTTGCCTTCGCGTAACTCAAATTGTAATAGGCAGTCTGCATTAATTTTGTATGCGCTTTACTGTCAAAATTTATTTCAGGGAAGTGTAACCCTACATACATTTCAACTCTCTGTACTGCAGTTTGAAGCCGATCTAGGACCTCTTGAAACTGACTACTATCTTTGCTTTGAGCAAACATAGTATTGAATAGCTCGAAAGCACACTTTCATATTCACCTATAGCTTCATAAAACTCTTCTATTTTATTGATCATATGGTCTTTTCTAGCTCTACGCGATGTAAACCACTGATTTAGTAACAGAACTGAAAAGGCTACAAAGGCAGATAATACGATCGAAAATAATTGCGCTTTTTGAGCAGGTTGAGAGAAAACGGTTGTAAACCAATGAATCATAAACTTTCCTTTTAAACATAACGCCCAATTAAGGGGTGAACAACGCTACCACCCATACTTAAAGCATTGTGCCATAAACACTAAATTTGAAGTAGAAGCAAAAATGCCAAGCGTTGTGAATCCCTCTTAAATTGCTTGTTATGTGCGAAGTTTCGCTGTGTGATAATCTAGTTTATAAAGCACTGGAGACATTTGCATTTGCTTTACTTCAATACCTTTCCGTTCACAGATGTCTATTACCTTATCCGCATCATCTTTGGCTATCTTTGTGCCGAGAATTACATATTTAGGCTTGGGAACCTGATAACCCATCTCTTTCTGCAACATTCCATTACTGAAGACTAAACGCCATTCTTTTTCATATGACCACTCTTGGCTTTTTACAAGAGCAGCTTGATTTATGTACAAAATATTATTGATAGTTTTTTCTTGAGAAAATATACCTGAAGCATCGAACATATTTTCTGAATAGATGGCGGGATAAAGCATTCTTGTCCGTAAATCATCATTACCCAAAGCGCTGAAATCATAGGCTATACAAAAGCCTTTATGGTAATCAGCGTAATGAGACCACATAAGAATTGATGTAGGATCTTCCGAGAAGCAACACACTTTAAAGGCTTGCTTCATGTTTTCAGAAAGTTCTGAAATCATGCCTAGCCCGCGCTTTTTTAATGTAGCAGCTAAAGCATCACCTATTGTTTTGCCAAACTCCGGACGGTCAGGATAACTGAGTTCCATGAGCTTAGTCATGGGGTTGTCAGTATTTAAAATAGCATCAATTGACTCTTGATCTTCCTTAGATAGGATTCCTGCTTCAAAAGCCATATCTAAAATTAATGTTGGATCATATGGGTCTAACTCATCTTTTTTCTTAAACGAGCAATCATATGGATCATTGAAATTTCTAGGGTCTGATAACCAGACGCTATCTTCCTCTAGGTTTTTGAGCGAGTACTCATCTACTGATCGATATTTATAGAGAAACTTAGGCAAATTCTCGAACTTTAAGCGAATAGCCTTATCTATTTTTTCGACTGACGTTTCTTTTGAAAACACCAACTCTTTGTATTCTTGAAACCACTGCACTATAAACTTCCCTCCAAGCACATAACGCCGCATTAAGGTGTGAGCAGCGCTTGGTTATACTTGAGCGAAGCGAAAGCGCCAAGCGTTGCGAATCACTCTTAAATGCTTTGTTATACCCGTACTCAAGGTAACTGCTTGATCGCAACGACTAAGGCTGCAATACCTACAACTAAGCCTGATAGTCCAAGCCAATGAGTCTTAAACCATACCCTAACTGGATAAGCCAACTTGCTAGCCGCTAAAAACCCTGAATCAGTAAACACAAAACTCATACCATCTCTCTTGATGTAGCCCAGTTCATCCATCCTCATAACATAAGCTGCATAGTTAACTTTTGGTATAGATCTTTGCCTATCAACTACTTCAGGCACTTGAACTTCCATGTCACGATCAAAGGCATGAAACTTATATCTGTTTAGATCAAGTACCCCATCATTCTCTTGTTCAACGATACGATGATAGAGGGTAAGCATCGCTTTTTTCAGGACTTTTTCACTAACCACATACGATTTCAATACCAACTCCTTTCAAGGGTATAACGCCCTGTTAAGGGGTGAGCAACGCAATACCAAAGCCGCCGCATACCACCTTAAACACTAAAACCAACGCATAGTAAAAATGCCACGCGTTGCGAATCCCTCTTGAGCAGTTTGTTAGTCGCGAGGCACCGAGCGACAATTTTAAGCCGAACTAAACTTTGTGAACAACAAACTTTATGTGCTTTGATGCATTTAAGTCAGGCGTAGTCTCAAAGCAGCTACTCAATGAAACCACTTGGAACAAACAACGCCGTAGAAAACAGGCTGACAACCCCCAAAAGCGCTTTTGGAAGGCCAATCTCACAGTGCGGACTTTCAACAAAGTCACTGAAACCACGTGGAACTTACCACACCAGAGAAAACGCCTTTTCAGCGAGTAGATCAGCTTTTGAACCAACAAACTCACAGAGCAGAGTTGCAACCAAAAACAGACTCTCGATTGCCCTGTTCTGTCAGCACCAAAGAACAAAACAACCGCTAGGACAATTGCAAAGCTTTGGACTTAAAACCGCTGAAAATGAGTTTGGACCAACAACGATGAACCTGAGAACCGAACAACAAGCAGCCAAATTTTGAGCTTAGAAACATGATTTTGACAGCTAGCTTTTTCTGGCGACTAACGCGCAGTTAAGGTGTGAGAGACGCAGATCCACCCTAACCTAAAATAAACTCTGATAAATCCGTGCCTATTTGGGCACTAAAACCCCAATGCGTTTCGAATCGCCTTGAACGTCTTGTTATTCCGCAACTAAAGTCGGCTATGTTTACGCCTAATCTTTTGATATGACGAGAAATTTTCGGTATGCAGGCAAAAATCGAAGCCGAAGTATTTGGCAGCTCACTACCTTAAATCGCTTTAGCGTCACTCTTTAATTGCTGCGCCATATTAAGGTGCGCTTAAAGCGCTTTAAGGCTAGCATGGAAAAGACCAATATTCGCCCTTTTCGCCGCTTTTCCACCCTATTACCCCGCCACTTTCACTCTTAGGCTACAACCACGTACATACAGCCTGAGAGATCCGTTGCGGAAATAACGCCCAATTAAGGGGTGAACAACGCCTACACACAAACCTAAAGCATTGTGCCATAAACACTAAATTTGAAGTAGAAGCAAAAGTGCCAAGCGTTGTGAATCCCTCTTAAATTGCTTGTTAGGTGCGTTCTAAAGTGTTGGATATACGATTTTTTCGTTTTTATTTCTGTGTTCGTCAGACCAGCCAAGTTTCAACTTGTGCTTTCTTGGTGTTTGCATATGTACAGCTGCCAATAACTCAATGGATGCATGCGTTTCGAGCGACTCATAAGGAAGTTTGCTCTGCAACTCAGATTCTGGAACTAGTTCGTTGCCGTCTGGGAATTCTACCGTTACATTTTTGGCTTCGGCATTTCCTTTGTTCCAAATTTTCAACCGATACTTATGATTCCCCAACTTAATGATCGATGCACCTAAATCGGCTTTGCGATCATCGATAACTTCTTCGGTTTCCTTAGCTAAAAGCAATTTATTAAGCTTATTCTGAGTTTCAACTAGAGAGTCTTGTCTCCTGTTAAATTGAATCATTCGCCATGTTGCGTACCCAGAAAGCCCCAAGGCCACAAGTGCGATACCGTCACCAAAGTCCATACAGCTAATGCCCCTATCTAATTTTTATATTCTTGTTTCCTTTGAATGCATTTTTAAGCATTTTTTTCATTTCAGCTTCAATTTGCTTTTGTGCTTCTTTAGCAATCTCGTTTTGAGTTTCTGCGATTAATTCAGAATTTTCTGCGACAAGATCTGCACGAGTCAACTGGCGTTCACACTGAGTACAAGTAACAAGCCCGTTTTCATCATGTTCATCAAAATTGAAGTCTTTACAACCACAAGTTGGACACAACATACTAATTTTTCGATCAAGATTATTGAGTTTCATTTTACCTCCTAAGCACCTAACGCCGCATTAAGGTGTGAGCGACGCTTGGCTATACTTGAGCGAAGCGAAACTGCCAAGCGTTGCGAATCACTCTTAAATGCTTTGTTAGGCGTATTTATTGATACGCTATTGTAAAATTAAAGGCACCTTCTTTTTTCAACACTACATCATCGTCACTGAGCTCAACCATGTTAGGTATTTTTGATGTATCTAGTAAGTCACCAAAAACTTTCTCAAAGCATTCAGCTTTCAAGTTGTTAGACTTAGAATTCTTGCCTAAGATTTTTGCAACAAAAGCTGTCGAAAAATTACCAAACATATCAGCAGCCTGAATCAAAAAGGAATTTTCATCACTCAAGACCCGTATTGCTGTCCGTTCAATCTTTGGTGCGTGCGGAAATTGTTTAGCCGAATACGCATTAAAGGATGCGAATATTGGTGTATCTTTTGAAATCTCGTTGTCATTTACAATAAGTTTACTTGAGTCAATTCTTGATAAAATTGAATCTCGGTCAACATCGATACGAGTAAGAATTACATCTGGGTATTGAGGAAACCTTCTTGAATAAGTAAACATGGGTTGGGCCAATTTTTCTGCGGCTTCTACAAAGCCGCCATCTTCAATACCTGCTTCATTAAATGATTTGGATATAACCGATGAGCAAAAGCATTTAAAATCATTTTTCCAAGCTTCATCCGATAATGTACAACATATAAATGAGTTTTGATCTTTATCAATAACACTTCTAATCAACTGAAGGAATTCTTTGTAAAAGTCAGTTTTTTTCCTTTTAAACTCTTTAGCATGAAAACTTTTTAGCTTGCTTTTCTCAAGGAGAATTTGAGCTTTGTCATTAAATTCTTGGAGGTATTGCTCATCAAAGGACAAAAACGTCCACCCTTCTGACTTCCCATTCATTGTCCCAATATCATCAATACCGGTAACTAACTTAATCAAACTCTCCTCCTTTAATAAATCTTAAAAACAAAGGCGTTTATACACAGCCATAATCGAACATCAATGCGCCTAACGCCTTGTTAAGGTATGAGGCACGCAATACCTAAGCATCCGCATACCACCATAACCACTAAAACTAACGCATAGTAAAAATGCCACGCGTGCCGAATCACTCTTGAACAATTTGT